>CALFWB010000011.1 GCA_937928795.1 uncultured Anaerolineales bacterium
TTCCCGAAAGCAGCAGGTAGTGCTGCAACGCAAGTAGCGTCTACTTTCCTGCTTGAATGTATCCCCACCACAGTTAAGATGCGTGCATCGCAAGACAGTTATCCACCAAATATTATTGCTCTTGCAGGACAACCAGAGGGCGATCTCGTTGGTGCGCTTCAGATTGGCATTCCCACTGAAACGGGAACAGTTACGAGAACCATTTCAATCACCTTCCAGTTCACTCAAACATTTCGTGGAAAGGTCTATCCCTCATTACTTACCGTAGGCACAGTGGACGGTAAGTATACCTTTTCAAACACCAAAAATGTTTATACAATTACAGGTGAGATCGCATATGATATAAGCGACATGACAAAGTTGTTTGGCTATTACATTAACGTAAGTGATTTGGGAGCAACGCAGGTATGTCAAAGTGAGTGAGGAATATGAGACAAAAGCCGCCTAACACCGTTTGCAGCGGACAGCGGCTTCGCCGCTGAAGGTATGCGCCGCGTGCCAGCCAAGTTGAGTATAGGCAAAGGAGTCTTGCCTACCCCGCCGCTGCCGCTAAAACCAACCGTTAGGCGCAACTCTTGAAGCCACACAGCAGAATAGAATGGAATGAAGAAAGATGACGAGAGCCTTTAACGTGATTATCGAACGTGACGCCGAAGGTTACTATGTAGCCAGCGTCCCCGAATTGCGCGGCTGTCATACCCAAGCTAAGTCGTTGGATACCTTGATGAAACGTATTCGGGAAGCAATTGAGTTGTACCTGGAAGTTGAAGGCGAAACGGTCTCGCCTCAGGAATTTATAGGCATTCAACGCATCTGGGTTGAAGTATGACAAGACTGCCGCGCGTCAAGGGGCAAGAACTCATTGGTGCGTTACGCAAGGCTGGTTTTGAAGTGATCCGTGTCAAAGGTAGCCATCACTTTTTGCAACATCCCGATGGACGCCGCACCGTTGTCCCCGCTCATCGTGGAGAGACCATTGGCCCAGGGTTGATGTGGAAGATTCTGCATGATTGCGAGATGACACGTAACGAGCTGCTAGAACTTTTGTGAGAGTAGGTTCCTCTCCCCTGAACAGGTTGCGCCTAACCAGCGCTTGCAGCCGACCGCTTCGCTCGCGGCACGGCTGATGCACGAGCCGTTAGCCTGCTTCTGTGGAGACATAGTCCATGACTGTAAAGCAACGTATCATTCTGTATTTGCAGAATCATCCCGAAGGGATTGATGACCATGAACTGGCAAGGGTTCTAGGCTTAAGCGCCCGCCAGCAAGCAAATATGCCTTGCCAAGAATTATTGAAAATTGCATCTCAAAAAGAACGAAGCGGTTATCATTTCAATCATGAGACCCAAAGGCAGTGCTGAAGCATCGGAAATGCGGCGGCGCATTGCTGCCAAACTGTTGCAAGAGGGGAAGGACATCCGAGAAGGGGCTGCACCCTCAGCGGTGCACGGTTGGAAACGCGCTTTGGAAGAAGGTGGCATGAAAGCCTTGAAAGCCAAAGTGGCTGCGAGGCGCACGGTGCGCTTGAGCAGCGAGCGCAAAAGGCGGAGCTGGAACAGTTGCTGCTGGCGGGACCTCTGGCAGATGGAGACTTGGTTCATTTCATTGCGAAGGACAGCGAACATCTCGAGCAAGCGGACTCCCTCAAATTGGCATTCTTTGCCTATGCTGGATTGGAATTGTAACGCGTTCTTTTCTTTTTGCGAGGCTCAATAATTTCAACGATGAGCCATTCATCTTCTACACCACCGTTCCAAATCAAACCGATCACTCTATCCGGCAAGGTCGTGCGCCTTGAGCCATTGTCCCTTGCCCATGTCCCCGACCTGTGCAAAGTGGGCTTGGATGATGATATTTGGCGTTATATGCTCTATGGCTGGGTGCGGACAGAAGCGGATATGCGTCACTGGGTGGAAACAATGCTCGCCTGGCAAGAAAGAGGCAGCGATTTGCCCTTTGCGGTTGTTCATCTTGACAGCGGGCAGGCAATTGGGGCAACCCGCTATCTTGAAATCCGCCCGGCCGACCGCGGCGTGGAAATCGGCGGCACCTGGTATGGAAAAGCCTACCAGCGCACAGCCGTGAACACAGAAAGCAAATACCTTTTGCTCAAACACGCCTTTGAAGATTTAGGCTGTATCCGCGTCCAATTCAAGACCGATCTGCGCAATCTGCGCTCGCAACAGGCGCTCGAACGGCTTGGGGCAGTAAAGGAAGGGGTTTTACGCAACCATCGCATCTTGCCCGATGGCACCATCCGCCATTCTGTTTATTACAGCATTATTGTCGAGGAATGGCCGTCGGTCAAAGAGCGCCTAGAAGGGTTCCTGAGAGGGAGCCCGAAGGTCGGAGAAAACATCGAATAAAACGTAGGGTTAATTGCTCCAAATTCGGATCAACCTATTGCGGAGCAAATAGGGCTCTTAGATATTCTAATCTCGAGATGCCTGTCTTACGGAATCAGCCTCTTGAAAGATTCCCTCACCCCCAAGCCCCTCTCCCAGCGGGAGAGGGGAGATTCTGCCTCCAACCTATGGAAGAAATGAGATCCCTGTCTCCTCACCCGAAAAGCACATGCTCGCGGAGAAAAGCTTCGACGGTTTTATAGAAGTGTTCGATCGTCTCGCTTTTGCGAAAGCCATGCCCCTCGCCTGCGTAAAGGTGGTAAATATGCGGTACACCGCGGCGGCGCAGGGACTCCACCACAGCATCGGATTGAGCGCGTGGCACAACGGTATCCTCTTCCCCTTGATAGATGGCAACCGGATCGCGAATGCGATCGACAAAGTAGATCGGCGAGCGCTCACGATAGATTGCGGCGGCCTGGGGGAGGGCGCCTAATAAGCTATCCAAGTAGTGCGCCTCGAACTTATGGGTCTCCTGCGCCAGTGTAAATTGATTCGATACACCATACAGGCAAACACCAGCCTTGAAAAAGCCGGGATAGTCCTCAAGGGCTTTAAGAACGGTAAACCCGCCGGCACTGCCACCCATGATGACCAATTTTCCGCCATCTACTAAACCGCGTTCCACGCAGGCTTGAGCGCCACTTAACGCGTCCTCAACATCGTAGATGCCCCAAAAAGTACGCAGCTTCTCTCGGTAAGCTTTTCCGTAGCCACTTGAACCGCGGTAATTCACCTCAAGGAAGGCATAGCCGCGCGTGGCAAAATACTGAGCGCGCGGGTTGAAGCCGTTTTTCACTTGGCTGGTCGGTCCGCCGTGAATGTGGATAATCAGGGGAGGCAGCCCTTTGCCTTTGGCAGTGGGATGATGGGGCGGGTAAAACAAACCATGCACGGTTTCGCCATCCTTACCGATCCATTCGATTGGTTTGCCCGATGAATAGGAGCTAAACGGGATGTCTTCCGCATATGCCCTGCCCCATACCTGTGTCGAGCCGTTTTCATGAACGGTGATCACACGCGGTGGAAGCGTCGCTGCAGAGGCAATGAAAGCCAGAACGGTTTCACCCTGCCATTCGGTCAGGCAAATTTGCCCTAAAGCCGTGTAAGGAGTATCGAAATCAACTTGAGTTTCCTCGCCGCTCTCGACCGAAATCTTAACCAAGCGATCCCGCGCGTCTTGATTGCGAACGACAAAAATCCAGCGTCCATCCGGGCTAAATTGAAAGGTGCGCATTCCCTGAAGCCAGGCCGGCAGCGCATGTTCGGCTGGAGCACCGGTGAGTTGTCGCCTTTCCTGAGTCTGAAGATCGTAGAGCCAAAGTTGCCACCAATTCTCGCTTTCTGCCACGTAAGCCAAAGTACGCCCATCGGGCGAGAAGAGCGGCTGAAAGATCGAAGTCCTTTCATCGCCGGTGATCGTCTCAACGGTTGTACAACGCAAATGCCCGTGGTAAACCTCAAGTTCGCCTATGCGCAACCAAGTGCCATCCCAGGGCATATTGGGGTGGTTCCAAGCAATCCAAGCCAAGTGTCGCCCTTTTGGATGCCAGGCCGGTTGCATGTAGAAATCTTCGCCTTGGACGAGAATTTGCGGCCAACCTTGACCGCTGCTATCGACCACCGCAAGCACATCTTTCTCTTCGTAAGTATGCACAAAAGCCAGCCATTTGCCATCGGGCGAAGGGGTTGGGGCAGCGGCGCGCCCAAAAGCCGGCGTAAGGGGCTGCGCCGGACCACCCAAGAAGGACTGACGGTAAATTCGCCCCTGAATGGCGTCAATAAAATAAACCCATTCGCCGAATACGGCAAAATCGCCCCCGCCGTAGCCGACCTTGGCACGCACGGCAAAGTCGGCGTTCAAGTCGCGGCGGCCCTGACCATCCAACGGTTTGACAACAATCACCCCGCGATCGGAGCGGTTCTCCAGCCACAGCAGATAACCGAGGGGGGAAAGGGCAACTTCTGCAAAGGACAACCCACGCGCCATCGCCAGCGGGGTAATCGGGCTGGGAAACAAACCATATTGCAATTCTATTTCGCTCATACGCTCTCCTCTCGTTCTTTCAGATTACACAACGGGGCAAACGAGCGGCGATGAATGGGACAAGCTCCCCAACGCTGGATGCGCTCCAAATGCGCAGCGGTGGCATACCCCTTGTGAGCGGCAAATCCATATTGAGGATAAACTCTATCAATTTGGGTCATCCACCGATCGCGCTCGGTTTTTGCCAGTATGGAGGCCGCAGCAATCGATAAACAACGTTGATCGCCCTTGATGAGCGCCTTCTGAGGGAGATGGCACTGGGGTAGACGAAAATAGTCAAGCAGTAAATGCTGGGCGCCCCATGGCAGAGCACTGATCGCCCGTTGGGCTGCCAAGCGGGTTGCCTCGGCAATCCCTAGGTGGTCGATTTCCTCATTCGATGCCAAGCCCACCGCCCAACCTTGCGCATGGGCTTTGATAACTTCTGCCCAGTAGGCTCGTTCGGCAGGGGTAAGCTGTTTGGAATCGCGCACTCCCGATAGATGGGTGGCAATCAGCGGATCAGGGGGCAAGCAGACCGCTCCCACCGCCAACGGTCCGGCTAAAGCTCCCCGTCCCGCTTCATCGAGCCCGACCACTCGCTGAAAGCCTTGCACCCACAAGTCTAGCTCGAATTGGAGGTCGGGCTGGATGATGCCTACCGTTTTTGTTCTCATTGAGGAAATCCTCTCCAATGAGAGCGGATATAGAATAAATCCAGCGCCATGCGCAAGGCGTCGCGCCCGACTTGTACCTTACTCTCCGCGTTAAAGTACCATTGGATGGGCACCTCTTGGATACGCAGTCCAAGCCGAGTTGCCAGATAGAGGATCTCGACGTCAAACGTCCATCCCGTGATCGTCTGGAGGGGAAACAAGCGCTCGGCTGCCGCAGCCGTAAAGCACTTGAAACCACATTGCGTGTCATGAAATTGCGGCAGCAATAGCAGGCGGATCAGCAGATTAAAAACCCGACCGATCCAATGCCGATAATGCGGTTCATCGTACCGTTTTGCCCCAGGTGCTTCGCGCGAGGCAATCGCAATATCCACTCCGGTTAGTTGCGGCGGTAGAAAGCGACCGATCTCATGCGGCGGCATGGATAAATCTGCATCGCACATCATGCGATAAGTCCCTGTTGCGGTCAACATGCCGCGCCGCACTGCCAGTCCCTTGCCACGCTGTTCCTCGTGCAAAACGTGAAGCCGATCGTAGCGCTGCACCAGCTCTTGAGCCAGCCGCAGGGTTTGATCCTGACTGCCGTTTTCCACGATCCAAACATCAGATGAATACCTCTGGGAATTCAAATAGGCAAAAAGGCTTTCGATGGTATGAGGTAAACGGTGTTCTTCGTTGTGAGCAGGGATAATGACGGAAAGAAACGGTTGCTCCAAATGGAAACCCTAAACATCTAGGATAAGATCAAGATGGCCAAGACCAAAGCGATCAGAAAGAGGCTCTTGAATCAAACGCACACTTTCAGCAACGATCTGCTGACGGAAAACAGTCAATTGCGTCAAGGGTAGACGCGAAAAAACGGCCTCTTGCAACAGCTTAGGGGAATGGACTAGGCGGGCGAACTCATCAACCGCTAGCCCTTGACGCGCCGCGAAAACTTCTGCCGTGGCAATTTTACTGCCCGGTTTGAGTTGCGCAGCAATCAAATCTCGCCACTGGGTCAAATTGCCATCTGCCACAAAGGGCAGCCAGCCGCAGGGAGTGGCTCTCTCTAGGCTGTAGCCCCACTCTGGCGGCAGGGTGGGCAAGATTTGCTCATCCAGATAGGCTCGCAGGACGTTGTGATAGATCAGGCGCTGCTCAAAGGTCCCCCATGTGTTGTGAAGCCCAAAAATCGGCACAAAAATTTGTTGCACCCAGCGCCAATCGGCTTGTAAATGACACAGATAACCGAGTAGAAACGCTTTTTGCTCATCAGCCATCAAGGCGGTTGGTTGCAAACTGGGATAATTGCGAAGCATTTGCTGCCACGGGGGCAAGGAGTTGCTTTTCAATGGCAAGTCGAAGAAATGGGTTTCGGCGCGGGGTTGACCAGAAACGACTTGGACGTCCGGGGCGATATTTCCTAGCAGGAAGGCGCCTAAGTTCTCCTCCAAGAGAAGCCGACTTGCCGTAGACAAGTCGGCATGATGAAGGATTTCTTGTGCCAGGCTGAGATGGTAAAAGGGGGTAGGCATAGCTAAATGATCGGCACTTCCTCCAGACGGTCACTTTCAGCAACTGTATCTGCAGTCACGATAACGAGGTTGCCATTCACCTGCTTTAACTGCACGGCTTTAAGGAGTTGAAAGGCGCTGCCCATTTGGGGGAGGCGTTTGCCGGTAAAGACCTTTTTGCCCTTTTTCAGACGTTCGATCAGTTCCGCCCGCGGCAAGATGATTACATCGGAAAAAGCTTCCCCGCGCCGTTCGTAGCCGCGCACCCAATCAATTTCGCGCTTCGGATTATATCGGACGGTTTCGATGACGAAATCTGCCTTCGGTCGTCCCATTCAGAACTCTCCCTGAACAATAGAATTTCCAGTTTCTCTTGAGATGCTGTGAAGATTATACCGCACCTGCTTCGCCGTAGAGCAAGTCTCTGACCCGCCATGCAAAGCAAAGATTTGCGCCACCGTACTAACCTGCCACTTGCCAAACCGATCAAAGCTTTGCGCCACGGCTGGGATGAAAGAAAGCAACACGTAAAGCCAGAAACCTGCAGGACACATCTTACCAACGTGCGCAATTATACTGCGCCTCCTCTGGCACAGCAGAGAAGTCTCGGTAGGCTCTGAGGAGCAACTGACCGTTTTAACCACAACGCCCTCAGGCCTCCGCATCCTCGGGGAACGCGGAGGCCTTCACAAAGGGAGGAGGACGAAATGGACGACCTAAACTGTAGAGACGGTCTTACTCTACTTTTTGGGATTGCTCAAGCGGGAAAAGGCTCTCCACTGGAATGCGCACAACATCGCACCACTCGGTTGAGTGTGGGTTGAGACCGCGCACGGCATTGTGATAAGCTTTCTGAACCGCACGGGTGAGCGGGCCCATGCGACCGCTTCCGATCACACGAAAATCGATCTCGGTCAGGGCAATCACTTCGGCGGCAGTGCCGCTCACGAACACTTCGTCGGCAATATACAGTTGATCCCGCGAGATCGGTTGCTCAACAACATCAACCCCAAGGTCATTGCACAAGGTAAAGATCGTGTCGCGGGTGATTCCTTCCAGCACCGCTGCAGTAGGTGGCGTATAGACTTTACTATTGCGGACTAAAAAGATGTTCTCACCCGTGCATTCGGCAACATATCCTTGCGGATCGAGCATGATGGCTTCATCAAAGCCTAGGCGCGCCGATTCGGTCTTCGCCAATACACTGTTGGCATAATTGCCACTGATTTTAGCTTTGGTCATCATCACGTTGGGGTGATGACGGGTGAAGGTGGAGATATTGGCGCGAATGCCTTTCTCCAAAGCTTCCTCACCGAGATAGTTCTTCCATTCCCAAACGGCAATTGCCAGTTTGGGTTTGCCAGCATCGACAGATAAATTCCAGCCGCCTTCATCGAGATAAATCAGCGGGCGAATATAGCACTCCTCAAAGCCATTGGCAGCCACCGTTTGACGGACGGCGTTTGCCATCTCCTCTTCGCTCCACGGCAGTTCCCGAAAGCCCAAAACCAGCGCCGATTTAGCCAAGCGATGAATATGTTCCTTCAGGCGAAAGACGGCCGGGCCTTCTGGCGTGGAATAACAACGAATGCCCTCAAAAACTGCTACACCGTAGTGCAAAGCGGGAGTGAGGAAATGCAAGGTTGCCTTATCGTACTCCACCAATTGCCCGTTGAACCAAATATATTTCGATGTTGGATTCATTTCGATCAACCTCCTCAAAAATTGCTCATCGAATCCTCTCGATTCGAAGTCTCTCAGGCAGGTACGGTGGCTGCAGCCAGTCGCTCAATGATCACACGGGTCATTGCTGCTGTATTGGCGCTACCACCCAAATCAGGGCTAAGGATTCCCAAGCTAAGCGTCTCATCCACAGCCCGTTCAATCGCTTGAGCTTCCTGTTCCAACCCTAATGAATAACGCAACAATAGCGCAGCCGATAGAATGGTACCGACCGGATTGGCAATCCCTTTACCGGCAATATCTGGCGCCGAGCCGTGAATCGGCTCATATAAGCCGCGCGGTTTTCCATGTTGATTCTGATAGTCACCTAATGAAGCTGAAGCCATGTTGCCCATCGAACCGGTCAGCATGGAAGCTTCATCGGTCAGGATATCGCCGAACATATTTTCGGTGACCAAGACATCAAAGCTGGCTGGACGTTGTAAAAGATACATGGCGGCTGCATCAACCAAGAGATGTTCTAAGGTGACATCGGGATATTCCTTTGCCACTTCGGAGACCACCTTGCGCCATAGACGTGAGGTTTCCAAGATATTAGCTTTATCGATTGAAGTCACTTTGCACTTTCTTTGGCTTGCCAACTGAAACGCCAAATGAGCAATGCGGCGCACTTCGCCCTCCCGATAAGCTAGGGTATCTACCGCACGCTCTTCGCCCTCTTCCACCCAACGCTTTTTCGGTTGCCCGAAGTAAATGCCCGAAGTCAATTCGCGCACAAAGATCAGATCGACCTCGGCGATTTTTTCCGCTTTTAGCGGCGAGGCGTGTAACAAGCGCGGGTGTGGTTTGACTGGCCGCAAATTGGCATAGACTCCCAAACCCTTTCGGATCGCCAACAAACCCTGCTCTGGGCGCATGGGCGCATCGGGCGCGTCCCATTTGGGGCCGCCAACCGCTCCCAGTAAAACGGCATCGGCGTTCTGACAGGCTTCTAGGGTGGAGTCTGGCAATGGGTTCTGGAATTGATCGATGGCAATCCCACCAATGGGATAATTCTCCATTTCAAACGAATGGCCGTAAGCCTCCGCCACCGCTTTCAGGACTGTTTGGGTGGCTTCGATGACTTCTGGTCCGATTCCGTCACCGGGTAAACAGGCAATGGTCGCTTTCATGCATTTCTCTCAACTTTGGCTAGGTTGTGGTGGATGGGCAAGGGCGTATTCAAAGCTATCGGCGATTGCCCGCCAACTGGCTTCGATAATGTTTGTGCTTGCGCCGACGGTGCTCCAGCGCCGCGTGCCGTTTTTGGTATCGATCAGCACCCGCACGGCGGAAGCCGTCCCATTTTCGCTATCCACAATGCGGACTTTGTAATCGTCAAGGCGCACGCCACGGATGGCTGGGTAAACGTCTTCCAATGCTTTGCGTAAGGCTGCATCCAAGGCATTCACCGGTCCGTTGCCTTCTGCAGCCGTATGCAAGATGCGATCCCCAACGCGCACTTTGACAGTTGCCTCGGCTAACATGCCGCGCCCTTGGCGATGTTCAACCACGACCGTGAAATCGATCAGCTCGAAGGGAGGTTGATAATCGGGCTGAGCCCGTTGGAGCATCACGTTAACCGACCCTTCAGCCCCCTCGAAGGTAAATCCTTTGGCTTCTAATGCTTTGATTTCGTTCAAGATGCGGCGCGCTTGCTCCGGCGTCAGCGAAACTCCAAGTTCTTGGGCTTTTTCGATCAAATTTCCTCGCCCAGAAAGTTCGGAGACAACCGAGCGGCGTTGATTGCCGACCAGCCGCGGATCGATATGCTGATAGGAGTCTTCATGCTTCAGCATTGCAGCGACATGGATGCCACCCTTGTGTGTGAATGCACTCGCACCTACGTAAGGCTGATGACGGTCATGCGGTAAGTTGGCGACTTCCGAGACGAAGGTCGAAAGCTCGGTCAGGCGGGCTAACTGTTCATCGGAGACGCAGCGCTTGCCCATCTTGAGCTGCAAACCAGCCGTGACAGCGCATAGATCGGCGTTGCCGACCCGTTCGCCATATCCGTTGATCGTCCCCTGAACGTGAACGGCCCCAGCTTTGACCGCTGCCAGAGTGTTGGCTACCCCACAACCGCTGTCGTTGTGGCAATGAATCCCCAGTGGGGTGCGAATTTGGGCTTTGACTTCGCTGACGATTTGTTCGATCTCCCACGGCAAGCAACCGCCGTTGGTGTCGCATAACACAATGACATCCGCACCGTTCTGCTCGGCAGCCCGCAACGTTTCCAAAGCGTAGTTGGGATCGGCTTTGTAACCGTCAAAGAAGTGTTCCGCATCGTAGATGACTTCTTTTCCTTGCGCTTTCATAAAAGCCACACTGCTGCCGATCATGCGCAGGTTCTCTTCTAAAGTTGTCTCAAGCACATGAAAGACGTGCAGGTCCCAGCTTTTTCCAACCAGTGTTACAACGGGCGTTTGAGCCGCTAATAGTGCCTGAATGTTGGCGTCCTCCTCAGGTGGGGTGTCTTTTCGAGTGGTGGAGCCAAAGGCAGCAATCTTAGCATTCTGCCAGGTCATTTTGGCTGCCCGCTCGAAAAAGCGGGCGTCTTTGGGGTTCGAGCCGGGCCAGCCTCCCTCAATGTAGTGGACACCGAAGCGGTCAAGTCGTTCGGCAATGCGAATCTTATCTTCCAGCGAATAGGAAATGCCCTCGCGTTGGGATCCATCGCGCAGGGTGGTGTCGTAAAGGAAAACATCGGGGGAAGATTTATGCGAAGTCATAGCGTTTCACTCCATAGGGGTAAGCTCGTTCGGAACGTTCATAGGCTTCGATTTGAGAAGCAAAATCGAGCAAATAGCCCAGTGAATCTAAACCCTTCAAAAGGCAAGTCTTATGAAATGATTCAATGGGAAATTGAACTTGATAACCATCTGGCAGGGTCAGCGTTTGGGAAGCTAAATCGACCGTCACTGCCCAGGCGTCGACGTCTTTCCCTGCCCCATTTTGGTGCGCTTCTTCTTCAACCAATTGGATCAAACGTGCCTGAGCTTGTTTATCCACTTGGAGCGGTAACAGCCCATTCTTGAGGGCGTTGTTGCGGAAAATGTCGGCAAAAGATGTGCTGATGACGACGCGCACATTCCAAGCCATCAGCGCCCAGGGGGCGTGCTCGCGAGAGGAACCACAACCGAAATTATCGCCGGCTAGTAAAATCTGGCGCCCTTGATAGCGGGCTTGATTGAGCGGAAAATCGGGGTTCAGTGAGCCATCCGCCAAATAGCGCCAGCGGGCAAACAAACCTTCGGCTAGACCGTTTTTATCGGTCACCTTTAGGTAGCGGGCTGGGATAATTTGATCGGTGTCAATATCGTTGTGCAAAACGGGAATGAGCGCCGAAGTCAGACGTTCAAAGGGTTGCATGGATTAGGCTCCTCGGATTGGTGGGTTCGCGAATGATCCGCAAATGAACGCGAATTGACGCAAATGAGCCGCATATGAACGCAAATGGACGCAAATGATCCGCAAATGGACGCGAATAGTCCGCGAATGAACACAAATTGACGCTAATTTGTTTGAATTGCATGGAGCAAACTCCTCGGATCGGTAACACGGCCGCGAATGGCAGAGGCTGCAGCGGTGAGCGGGCTTGCCAATAAGGTGCGCCCGCCATCCCCTTGCCGCCCTTCAAAGTTACGATTGCTGGTGCTAACGGCAATTTGACCGGGCTGCAATTGGTCTCCGTTCATGGCAATACACATACTGCAACCGGCATAACGCCATTCCCCGCCGGCTTCCAAGAAGACGCGGTGTAAGCCCTCCGCCTCGGCTTGGCGACGCACGCTTTCTGAGCCGGGCACGACAATCAAGCGCACGCCATCAGCTACCTTGCGTCCTTTGAGCAGGGTAGCCGCTTGGCGCAGATCGGTAAGGCGTGAGTTGGTACAGCTCCCGATGAAAACGACATCGACCGGTTGATCTAGCATGGGCTGGTTGGGCTGAAAACCCATATAGCGCAAGGCTTTTTCTAAGGCAGCTCGCTTTTCGGTGTCCTTTTCCTGCGCAGGATCAGGGATACAGCCGCTAATCGGGATGCCCATGCCCGGATTGGTACCGTAGGTGATCATCGGTTCCAATTTCGAGACATCGATGGTCACCTGGCGGTCATATTGCGCGCCAGGGTCAGAGGGCAAGGTGCGCCAGTAAGCAACCATGCGCTCCCATACCTCTCCTTTGGGGGCAAACGGACGATTGGCAAGATATTCAAAGGTGATGTCATCGGGGGCAATCATGCCGGCGCGCGCGCCACCCTCAATGGACATGTTGCACAAGGTCATGCGCTCTTCCATGTTCAGGGCTTGGACGGCTTCACCGCAATATTCAAAGACATGCCCCGTGCCGCCACCCACCCCGATCTGAGCAATTAGGGCAAGGATCATATCCTTCGAGGTCACCCCTGGTTGCAGGCGGCCCTCAAAAAGCACTTGATAGGTCTTGGGGCGATATTGAAGCAAGCACTGGGTCGCCAACACTAACTCGACTTCACTGGTGCCAACCCCAAATGCCAGCGCGCCAAAAGCACCGTGTGTTGCCGTGTGGCTATCACCACAGACAATGGTCATGCCCGGCTGGGTGAGTCCCAATTCGGGTCCAATGACATGCACAATGCCGCGTTGCTCGTCACCGAGGTCATACAGGCGAATGCCAAAATCAGCGCAGTTACGGCGCAATTGTTCCAATTGCCGCGCACCTTGGGCATCAATGGCTGTCGGAGAAAGGTCTCTGGTCGGTGTGGAATGGTCCATGGTTGCTACACAACGGTCAGGACGGCGCACGCTCAGCCCCCGTTGGCGCAAACCTTGAAAGGCTTGCGGCGAAGTGACCTCGTGAATCAAATGCAGGTCAATATACAAGACCGCCGGCGAGCCGGGCTCCTCCACCACAACGTGACGATCCCAAATCTTGTCGAATAATGTCTGTGGTTTTGTCATCTTCCTAGAAAGCCGAAAACGTATCGCAACGATAGGGCTCGTCGCTGGGATAATGGCGGCCGATTTGCCATTCGTCAAACGCCTTAGGCGATAGGTGTGTGTCAGAGGGATCGGCGTAAGAGGATGCTGCTTGGGCTCGTTCTTCCGCTTGGGGGGAGGAATGAGCAACGCCATTTTGACTGCTAATAGAAGACATATCCCAATGGCGGGGATAAAGGCGCATGCGATGATAATCGCCCAAATAGGGGGGATTGGTCGAGCGGGATGATTTTTGGTGGGTCATTTGTTTTTCTCCTTTCTCGGTCATCCAATTGGTTCAAAAGGCCATCGACATCACCATGTTGATTTTGACATCCACATAGCGTTCGAATTGGCGGAAGTTTTCGCGGAACAAGTTCGCTAAATGCTCGGCAGCTTGATCGTAGGCTTTGCGGTCTTGCCAAGTATTGCGGGGGCTAAGCAATTCATCGGGAACTTCGGGACAATGCTGCGGAACTTCAAGGTTAAAGTAAGGGATACGCAGGTAAGGGACATCCTCTAATTGTCCTTGCATGGCTGCCGAGACCATGGCGCGGGTATAAGGCAGAGGCATCCGCTGCCCAACTCCGTAAGGTCCGCCTGTCCAGCCGGTGTTTACCAGCCAGACCTGAGTTTGATGTTTTTGTAGCTTCTCCATCAACATCTGGGCGTAGCGGGCTGGGTGCAGAGGCATGAACGGCGCGCCAAAACAAGTGGAGAACGTCGCTTGTGGCTCTTTGCCCAGACCTTTCTCCGTGCCGGCTAATTTCGAGGTGTAACCGGAGAGGAAGTAATAGATCGCTTGCGAGTGGTCGAGGCGGGCAATAGGCGGTAACACCCCGTACGCATCGGCGGTCAGGAAAAAGATGTTTTTGGGATGTCCTGCAACCCCATTGGGGACAATGTTATCCAAAAAACCAATTGGATAGGCTGCGCGAGTGTTCTCGGTATACGAGTCATCATTGAAATCTATCCGCCGCGTATAGGAGTCGATGGCAACGTTTTCGATCACTGTGCCAAAATGGCGGGTGGCTTTCCAGATGAGTGGTTCCAATTCTGGGGAGAGGCGAATCACTTTGGCATAACAGCCGCCCTCAAAATTGAAAATCCCTTCCTCACCCCAGCCATGTTCATCGTCACCGACCATTTTGCGTTGCGGATCAGAAGAAAGGGTTGTTTTCCCGGTTCCAGAGAGACCGAAGAACAACGCCACATCCCCCTGCTCGCCGACAGTGGCAGAGCAGTGCATCGGCAATACATCCTGCTGAGGGAGCAGATAATTCATCGCCGTAAACATGGCTTTCTTGATTTCACCCGCATATGCGGTGCCACCGATTAAAGCCATGCGCTTGGTGAAATTCAGGATGATAAACACATCAGAGTTTAAGCCGTCCAGTTCCGGGATAGCGCGGAAGCCCGGCGCATGGAGGACGGTGAACTGGGGCACATGTTCGGGTAGTTCTTGCGGTGAACGGCGGATAAAGACATTGCGGGCAAACAGGCTGTGCCAGGCGTTTTCGGTGATCACCCGAATGGGCAAACGATAGCGCGGGTGAGCACAGATCGTGGTATCTTGGACGAAGACATCCCGCCCTTGAAAATAGGCTGTCATGCGCAGATGGAGCTGATCGAAGCGGGCCGCCTCAAGGGGTTGGTTGATCTTGCTCCAGTTGACGCGCTCGGCGGTTTCGGTGTCGGATACAATATACTTGTCATTCGGTGCTCGGCCGGTATAGACCCCTGTACGTACCACAACCGCCCCTTCATGGGCAAGCATCCCTTCGCGACGGGAGACGATCCGTTCCACCAGGGCTGGGGTCGGCAAGGTCCAATATTCCATATTAAGGTTGCGTAAACCGTGGTTCTCCAAGCCGTATTGGCTGGGAACACCCATGACATTACTCATTGCGCTCGAGTGCCTCCGTTCTTAGAAAATCCGCTTGCTGCCAGCAGTTTATTTAAGGCAGCTAGGTAAGCTTTGGCAGCAGCGACAATAATATCTGTGTCGGCGCCATAGCCACCAAAAGTGCGCGTGCGCGTTTGCCCGTTCTGCGGCGAGGTGCGTTCATGCAAATTCGGGTCCTCGGCTTGCAAACGCACGGTCACTTCACCAAGGGCGTCAATGCCTTCGGTCACCGCATGGACGTTGAATTCCAAGAGGGTATTCGGAGCGCCAACAATGGCGTCGATGGCACAATAGGTGGCATGGACGGGACCGGTTCCGACAGCCGCATGGATGTGGGTTTGCCCATCTGGACCGCGCAGACGCACGGTTGCAGTCGGCATACCCATCGTTCCGCAAGCAACCTGTAAGCCGTCCAGACTATAGAATTCTTCGCCGCGGCTCGCCTGATCGCCCACCAATGCCTCTAGGTCGGCTTCGGTGATCACCTTTTTCTTATCTGCTAATTCTTTATAACGCTCGAAGGCTACATCTAACTCTTCTTTGGTGAGGTTATAGCCCAGTTCTTCTAAATGCACGCGCAAGGCATGCCGCCCGGAATGTTTGCCCATCACCAATTTGGAACGGCCTAAGCCGATCGTCTCTGGGCGCATGATCTCGTAGGTCTCTTGATGCTTTAACATCCCATCTTGGTGAATGCCGGCTTCATGAGCGAATGCATTGGCGCCCACGATAGCCTTGTTGGGTTGCACCGGAATGCCGGTGTAGGTTGAAACCATGCGGCTAACGCGGGTGATCTGCGTGGTATCGATGCCGGTCGTCAGACCAAACATCGCCCGGCGGGTATGTAAGGTCATCACCACCTCTTCTAACGAGGTATTGCCAGCCCGTTCACCGATGCCGTTGATCGTCACTTCGGCTTGGCGGGCTCCAGCGCGGATGCCGGCCAGGGTGTTAGCCGTGGCTAAGCCGAGGTCATTGTGGCAATGCACCGAGACAATCGCTTTTTCAATCCCATCAGTATTGGCGATGATATTGCGAATCAGTTTGCCGAACTCATCCGGCGTGGTATAACCCACCGTATCGGGGATATTGAGGGTTGTGGCGCCGGCTTTGATTGCTTCGGAGAGGACAAGGTAAAGGAATTCCGGTTCACTGCGCCCGGCATCTTCCGGGGAAAACTCCACATCCTCGCAGAGCGAGCGCGCGTAAGCGACCATCTCTTTCACGCGCTCGACCACTTCTTCCGGGTCCATGCGCAACTTATAGCGCATGTGGATCGGCGAGGTAGCGATGAACGTGTGAATGCGCGGGTGCGCGGCGTATTTCACCGCGTTCCAAGCTGCGTCAATATCTTGCTTGTTGGCGCGGGCTAAACCGCAGATAATCGGCACGCGGCGGGTGGTCTCGCTCTCTGCTCCTGGCGGATTTCCCACCTGCTCGGCGATCATGCGCACGCCTTCGGCGTCATCCGGAGAAGCAGCCGGAAAACCGGCTTCGATGACATCCACGCCAAGGCGGGCGAGGGCACGGGCAATCTCCAATTTTTCGGCTGAGGTTAAGCTGGCGCCCGGCGACTGTTCACCATCACGCAGCGTGGTATCAAAGATGCGCACGTAATTGGGATTGATCGTCGTTGGGTTCATTGTTCCATCACCTCGAACGTTCCAAAGGCTTATTCACCGGGGCGGATTTCCACGGGTTGAATAAACGGCATCATACGGCGCAAGTTGGCGCCAACTTGTTCGATAAGATGATTTTGTTCCAACCTGCGCCGTTCGTTAAACCACGTTCGACCGTTTTTGTTCTCTTCAATCCAACGTTGAGCATAGCTGCCATCTCGGATGTCTTGCAGCAATTGCCACATCGTATGGCGGGTCTCTTCGGTGATCAGACGCGGTCCCGCCGTATAATCGCCATGCTCAGCCGTATCGGAGACCGAATAGCGCATGTAGTTCAATCCACCGCGATACATCAGGTCAACGATCAGCTTTAGTTCATGCAGGCACTCAAAGTAAGCCAATTCCGGTTGATAGCCAGCTTCGACCAAGGTCTCAAAGGCGGCCTTGACCAGCGCCGTCACCCCGCCACACAGCACCGCTTGCTCTCCAAACAGATCGGTTTCGGTCTCTTCGGCAAAGGTGGTTTCCAAAACGCCAGCGCGTGTCGCTCCCAGCGCATAAGCATATGAAAGGGCGTTTTCCTTGGCTTTGCCGCTGGCGTCTTGGTGCACCGCCAGCAGTGAAGGCGTCCCGCCACCTTCCACGTAGATTTCGCGCACGCGATGGCCAGGGGCTTTGGGCGCCACCATGCTCACATCCACATCGCTAGGCGGTTGAATGGTGCCATAACGGATGTTGAACCCATGCGCAAACATCAGGGTTTTGCCGTTGCTCAGATAGGGGGCAATGGACTGCTCATAAACTTTTGGCTGTTCGGTATCTGGCAAGAGGAGCATGATCACATCTGCTTCTTGGGCGGCTTCGGCTACCTCTCGCACCACCAAACCTTGCTCTTCCGCCTTCTGCCAGCTTTTGCTGCCGGGGCGCAGCCCGACCCTGACATCCACGCCGCTATCGCGTAGATTAAGGGCGTGAGCATGTCCCTGCGACCCAAAACCGATGATGGCAACTTTTTTCTGACGGATTAAACCGGGGTCAACATCCTGATCGTAGTAAATCTTTGCCATAAAAATCCTTTCAAAGTAAGATGTTCAATCCATTTCCAGCGCTTCTTCGGGGTGGTGACCGTTAGAACCAGCGCCGGGCGTATGGCGCACCGGTTCATAACCACCCCGCAACATAGCAACTTGCCCAGTGCGCACCATCTCCAAAATGCCGAACGGACGCAAAAGCTCCACCAAACTTTCGATTTTGTCTTCCGTGCCGGTGATTTCGACGATAACCGACTCGGCAGCTACATCGACGATTCGCCCGCGAAAGATGGAGGCTAAATTGGCGATCTCGGCCCGCTGGTCAAGAGCTGCTTTGACTTTGATCAAAGCTAAATCGCGAATCACGGCCGGTTGAGTGGAAACATCATGGACATCAATGACATTCACCAGCTTGTACAGATTGGCCTCCACCTTTCGGGCATCAACCTCATCGCTGTTGATCACAATCGTCATGCGGGAGATGTCTTTGCGGTCGGTATGACCGACATTCAAGGATTCGATATTGAAGTTACGCCGCCGAAACAGCGAAGCGACCCGGTTCAAAACACCGGGTTTATTTTCTACCAAAGCGATCAACGTGTGTTGCATTTCTTCCTCCGCAAATTCGATCCAAAACGGATTCCTTAGGCTGTAGTTCTCTCACGCGCCGGGCGACGGATCATGTTGTGCAAATCTGCTCCGGCTGGCACCATCGGGTAAACCGCTTCCTCTTTCTCCACCCAAAAGTCCAGCAATACCGGACCAGGCGTTTGATCGGCAAAGCGCAAGGCATCCATCACCTCTTCGGGTTTGGTGACACGGCGGGCAGGGATTCCATGAGCTTCGGCGATCTTGATGAAATCCGGCCCGTGTAAAGGCGTGGCTGCATAACGGCTATCGAAGAAAAACTCTTGCCATTGGCGCACCATACCCAGGAAGTGATTGTTCATAATAGCGATCTTGATCTTTGCCCCTTCTTGGACAATGGTGGATAGCTCTGCTTGGGTCATCTGGAAGCTGCCATCGCCGTCGATCACCCAAACATCGCGAGTCTTATCGGTGAACCAAACTCCCAAGGCAGAAGGCACGCCGAAACCCATTGTTCCAGCCCCGCCAGAGGTGATGAAGCGGTAAGGTTCTTCAAAGGGATAGTACTGCGCTGCCCACATTTGATGCTGACCCACGCCGGTGGTCAAGGTAGCCTGTCCCCTAGTAGCCTCCCAGATGCTGCGGATCACATGGGCGGTGTAGAGCTTTCCGTCATCCGGCCAGTAAATAATGTCGCGCGAATCCGACTCGGCTCGCCATTCCCCAATCTGATCTAGCCATTCGTCATGGCGGCTCTCTTCTACATAGGACAACAGGTCGCTTAGCACCATCCTGAGGTCGCCAAAAAGCGGTAAATCAACGACCACGTTCTTGTGGACTTCCGAAGGGTCGATCTCAACGTGGATCTTCTTGGCATGAGGCGCATACGTTTTGAGATTGCCCGTGACGCGGTCATCAAAGCGCATCCCTAGGGCGATCAGCAAATCGGCGTTCTGGATCGCCAAGTTGCAATAGGCTTCTCCGTGCATGCCCATCATGCCCAAGTTCAACGGGTCTGAAGCCGGCATCGATCCGATGCCCAACAAGGTCATTGCCACCGGAATGTGCGCTCGATGGGCTAATTCCTGCATCTCGCGATAGGCACGTGAGATCAGCAAACCATGCCCAGCCAAGATGACCGGTCTGCGAGATTCCTTGATCATTTGGGCAGCTTTTTGCAACTGCGCCTTTGGCGCGGTGCGCGGGGGTTTGTAACCGGGCAATTCAACCTTTTCAGGATAGACAAATTCCGTCTTCTGAATCTGGGCGTTCTTGCAAATATCGATCAATACCGGACCAGGGCGGCCGGTTCGAGCGATATAAAACGCCTCGCGCACCACTTGGGCGATCTCCTCGGCGCGCGTGACCAAGTAATTGTGCTTGGTAATCGGCAGGGTGATGCCGGTTACGTCCGTTTCTTGGAAGGCATCTCCGCCAATCAGATGGGCATGAACTTGACCGGTGATGAATACGACCGGTGAGGAATCCATCATTGCGGTGGCAATGCCGGTCACCAAATTGGTTGCGCCGGGTCCTGAGGTTGCCATGGCAACCCCCACCTTTCCAGAGGCACGCGCATAACCATCAGCCATGTGGGCTGCGCCTTGTTCGTGACGCACCAAAACGTGATGCACCGGGTATTTGAGCATAGCATCGTAAATCGGCATATTAGCGCCGCCGGGGATGCCGAAGACCACTTCGACCCCTTCGCGCATCAGACATTCCCATAAAATTTCTGCTCCACTGAGTTCCATCTTGATACCTCTCTTTCGTTGTTGGCTTACAAAAGGCTAGACTAATACGGCTCCATGCGATGCGCTGGTCACAAAACGCGCATAACGCCGCAACCACGGGCTAGTGGTGCGTGGTTCAAATGGCGGCAGGGCCGCCAACCGATCCTGAATTTCTTCATCGCTGAGGCGCACGTTCAAGGTGCGCCGATCGATATCTAACTCAATGATGTCGCCGTTGCGCAAGGCGGCAATCGGACCTCGGGCGGCGGCTTCTGGGCTGACGTGCCCAATACATGCCCCGCGCGTTCCGCCGGAAAAGCGCCCATCGGTGATCAAGGCAACCGACTCACCCAGACCCATCCCCATAATGGCTGAGGTGGGCGCAAGCATCTCTTGCATACCGGGTCCCCCGCGCGGACCCTCGTAGCGGATCACCACAACCTCACCGGGTTGTACCTGCTTGCCGAGAATCCCTTCCAGCGCTTCCTCTTGACTCTCGAAGATGCGCGCCGGACCGCTAAAACGGCGCATGGAAGGAGCTACCCCACCGGTTTTGACCACGCCCCCCTCCGGAGCTAGGTTGCCAAACAGAACCGCCAAGCCACCCGTTGGGCTGTGCGGGTTTTCCAGCGGCCGGATGACTTCTGGGTCGCGCACCATCACGCCGCCGATAGCTTCCTTCAGGGAACGCCCACTGACCGTCAGCCGCTCCATATGCAGGGTGTTGCCACCGCGGGCGATCTCGTTTAAGATCGCGGGGATGCCGCCCGCGCGGTGCAAGTCCTCCATGTGCCAAGGTCCAGAAGGGCTGATCTTGGAAAGATAGGGGGTTTTCTCCGCAATGGCGTTAATGCGCTCCAAGGGATAGGATAAGCCTGCTTCGTGGGCAAAAGCTAGGGTGTGCAAGACGGTGTTGGTGCTGCCACCCATCGCCATATCCAGCGCAAAGGCATCATCCACGGCTTCGAGGGTCACCAATTGGCGCGGCGTGAGGTTGCGCTCGATTAAGTTCATGATTTGGGCGGCGGCGCGCCGCGCCAGCTCTTCGCGTTCGGGAGTGAGCGCCAGCGCCGTGCCGTTGAACGGCAAGGCTAAGCCGAGCACTTCTAGGAGACAATTCATCGAGTTGGCGGTGAACAAACCCGAACATGAACCACACGAAGGACAGGCAAAATCTTCCAAAACCTTAAGGCGTGCTTCGTCAATCTTGCCAGCCTTGTAGGCTCCCACGCCCTCAAAAACCGAGATCAGATCGATTGTCTCTCCTTCTGGAGTCTTCCCGGCTGCCATCGGTCCACCAGAGATGAAAATGGTAGGGATATCCACCCTAAGGGCAGCCATCACCATACCGGGCACGATCTTGTCGCAGTTGGGAATACATACCATCCCGTCAAATTGATGCGCTTCGATCATCGTTTCGACGCTATCGGCAATTAATTCCCGTGAAGGTAGGCTATATTTCATGCCGAGGTGCCCCATGGCGATGCCATCGTCCACCCCGATAGTGTTAAACTCAAAGGGCACACCGCCGGCAGCGCGTACCGCTTCTTTGACCAATTTACCGAACTGTTGCAAGTGCACGTGCCCCGGCACAATATCGACATAAGAATTGACAATGGCGATGAAGGGCTTGGAGAAATCCTCATCGCGCAAGCCGGTTGCTTTGAGCAAAGCTCGGTGTGGAGCTCTTTCAAATCCTGTTTTGATTCGATCCGATCGCATGTTCACCTCTGCCGATAATCAAACGGGGCTGCTCTTGGTGGGCAGCCCCGTTTCGTTCGTTCCTTAGGTAGATAGAATTACCTCCGCGAGGTTGCCCATACCGGTAATTGGTTCTCAATGACTACAATGAGAACCAACAAGCTACCTAGTATGAGCGAAAGCGAGAGGGTATCCATCATTACTTATTAGACCTTCACAAACTTAATCAATCTTGTGTAGGAGTCTAGCTCATCCCCAAACGAATGTCTATCGCAAAACTATACGAAAATGACATCTCATCTTTTGTTAACCTTGTTGGTTTTGGCGAGTTTTGATAAAGCGCACCTACCTACCCATCAACCCCGTGGGACAGCCCCACTTTGTGCGTCTAATGACCTTTACCCCAATCTCTTTTCCAAAGCGGCTGCGCTCCTAGACTCGCTCATTCGGGATCACCCCTTCCCGGACGGCAACAAGCGCATAGGGATTGCCGCCGCCTTCTTCTTGCGTCAGAACGGCTATCGCCTGACCGCCCTCCCCGAAGACTTGGGGGCATTTGCCCTCTGTGGTGTAGAGTCCAGTCCAGAGATTCCCGAAATCGCCAACTGGCTGAAAGAGCGCTCCGCTCCAGAAAAGGGGCCTTGAAACGCCGCAAGAGGACTATATTATAATATGTGCACACGGAGACCGCCATCTCCAAGACCTACGGTGTCCACGCAAAAGTTGTAGGACAACTCAATGAGTTGTCCTACAAAGCAATGTTGCTAACAACTTTTGAGTGCACACGATTTACGTACACCGCTGCGATCTGAATCACTGTTTTTTCGTTTCTTGTTCATGATTAGAAAGTGAGCGCCATGAATCCCTATCCTTCCCCCCGAGAAGAACTCAATCGCATCATCGAATCTGCCCGCCGTCTGGGTGTGGAAATCGATGAAGAAGAAGCCATCCAATGGCTCACGGCGATGGCAGCCGTGCAGAGCGATGAGATCAGCGTAGATGCCAAGCACGGCGTTTATGGGCACAAAATCAGCCTTTTGGATTTCACCCCTGCGGACTTAGCCCATTTCCGTCAGGTCGGGCAGATCGTCGAAATTCCCGATCAACCAGGAGTGGTGGAGACCGCTTTGGCGCTTTCCGGCTCGGCAGCGCAGTCCAAGATTCAAACCTACCCCGGAGATTGTGATTACTTCGAGCGGGTTAACATAAAGGCAGCAACGAAAGCCGAAGCCTGTCGCATTCTGGGCGAAACTTTGCGCCAAAAAATCCTCAGCACAGCTAGCGGAGAGACCTATCGTTTCATCGAGGTTAAGTTAGGCAATTATCCGTTTGACGGCGTTCGCGAAGGAAAGCCGTTCAAGAAAGGGTCACCCCTTTCGTGGGGTTTAGCCGATGTGCAAGCCGGGCAAATCTGGGTGCAGGACACGGAAGGCAAACCCATCGCCTTGACTTGGGAGGAAATGGCGCAAGAGCCAGGCTGGACAAAGCTGGATTGGGTGGTCGCCTTTCCGCCGCGCAAGCAATTGGCAAACGCCAGCAACAACCTTGATGTCACCTGGGAAGCCCCCGATGGAAAGATCATCCCCCTTGACGGACAACTAGACCCCTATTTCCAGGAAGTCTATCTGGAAGCCGAGTCCATCCCCTTGTTTACCAAACTTGCCAAACATGTCGCCGCCGATGCCATGGAAAATTATTTAGAGCAGCTTGAAGGGGAGGTTCGGAAATATGTGACCAAATCGCCGAACTACGGTAAGGCTGCCAAGCGTATGTATAATGTCTTCCGCCTGAAGGGGTTGTATAGTGAAGCAGCTTATCTGCGGGAGTTGTTCGATGAGCCGGCCACAATTCTGTACCAGATCAGTGCCTTAGTGCGCACCGTGGACGAAGCCTCTTCCGGCGACTCCGAGATTGATCCAGAGACCATTATGGAACAGCTTGACGAATTGATCCTGGGCGCCATCGAAGCCCTAGAAGGCGCCCAAGAGAAAGAAATTGTGCGCCGCTTGCTTCGTCTGCGCGCACTGATCAGCGACCCTACCCGCGAGCGCAATAAAGAAGTTTTAGAAGCGCAGGCGGAATTGATGCGCGAGGTCAACGCTTTTTTCTATGATCGCCTAATGGCTGTGCCGAGCATTCGAGCCTACATCGAAGAACTGCAACCGTGAAGCACATCGCCCGCTCTACCCTGATTGTTGCCGTCTTCTTTGGGCTGGAAAAAGTGTTGGGGTTTGCCCGCCATTTTTTAGTGGCGCGCCAATTTGGGCTTTCGCCTGAGCTAGATGCCTACAACGCAGCCAACAATTTGCCCGATCTGCTGTTCATGCTCATCTCTGGTGGCGCTCTGGCGATGGCGTTTATCCCCGTCTTGACCGAGACCCGTCAAAAAGAGGGGCAAGAGGCAACCTGGCGGGTTTTCTCCTATGTTCTGAATTTGCTCTTTCTGCTGACAGCTTCGCTATCCTTGCTCATTGCCCTATTTGCCAACCAACTGGTGCGCTCGCAAGTGGGTATTACGCCCGGTTTCTCGGTCGAACAGCAAGACGTGGTGGTGGACTTGATGCGTTTGAACTTAATCGGCACGCTCTTGCTCTCTTTAGGCGGATTAGCCGTTGCCGGGTTGCAATCCAATCAGCATTTTTGGCTGCCGGCCATCGCCCTCAGCCTCTACGACATAGGCGGCCTGTTCGGGGTAGTGTTTCTGGCGCCTCAGAACGGTTATGAAATTTTGGGAAATTCCCTACCGACCCTAGGCTGGGGGGTGTATGGCTTGGTCTCCGGCACGATTCTGGGCGCGTTGCTCTATCTGCTCATCCAGATTCCTGGTTTGATCCGCTATCACTTTCGCTGGAATTGGGGTTTGGGGCTACAGAACCCAATGGTGCTGAAAAGCCTGAACCTGATGGCGCCTCGTGTACTGACCATGCTGTTCATTCAACTGACCTTTATCGTACAGGATAACCTTGCCTCACGCCTAACCCCCGGTTCGATCACCGCTTTAGCCTACGGCTGGCTTTTCTTTCAGGTGCCGGAGACCTTGATCGGCACGGCACTCGGGACGGTTTTGTTGCCCACCCTTGCCGAGCATGCTGTAGCTCAGGATCGCCAAGCCTTTCAACAAACCCTAGAGAAAAGCCTGAAGGTGATCTTAGCCATCACCCTGCCGCTTATTGCTCTACTCGTCGTCGTCATCCGTCCGGCAGTGGCTATCTTTAACTTCGGCGACGAGGGTGAGAACTTGGTCGTCTGGACGGCGCGGGTCTATTTATTGGGCTTATTAGGACATTCCTTACTTGAGGTTGCTGTGCGCGCCTTTTATGCCCAGCAAGACGCCCGCACGCCGCTCATCTCCGCTGCCTTGACCAGCTTGGCTTTCCTCACGCTGGGGGTTCTCCTCTATCGTCCGCTCGGCGCAGCGGGCATTGCGCTGGCAAATGTGTTGGCGTTTAGTGCCCAGGCTTTTTTCCTGTGGGGGTTGCTACGCCGCCAGCGCCAATTTGGTTGGCAAATGGGCAGCACCCTCAGCCGATCCTTGATCGCAGCGGGGCTGTGTGCCACCATCCCAGGCTTGATGGTCTCGATTGGACAAGCCACACTGCCTTTTGCCGTTCTCGCTGGAGCCATTGGGTTGGTTTTCTTAAGCGTTCTAGCCCTCCCAGAACTTAAGATCTTATTGCGGCTATAAGTCTGACCATCTGTTCCAGGGATGTCAAGTCATGGAAAAACAAATCTTTGCCCTCCGTGCCACCCCTAAGGGTAGGACCTACCTCCTGATGGGTGCTTTGATCTTCTTCTTGATCGGTTCGTTGTTGGTCTGGAATGCCGCCCAAGCTGCGCCGCATCCAATTGAGGATCAAAATTGGGGCAGCAAAATAGAGGCTTGGGTTTGGCAGACCGCGCAAGGCGGACAAACCGAATTTCTGGTGTTCCTAAACGAACAAGCCGACCTGAGCGGCAGCGAAGGGCTGACCTCCAAGGCGGAGAAGGGCTGGTATGTCTATCGCCAGTTGACTGCAATCGCCGAGCGCAGTCAAGCCCCCTTGTTGGAACAGTTGCGCCAACGCGGGGTTCAACATCGCTCGTTCTGGGTTGCTAATATGATTTGGGTGCGGGGGGATTTGAACGATGTGATTGCCCTATCGCGACGAAAAGACGTTGCCCGCATCGTTGCTAACCCGTCAGTTAGCTTGAAACTTCCCCCGACGGTGGAAGAACTATATCCGCAAAGCGGCGATGGCGTTGAGTGGAATATCCAACAAGTGAAAGCCGATGACGTTTGGGCATTGGGTTATTTGGGGCAGGCAGCCGTGATCGGCGGGCAGGATACCGGCTACGACTGGAAGCACCCAGCCCTAAAAAATGCCTATCGTGGCTGGGATGGACGTCAAGCCAACCATGACTACAATTGGCACGATGCGATTCATGCATCGCTTTCTTCCCTCACCCCTAGCGAATCCACCTCCTCTCCCCCTGTGGGAGAGGGGCCGGGGGTGAGGGCAGACTCCCCTCTCCCCGTGGGAGAGGGGCCGGGGGTGAGGGCATTAAGTTGCCCCTACAACTCCCCTGAGCCTTGCGACGATGACGGTCATGGCACCCACACCATGGGCACCATGGTCGGCTTAGACGGCAGCAACCAAATCGGCATGGCGCCTCAAGCCAGATGGATCGGCTGTCGCAACATGGATCACGGCATTGGCACACCGGCGACTTACGCCGAGTGCTTTCAATGGTTCATCGCTCCGACACGGCTCGATGGCAGCGATCCCAACCCTGCCCTCGCGCCGGATGTGATCAACAACTCTTGGTCGTGTCCCCCATCGGAAGGTTGCACCGATCCGAACGTCCTAAAGAGCGTAGTTGAGGCGGTGCGGGCAGCCGGCATCCTCAGCGTACAATCGGCTGGGAATTCCGGCAGCGGATGCGCAAGCGTAAAAGACCCGGCTACCATCTACGCTGCCTCGCTCAGCGTGGGCGCCACCGACAGCTCGGATACGATTGCGAGCTTCAGCAGTCGCGGTCCAGTTACCGTGGACGGCAGCAATCGCCTGAAGCCGAACGTCGTTGCGCCAGGGGTGTTGGTTCGCTCTAGTATCCCTTCGGGTTACGGCTACAAAATTGGCACCAGCATGGCTGCCCCGCATGTGGCTGGCTTGGCTGCCCTGATCATTTCGGCGCGCCCTTACCTCAAAGGGCAAGCAGATGTTATCGAAAACATTATTCTCTCCACCGCTAGACCACTGACCACCACCGAAACCTGTGGCGGAATACCCGGCTGGCAAGTCCCCAACAACACTTACGGCTGGGGTAGAATTGACGCATGGGCAGCGATTCAACAGGCGTTAACCTATCCCTTATATACCACCTATTTCCCCTTTATAGGGGCTAGCCGATGAGAAAATGGGGCATCCTGTGCGGCATCGGCGCTTCCGCCATCTGGGGTGGCATGTACGTGGTCAGCAAGGTGGTCCTGGAGGTCATTCCACCCTTTGCCCTGCTCACCCTGCGCTTGCTCTTGGGCAGTCTGGTCTTAGGGCTGATTGTGCGCTGGCGGGGCGGCTTGGGTTTCGACCGCCGCCAATGGCAACAGGTTCTCGGCGTCGGGGTGGTTGGCTATGGCATCTCGATCGGCTTTCAATTCATCGGCACCAAACTCTCTAACGCCTCGAACGGCGCGCTGATCACTTCCTCAACGCCGGCCTTTGTCTTATTGTTTGCGGCGCTCTTGTTGAAAGAGAAGATGAGGAGAAGCCAGATTCTGGCTTTGGCGCTTTCCACCCTCGGCGCCCTGATCGTGGTCGATCCACGCGCCGCCCGTCTCTCTCCCGATTTCTTTTGGGGCAATCTCAGTTTGGTCGGCGCCGCAGTCACCTGGGCGCTCTATTCGGTGCTGATCCGCTTGGTCACGCGACGCTTAGACACCTTGCGCGTCAGTCTCGTTGCCTTTCTCGGCGGGCTGTTCATCACCGTCCCGGCTTCGCTTTGGGAATGGAGCGCTATCGGAATTGGAAGAATCAATTGGGGAGTGATGGCAGGGATTCTATACCTCGGAATTATCTCCACGGCTCTGGCTATGTTCTTGTGGAACACAGCCTTTGCCACCTTGCCGGCCGGCGTTGCCTCCCTAACCCTGTTTGCCCAACCGCTGGTTGGGGCGTTGTTAGGGGCTTTATGGCTGGGAGAAACGCTGAGCGCGCTGTTCTTCCTCGGCGGAACGCTGATCGGCGCCGGACTGATCTTGGCAACGCGTGAGGGTTGAGAAGATGTGTCCCCGTGGTGAGAATTCAATGTTTTTGCAGTAGAGTCAATCATACTAGTCTTTACCCCAGAGAGAGGGAGTAATCCTAACAAAGAGAATTGCTCCCCCCTCCCGCCGGGCGAAAGACCTGTACCTCATCCCCATCTTGCAGAAGGCGTTGGCGATCGGCTTCGAGTTGACCGTTCACTGCACAGGTGACGTGCAAAGGCAGGTCAAAATGCTCCAAAACAGCGCGGAGCGGGCTGCCTTCAGGCAACTCCAGCGTTGTGCGGCCGCGCGCCTCGCGGGGCAATTTCTCGCGAAAGACACCAAACAAGACCACCTTGACCCTCATGCGCTTTCGTACACCTCAGGATTGACACAGTTGGGCAGCCGTCGTCCTTCTAGCCCTGCCAGCAAATTGTCACAAGCCAACTCCGCCATGCGCCGCCGCGTATGGTGGGTCGCCGAGGCGATATGCGGCACAATTAGACAATTAGGTTGGGCATACAAGGGGTGATCGGGCGGTAATGGCTCAGGGTCAGTCACATCTAAGGCTGCACCCGCAATCCACTTCTCTTGCAAGGCTTTGAGCAAAGCCGCAGTCTGGACGACCGGGCCACGCGCCGTGTTGACCAAGATCGCCGAGGGCTTCATCAGGCGCAGTTGTTCTTCCCCAATCATCCCGCGCGTCTCAGGGGTCAGGGGGACGTGCAAGGTGACAAAGTCGCTTTCTCGCAGCAACTCCTCTAACGCCACCCGCTTTGCGCCCAGCTCGGCTTCCACCTCTGCGGGCAAGGGGATATCGGTGTAAAGCAAATTCAGCCCAAAGCCTTTGGCGCGTTGGGCAACCGCTCGCCCGATTTTGCCCATCCCAACCACGCCCAACGTGGCTCCGTCTAAATCGGCTCCAAGCCAGCCAGCCGGCGACCACGTGATCCAGCGCCCCTCACGGGCATCTTTACTGGCTTGGGGCAGTTGACGCGCCGCTGCCAACAATAACGCCATGGTCAGGTCGGCGGTCGCAGCGGTGAGGACGCCCGGCGTATTGCCGACCGGAATGCGCCGCGCCGTGCAAGCGGCAACGTCAATGTTGTCATAGCCAACTGCCATGTTGCTGACCACCCTGAGCTTCGGGGCGCGCTGCAGTAAATCTTCTCTGACGGGAATGGTCAGCAAGCAGAACAAGCCTTCGGCTTCGGGGAGATAGGGTTCGAGGGCAGGGTCAAAGCGGGTGGCATCCCAAGGACCAATGACCGTGCGACACTTTCCTTCCAGCTTGGCAAGCCATTCCGACGGCAAGGAGTGGGTAATAATCACAAGGGGGAGATTCTGATCAGCCATGTTGTACCTCTGTGAAAGCTAAAGTTAAGGTTCAACGCGGGGGTTGACCCACACTGCCCAATCTTGGGCAGAAGAACCATTTGCCAGAACAACCAATGCGAATTGTACCGTTTTTCCCGCTAGGGGGGTTAGGTCAATGTTGACGTTGATCAGATTGCCATCACAGCTATCCGTCCAGGATCCGAGAGGATATAGCGAGCCACCTTCTTTATAATTGATTTGAAACCGGACATTTCCAACGCCACAAGTCCCGTCCGCCTTGGCAAGGAAACCGAGTTTGGCGCGCAAGCGATCGCCAGCCACAACCGTATAGGGCGGGAATAAGCCGGAGATCACGCCATCATCCACCCACATGGGATGCATCTCAAGGATTTTCGCCGGGGATGACCCATCTTCTAGTTGATAGCCGCCGCGATAGAGGACAAAGCCGTTGGGGTCGCTATCTGAGCCGCCAAAAGCTAAGACCGTGCCGCCTGTGCAAGGCGAGCCACAACTGATCCATTGCGCCTCTGGAGCGCGACTGTACAAATCAAATCCCGTTGAAGCAACGACTGTAGGCGTAGGTAGGACGACGCGGATTTCAACATAGAACGATTTTCCCTGATAACCACCGATGACGGGCAACAAGACGCCGCTGGCATTACGAATGCGCCAGTAGCCACGATATTTCCCTTCTCCGCTCGGAGCAGTAAGGTTAACGGAGAGATCGACCTCTTGGCCGGGATTGACTGTCCCGATCGGGATGGAAGCGCTGCCACTCATGGAGTCGCCGCTATCAAACACCAGACTATAACCCGACCAAGTGCAAGTGCCCGTGTTCTGGATGCGCCAGGTTTTGGTGAAGGTTTGGTTGGGGGCAAATTTCGTCCCATCGGGGACGTTGACATCTTTGATATAACGCGCTTGATCGCATACTTGGGTGTTGGTGGGCGAAGGTGGCAATGGCGTGGGCGGTTCGGTAACCGTTGGTGGTTGGGTGGTGAAGGTGGGCGAGACTTCGGCCGGCGGAGAGGTTGCGGGTGGAGGGGTGAGGCTCGCAACAAGGCCGGCAAAAGCGGTCTGGGTCAATTGGACTTCAAGAGTCTGGGCGGCTGCCGTGTAGATCGCCTCAGGTTGGGGTGTGGCAGGAGAGGCAAAGAAGCTACAAGCAAACGAGGCGAGCAAGAAGGTTACCAGCATGACTGTCCATTCTTTTGTGATCTTTTTCATAAGTCTATCCTTTCATTGCGGAGTTTCGTCCGCTGCAATACTTGCCTCAGCTTGTAATGCTTCAAAGAAAGCCACCAGAATGCTTTGCCGCTCAGCAGCAAGCTGACGCGCCGTTGGGGTAAACAATCGCTCTTTTAGATGGCGCAATTTGAACCAATACTCATGGTAAGCGCTATGGATTTCTCCTTTTGCTAAAACACCACTTTCTAGAAAAAGTGATGAGGGTGGGTTATAAATCGGTAAACCTTTTTGTATAGAACGAGCAATTGCCCGCGCCACGCCAATAGCACCGATGGCATCGAGCTTGTCAGCATCAAAAACGACTTTGGCTTCTAAGGTTTGAGGAGCTTCCTGGGAGTTGCGGAAACGATGGGCACGGATGCAGTGTTGCACAGCCGCAATCCGCTCCTCCGCCCAGCCAGCTTGACGCAGGATTTCGGCAGCTAAGCGAGCAGCCGTCAGATGATGGTCTTTACGGTCGAGAGGATCCACCTCTTGGCGTTCGGTCGCATCGTGCAAATAGGCAGCCGCCCGCACAATCTCCCGATCGGCACCCTCGGCTGTAGCAATCCGTTCCGCCAAAGCGGCAACGCGCTGAATGTGAGCAACGCCATGCACTGGGTCTGCCGGATCATACCAGCGTTGCAGGTCTTCTGCGTTCCACACGATTGGCTTGCCACCTTAGAGGGAAAAGACTAGACGGGGTAGAGCCGTCCCTTTTTGATCACCGCTTTGACCAAATTGGTGCCAAAGCGATAGCCCAAATGACGATAATCCTCGACATCGAGGACAATGAGGTCACCTTGTTTGCCAACCTCAATTGAGCCAATTCGATCTGCGCGTTGGATGGCTGCAGCAGCATTGATGGTCGCGGCAGCAATCGCTTGGGCTGGAGTTAGGCCCATGTAGCGACAAGCCAGGGCGATGGCAAACTGCATGTTACCGCACCAAGCCGTTCCGGGGTTGAGATCGGTGGCAATGGCAAGGATGCCGCCGGCTTTGAGGATCTTCTTTGCCGGCGTGTAATCCCTTTCGGCTAAGCCGAACGGCGTACAAGGTAAAGCTACAGCTACCGTATCGCTCTGACCTAGAATTCGGATGTCCTCATCCGAGGTTAGCACCAAATGGTCGGCCGAAACGGCTCCCAGCTCAACCGCCAGCGGCACGCCGCCTAAATTACCGAACTCATCAGCATGGATTTTGAGGGGAAAACCGAGGTCCTTTGCAGCGCTGAGGATACGTCGCGATTGCTCAAGGTCAAATGCGCCGTTCTCACAAAAGACATCCACAAATGGCAGGGGAGAGTGAGGAGCGTGGTTAGGCCACCACTCTTTGAGCATGGGCAACATGGTCTGGCAGATCAGATCGGTATATTCATCGGCGCGACCCTGATACTCCGGCGCAATGGCATGGGCGCCGAGAAAAGTAAATGCCAATTCGATAGGTCCTTCGCGGTCCAAAGCGATCAGGGCTTGAAGCAGGCGCAGTTCTACAGCCGTTTTCAATCCATAGCCGGTCTTGGCTTCGGCCGTGGTAGTGCCATGCTCAAACATCGTCCACAAGCGCAAACGGGTTTGGTCAAGCAGCGAGTTGAGCGAGGCGCTGCGCGTGGCGCGCACGGTGGAGAGAATCCCGCCCCCAGCCGCAAGGATTTCAAGGTACGTTTTTCCCTCCAGTTTCATTTCAAACTCGGCGGCGCGGTCGCCTGCCCAAATGACATGCGTATGCGGGTCAACAAAGCCGGGCATGACCACGCGATCAAGGGCATCGAAGTCAGGTTCATCTGGGTAGGCAACGCGCAGCTCATCACTTTTTCCCACCGCTTCAATAATCCCATTCCGAATAAGGACCGCTCCTTTAGGGATAATCTCTAATCGTCCTAACTCTTCACCCCGCTGAGGACCACCAGCAAGCGTTAGCAATTGAGAAGCTGAATGAACGAGCATAGAGGTACTCCTTGCTCAAATTATATCCTAAGCGTCTATTTTCGCAACGCGAATTCTGCAAAAGTGTCCACGCAAAAGTTGTAGGACAACTCAGTGAGTTATCCTACAAAGCAATGTTGCCAACAACTTTTGAGTGCACACTCTGCAAAAGGACGCCCGCAAAAGGGTAGTGGAAAAATAGACTTAGGCAGTTCAAAGTGGCTTGCTTCCGCTTGTTTCTTTGTAACTATTCAGCCGTCAGGTGCGCAGGGTCAAAGCCGCCTGCTCAGGGCATGGATATTCTGACGGGTGGGCAATTTTCACCCACCGTCTGGTCTAAGGGCGTTTGAACTCGCAGCCAAACTTGCTTCAACTTCCCCTGTCTAAAACCCTTCCAAGTGCGAGAGATCCGCAACTCCCTCCGCCAGCGAAACAATCCGTTGGAGCAAGCCCAAACGATTTTGGCGCAGGGTCTGGTCTTCGCACATCACCAGCACCTCATCGAAGAAGCGATTGATTGGTGGGATGAGGGACAAGAAAGCGTTAAGAAAGTCATCCACCGAGCCAGGCCGCCGCGGCATGTCCTCCGCCTGCCGCAGGGCATCATAAAGGGCGCGCTCACCCGCTTCTTGCAAAGAGGCTTCGTCCAGCGGGAAGCGCTCTTTGAACTCTCGCGTGATGCGTACACAACGGGCATAGGCCGGCAGAATGGTGTGCCAATCGGCGCGAGCAACCCAGCGGCTGAGCTCTTGGATGACGCGTTCGGCAGCAGCAGGGTTATCCCCATGCACTGCCAAAGCCGCTTCGACAACATCATAACGATAGCCCTGCTCGAGCAAGACGTTGCGCAGGCGTTCGCCGATGAAAGCCCGACAGGTTGTCAAACTCTCGCAGGAAGCCTCAATCGGTAAGAGGGCAGCGGCTTCTTGCAAGGCTTTCTGGAGCGAGAAATCGATCTTCCAAGCTAACAAGTTTTGCACCAGTCCTAGGGCGGCGCGCCGTTGGGCAAAGGGGTCTTTATTTCCAGAGGGAGCCAAACCGGCGGCAAACAAGCCGGCTAAGGTATCCAAGCGATCGGCTAAACCCACCACCAAGCCAGCTTTGGTCTTGGGCAGTGCGTCGCCGGCGAAGCGCGGCAGGTAATGCTCAAAGATGGCTTCGGCAACCGCTGCGCTCTCGCCGCTTTGCAACGCGTAATAACGTCCCATCACCCCTTGCAGAGAGGTCATTTCAACCACCATTTGGGTAGCTAAATCCGCTTTACATAGGTGAGCGGCGCGTTGGGCAGTTGCCATCTCAGCCTCATTCAGGGCGCACATCTTGCCGATAGTAACAACCAGTTGCTCAACCCGCTGTGTCTTATCCAGCATCGAACCGAGCTTGGTTTGAAAGGTCAGCGTGCGCAAGCGCGGCAGAAAGCTCTCCAGCGGGTGCTTGAGGTCTTCGCGCACAAAATAGGCTGCATCGGCAAAGCGGGCGCGGATCACATGCTCATTGCCTTCAATGATCACCTGTGCGCCTTCGCAGCTTCCATCAAGAGGCGGTTTGTTGGCAACGGTAATGAAATAAGGCAGGAGAGAACCATCCGCTTTCTGGACGGGAAAATAGCGTTGATGCTTTTTCATCACCGAAATCAGCACTTCGCGCGGCAATTCAAGGAAAGCAGGATCAAAGGTACCGCGTAGCACGGTAGGGGCTTCCACCAGATTAGCCACCTCGCTCAGCAACTCCGGGTCAACCTCACCCACTCCGCCCACTTCTTGAGCGAGTTGGCTAACTCCCTCGGCAACTCCGGCTTGGCGTTCCTGCGGGTCGAGCAGGATGCCTTGACTCTGTAAAAATTGAAAATACGCTTCCACCGAGTCGACTTCCTGTTCGGCAGGCTGGAGAAAACGCAAACCGCGCGTACAAGGTTGGGCGATCAGACCGCCATAATCAAAGGCGATAGGCACACTGCCCAACAACGCCATCAGCCAGCGGATTGGGCGCGAAAAGGAAAGCTTGCTCTGATTCCAGCGCATTGATTTTTCAAAGCGCAAAGAGGCGATCAAGCCGGGCAAGGACTGGGCAAGGATCGAGGCTGTAGGCTGTCCCTCTTCACGCATTACGGCGACCACGTATTGCCCACCGTCAATCTCACGAACCGATAAATCGCCCACAGTGAGACCTTTACTGCGAGCAAAGCCTTCGGCTGCTGCGGTGGGACTTCCATCGGGGTTAAAAGCACGCGCCGCAGGAGGACCTTTGATCAGGCTCTCGTGATCGCTCTGCCGCTCGGCAAGCCTCTCAATATACACGACCAAACGACGCGGCGTCCCCATGACCTTGACGGATTGATAAGCCAAACGCAACTCATCTAACCAAGTGGGCAGACGAGAACGCAGTTGTTCAAGCGCGTCGCTCAGGTCTTGAGCCGGCAGTTCTTCGGTGCCGATCTCCAAGAGAAAGGGCAAAACCGCGCTTTCGGAGGATGGCTTTTCAGGAGCAATGGGCTGAGGGATTTGCTCCCCAGAAGACGAAGCAAAGCTTACAGCGGAGACCAAGCGCACCTTGCGCTCCAGCCACGGGAACCCTAACGCCTCTCGCTGGGCAAGGTAAGCCTCGGCAACGCGGCGGGAGAGATCGCGCATCCGTCCAAAGAAGGCTTGCCGTTCGGTGACGCCAATGGCACCGCGCGTATCCAGCACATTAAACGTGTGCGAACACTTCAAGACATAATCATGGGCCGGTAAGACTAACCCCTGTACTAAACAAGCATTTGCCTCGGCTTCGAAGAGGTTATACATTTGGCGCAGCCGTTCGACATCGGCGATTTCAAAGTAATATTTGCTGTGTTCTTGTTCGGCTTGTAAGTTAACATCGCCGTCAGTAAAGGCTTGATTCCACTGGATTTCGCGAAAACTGCTCACCCGCTGTAAGGCGATGGCGATTCGCTCTAAGCCGTACGTGATTTCCACCGAAACCGGTTCCAAGACCTGCCCGCCGGCTTGCTGGAAATACGTAAATTGGGTGATTTCCTGCCCATCTAGCCAGACCTCCCAGCCCAGCCCCCAGGCGCCCAAAGCCGGCGATTCCCAATTATCCTCAACAAAGCGGATGTCATGCTGGCGCGGATCGATCCCCAGCGCTTCGAGGGAACGCAGGTAAATCTCTTGCGGGTTGCCCGGGTCCGGCTTGAGAATTACCTGAAACTGATAATGCATTTGCAGGCGGTTGGGGTTTTCGCCATAACGTCCATCGTCGGGACGGATCGAAGGTTCAACATAAGCGACATTCCAAGGCTCAGGGCCTAGAACGCGCAGCGCCGTAGCTGGATTCATTGTACCGGCGCCCACTTGGGTGTAATAGGGCTGCCAGATCAAGCAACCCTCGTTTGCCCAGAAGTCTTGTAATTTTAAGATAATCGATTGAAAAAAGAAATTTGGTTTCGTCATCGCTAAAAATCCTGAGTTTTCTAACAGATTGTCCCTGTCAGCAGCTCGGTAATGTGACCCTTCCGATCAAAGGTCGACTGGACAAAAATCGGAATTGACTCCATCGCCTCGCCGAACTTGGGATCACTGCCAGGCGGGTGCGAGCGTGCTCATCTAACCTGTGCGCCGGCGAGCATCCCAATCCGCAACGAAGCCGTCATGCTATTTTAATCGATAATTGTGGTTGAAGAGCGCCTCCACGCGTGTCACTTCGAGCGGAGCAAGAAGCCCTCAAGATTTCTTCTCGCTGCGCTGGTCGAAATGACAGATACGAATTCGAAGCCGAACTTACCATAGGGTAAGGTCTATTCTTGGAAGGTCAAGCTCGGCCTAGGGCAAACCATGTCGTTTACTATCATCCCTTTGGCAAGGTTTCGCTAAGCTCAACCCGTCGGCTCACGGCAGCGTCCCCAGCCCTTCATACTAGCGATCCTTGACAAGAAACACAGTCACTGGTGGTCTATCGTCTATCAGCTTGTCCCGACTTTCTAGGCACCCTCTGGGAGAAGGATTGGAGATGAGGGGAAGACAACACAGCAATCCGAATGGGATCAATCCCCACCTCCTCTCGTGGAAGCTCACAGAGCTCTGTTGGCATGAGACAGGGCTTCAACCCACCGAGATTTGTTGCAGTGGATAGTGATACCCATCGCTCAATGCTCGTTTGGCTGTCAAATGCCGTCTGAGATATTGACCGCAATTGCTGCCAATGCGGTTTTCCTCCAAATCCCCAATGGCTAAGATCACTTCATAACCGACTGAGCGCAATCGTTCGACCAGAGGGAGAACCTCCGTATGCTGGCGGGGATCAAAAGCCGAACGATAGCCATGTTCATTGGCGCGATAGGTCGGATTTAGTGGTGTGATCTTGATCAGGAACTTCTGCGGGGAGAAATAGCGCTTTAAGACACGTTCGTCCACACTCAATCCATCGGTTAATGCAAAGTTCAAGGTCACTTTGCGGTCGCCGGGCTGAACAAATCGCTCGCCATAGGCTGCCATCTGGGCAAAATCCCACTTTTTCACTGGCATCAGGCGATTTCGGACTTGCGGGTCGGTGGTATGGATCGAAAACTGGAATTGAAAGGCTCCATTTGGGTAAAGACGTTGCTTGATCTCCAACAAGCGTTCAAAGAAAGCCTCGCGCCCGGCTGGAGCAATGGTCGAAAGTGAAGGTATTAAACCCGGCGCAGCGTAGCGCGAGGGTAAGGTCTCTAAGACGTCCAAAACCGCCATATTGAGGGCCGGTTCGCCCATGCGCGCCAGTTGAATCTTAAACTGACGGCTGGGCACTTGCCGATCGCTAAAGCGGCGCGAAACTAAAAAATCGATCTGCGCCAGAATTTCCTCAGCGCTTAGCTTGCCCTGATACTCTCCCCCGGCGTCACACATTTGACACCCGATCGGACAGCCATACAGGGTAGAGATCAAAAGCACCCATTTTTCATGCCGCGTCAGTGGCGGTTGGGTTGCCTCCACACACTCCACCATCCTACCCTGACTCAACTCCACAATGTAGACCATGGCAATCTCTTCGTTTCCTGTATAAGCAACCACTCTCATTTAGACACCTCCAAAATCTGATGATAAATTTGCATAGCGGCTTTCAGTCCGTCACCGACCGCAATCGCTGTCTGACGGTAGATCCCATTTTGGACATCCCCAATGCGATAAAGCTGCCCGGCTGTTTCTAGCATCACCAACTGTTGGGCGAAGACAGGATTGAGAAAACCCAAGTTCGGCTCGCGACCAATGGCGACTAACAGGTAGTCCACATGGCGTGTCTCCGTTTTCCCTGCGCAGGAAAGGGTTAATCGCAATCCTGTTGCCCCTTCAGATTCAACCCAGAGCAACTCAGCGTTTGGCGTGTAGCGAATGGTCGGAAGACACTTTGCCCGTTCCCAAAGCAACGCTAAGCATCGCTTTCTTTCTGTACGGTTGAGGATTTCCACAGCATTATCGGCTGCAAGATTCAAAGCGTAATCAAACGCAGCATCCCCGGCACCGAGAATGGCGATCTTGGCTTGGTGCGGTTGATTGAGATCAACCACTTGGTAGAAAATTCTTATCTGGGCGGCTTTTTCTACTATTTGGTCGGGGAGAAGGCGCGGCCGGGTTCCCGAAGCAATAACCAAGAATTCGCAAGCGATTGTTTGGGTTGAGGTCACCAAATAAAATTGTTTTCCATCCCAATCAACTGCTTGAACACTTTGGGGTAACAGCTCAACGCCGATGGCATAAAGTTGCTCTTCCATTCGACGGGCAAGGTCTATCCCCTTAATACCGTTAGGAAACGCCGGATAGTTTTCAACCCAATGGGCATTGCGTAAGAGTCCACCAACTGCGCCTCCCTCCAGGACCACTGTTGGAATTCCACAGCGGGTTAACTGGACGCCAGCCGCAATTCCGCTGGGACCAGCGCCGATAATTGCTACGGTGCAGTGCATCATGCTTTCCCACCCTCCCTGAGAAGCGCGCAAGCTGCTATCACTTGATGACAAAGAAGCGGTGTAGCAAAACCTTGGGTGAGGTTAAGGAGCGTTGCTTGATGGTAGAACTCATTGTAGGTTGCCGTCCCATCTGCGAGGAAAAACGTAGCAAAGCCGCGCTGGAAAGCGCTGCGCGCCGTTGTTTCACAACACAAGTGGGTCATCACCCCACCGATCACAACCTGAGTGATGCCACTCTGACGCAATTTCTCTTCTAAAGGGGTTCGATAAAAAGCGTCGTATTGGGTTTTGCGGATCACGGTTTGAGAAAAAGGTGAGAACGCAGGGTGAATTTCAGCCAACGGACCCGAGCGCGTAATCAGGGTATGCCACCAACTGCTCATCAAGGCGGCGTCGTCGAGAGTGTTCAGGTGTTGTGTGAGAAAAACGGGTTGGTGAATGCGCTCAAAGGCTTGGGCGACTTCAACGAGAGCTGGGAGGATGGCTTCAGAAGCAGGCAAGTAAGCATGAGATGAAGGATGCAGGAAAACCTGTTGCAGATCGAGCAATAAGAGAGCAGCTTGTGAGGGACAAAAGGGAAGGTAGCGGAGGGTATGAATTTTCTCCACTCTCCGCAGCATCTTCTGAGCTTGATTGACCCGCTGATCTGAGAGAAAATAGGCAGACTTTCTGGGCAAGGCTTCTGGCTCCTAGATAAAGCGTTACGGCTGACTCCTGGGTGGCGAGTTGCACGCCTATTTGGACGATCAACCGTCCGCTCTGCATGGAGTCCAGAACCTGAAACAGTATGAATTATACCCTATTTCTTTGTTATAATCGCCTTCGCCTTCAAAGAAGGATATTTCAGAGATAGGAGTGTAACGGTGTACCCAACCCCACCAGAGATCGAACGGATTCTGGTCACTACAGAACAAATCGAGCAGCGAGTCGCCGAACTTGCTGAGCAAATAAACCAAGATTACGCTGCGGTAGAACGGCTCTATATCATCGGCATCTTAAAGGGGGCTTTTATCTTCCTCGCCGATCTAACCCGTCACCTAACCGTTCCCCATGCGGTGGATTTCATGGCTCTCTCCAGTTATGGAAAGACCACCGTTTCGGGGGCGGTGCGAATCCTGATGGATGTGCGCGAACCCCTTGAGGGACAGCATGTCCTCATTGTCGAGGATATTGTCGACTCGGGTCATACCCTAAACTATCTCACCCATCTCATCCATAATCGAAAACCGGCCTCATTGCGCACCTGCGTTTTGGTGCGCAAGCAGCGCAACGGAATCAACGTCACGGTGGATTACCTAGGCTTCACCATTCCAGATGTTTGGGTGGTCGGGTACGGTTTGGACTACGCCGACCGCTTTCGCACCCTTCCTTACGTTGCCGAACTCAAGCGCGAAGTCTATAGTCCCAAATAGGTGAGAGATGGCAGAATTAGAACATATCAATCGGGACAGCTTTCAAAGTCAAGTGCTCGAGTCTATTACCCCGGTCTTAGTGGATTTCACCGCTGTATGGTGCGGTCCTTGTAAGATGCTAGAACCCATCCTAAAGGAATTAGCCGACCAGTGGGCGGATAAGGTGCGCATTCTCAAAGTGGATGTTGACCAAAACCCTGAGCTTGCTATGCAATACAACGTGATGGGCGTCCCAACCCTGATGCTCTTCCAAGGTGGGAAAGTGTTAGAGCGGTTGAGCGGTTACCAACCGAAGGATCGGCTGATGAAGGTTCTCCAACCGCACTTGATTCCATAGCGTCCTTCCCTCGGTGTTTAGCTTGTGTAAACCCCACACGGGCTGAAGCCCAGGCTACGAAAAAATCTGCCTCGGTGCTGTAACATAAGCTTTAGCTTGGGCAAACAATCCACGGGCTGAAGCCCATGCTACGGAAGGCGGCTTCTTTGTTAGCAAAAAACGAACAGATGTACTAAATATAAAATTGCTGTCCGACTCTTGCGGTAGCACATCACAGACATGCCCGACGTGAATTCACTTTTGGAAAGCTCTAGCTGAAGATCGAGCAATAACTCTAAACTTGTGGTAAAATATTATCGCAAAGTTTTGCAATAACAGAATTCTGCAATGACTCATTGTCATACGACTCTTCAATCTCTCCGCCAACAGGGCTTTCGGGTTACACCGCAGCGGGAAATGATTGTCGAAACCCTAGCCCATAGCGAAACACATCTCTCCGCAGAGGAAATCCATCAACGCCTGCAACCGCGCAGTAAAACCCTTAACCTTGCCACTGTATATCGCACGTTGGATTTACTGGTTGAACAAGGATACGCTACTCGTCTAGTGGGTAAAGGAGGCAAATTTCTCTATGCCACCCGCCAACATAGCCGTCATCTGCATTTGATCTGTCGCAAATGTGGGCGCACTTACCCGGCGGATCTCAAAGGGCTAGAACCGTTTATTGCCCATCTCAAGCAAACCTACGGCTTTCAGGTTGAGGTCGAACACCTCACCTTTTATGGGGTCTGCCCCAATTGTCTGCAATCTACTTAATCACAAAAGGAGGTCGAAATGCTGTTTTCATCAACTCCTATGCACATTCCTGACGGCTTCTTATCCACAGCGGTTTCCGTGGTGCTGTGGATCGCCAGCATCCTCATCATCGCCTACTCCCTGAAACGAGTTGGGAACGAGCTGGGTGAACGTCAGGTGCCCTTCATGGGTGTGCTGGCTGCTGCAATCTTTGCCGGACAAATGCTCAATTTCACCGTCGTCGGCGGAACCTCTGGCCATCTGCTCGGCGCAGCTTTAGCGACGATTCTGCTCGGACCCTGGGCTGCAATTATCGTGATGACCAGTGTGGTTGCTATCCAAGCCCTGATCTTTCAGGATGGCGGCTTACTCGTCTTAGGGGCGAACATATTCAACATGGCAATTGTCGGCGTAGCCGTTGCCTATATGGTCTATCGCACCGTCTACCGCTTGAGCGCAGGAAGACGCTGGGGGATCTTTGTGGGTGGTTTTGTAGCTGCCTGGGCTTCGATTGAATTGGCTGCGCTGGCTTGTGCGTTGCAATTAGCTGCTTCAGGGACATCCCCAGCGAACATTGCCATCCCCGCCATGGGCGGCATCCATGCCCTGATCGGGATCGGGGAAGGGCTAATTACGGTTGGCGCCTTAGCTTTCCTCTATGCCACGCGGCCTGATCTGCTCACGGCCGGTGAAGGCTTGGCAGTCCAGAGCAGACTAGTCTGGGGAGCAGGGTTGATGATCGCTCTGCTCTTAGCCGTCTTTTCTCCACTTGCCTCCGCCTACCCTGATGGCTTAGAGTGGGTCGCTGAAGAACATGGATTTATCGAGACAGCCCGAGATCCATTGTATGAGATCATCCCGGATTATGTCTTCCCTGGTGTCTCGAACGAAGCCTTAGCCACGATCCTGGCTGGTGTTGTCGGCACGCTGATCGTCTTCGGGGTTGCTCTGGCGATCGGTTATTCGCGGCGCAAGCGGCAAGCAGCCTAAAGAGTGCACGTTCACTTTCTTGATCCCTATCAACCCCGTCAAAGCCCTGTTCACGGCTTGGATGGACGGGTGAAGCTCGTGCTGGCAGTCGCTTTTATTCTGACCACCTCGCTAGCTCCCATGGGGGCGTGGGCAGTCTATATTTTGCTGCTGGCTTTCCTGCTCTCCGCCGAACTGCTCAGCGAAGTGCCTCTTCGATATTTTTTGACTCGGGCAATTTTAGCGCTGCCTTTCGTTCTGGCTGCCTTGCCCCTGCCGTTTAGCGTGCCGGGAACCCCTCTTGCAGAAGTCTCGATCGGGAAGGTTGACCTTTCAATCACGACGGAAGGACTTGCCCGTCTGATCAGTATCGCCCTTAAGTCATGGATTTCGGTTCAGATGGCTATCTTGCTGACCGTTTCAACCCCCTTCCCCGAACTGCTTCAAGCCATGCGCGCCCTGCGGATACCGCGCCTATTGGTTGCTATCTTTGGACTCATGTGGCGATACCTGTTCGTCTTTATGGATGAAGCCTTGCGTCTGCTGCGAGCGCGCACAGCTCGCAGCAGTCAACATCCGCAGCAAAACTACCGCAGCGGCCGCACGGTGACTTGGCGGGCATGCGTCACCGGCGCCATGGCCGGTAGTCTATTCTTGCGCGCCTTTGAGCGCTCCGATCGCATCTATTTAGCCATGCTGGCGCGCGGCTATGATGGCGAGATCAGAGCCAAACCCTTACCGCCCTTGCCTCGAAGCCAGCAACTCTTGTTGGTTGGTGGAATTGCCCTCTTTTTGCTGATCGGGGTTTTCGGACAACTCCTGACCCTGTTGAGGTGAACGGTGCATCACTCCATCGAAATCCACGATCTATCTTTTCGCTATCCTGATGGTCACCCAGCCCTCGATCAGGTGAGCCTGACCATCTCACCTGGTGAAAAAGTCGCCTTAGTTGGGCCAAATGGGGCTGGGAAATCTACCCTCCTGCTGCACTTGAACGGCATCCTGCAAGGGCAAGGGCAAATTCGCGTTTGTGGTCTGGATGTGAGTGACAAAAAGAACCTACCCAAAGTCCGAGGCATGGTCGGTTTGGTCTTTCAAAACCCGGATGACCAACTGTTTTCCCCCACCGTTTACGATGATGTCGCCTTCGGGCCGCTCTACCAAGGGTTGCCGCTGGAGGAAGTCGAGCGGCGCGTCCAGGCTGCCTTAGCAGCCGTTCACATGGAAACCTATTTGCATCGTGTTTCTCATCATTTGAGTGTGGGAGAGAAAAAACGCATTGCTATCGCCACCGTGCTATCGATGCAGCCCGAAGTGCTGGTTTTGGACGAACCAACTGCTGGGCTAGACCCCCGCGCCCGACGCAATCTGATTCACCTCCTAGCAGAACTGGACATGACCATGCTGATCTCCACCCATGACATGCATCTGGTGCAGGAACTCTTCCCGCGCATGGTGATTATGGACCAGGGACGCGTGATCGCCGATGGCAAAACCGAAGAATTACTCAAGGACACTGCTCTGCTTGAGGCACACGGCTTAGAAGCACCTCGCTAGACATCGGAAAAAGAGCCCTTCTTACGCATGTAGAAATTCATTGCTCTCGAACGCAGGTTTACAGTGGCCATCCATCAGCTCTCTGTCCGCTTTCAGCTTCTTATTCCAACTCCGGTCTAGCACTTCCAGAGTGTCCACGCAAAAGTTGTAGGACAACTCAATGAGTTGTCCTACAAAGCAATGTTGCCAACAACTTTTGAGTGCACACCACTTCCAGATTGACTCTTGACAATATTTCCCTCTCGCATATAATTCAACACATGTTGAACTATCTCTCGAGAGAAATCAAGCCTGCTCCTGTCAACCTTGAGCGGTTAGCCGAGCAGCTCAAGGTCTTAGCAGAGCCAAAACGACTGCTGATTTTCAACCTCCTGATGGATGGCGTGCAGTGCAACTGCGAAATTGGTGAAGCGTTGGATCTACCACCCAATCTTGTCTCGCATCATTTGAGCAAATTGCGCGCCGTTGGCTTGGTAAAGGTGGAGCGTGATGCACAAGATGCGCGCTGGATTTACTACTCCATCAACCGCTCTGCGCTGGAAGAACTTAACGCCGCTTTTGGAACATTCTTCGATCCGAACCGCATCCAGCCGCGCCGACCGAGCTGCGGGCCGCAAAATTCGCTTTGTCTGCCCAATATTAGCTTAACGAGCGAGTGAGCAATCAAAAAACAATACCCAAGTCATTCAGTGAACAACTAACGGTACAAAATTCTGATTTGGAGAGGATAACGATGTCTGAAGTAATCTCTTTGCTGAACACCCTACCCACTTCCACCGCCCCTGCAGATGTGGAACTCTTTGACCCACCCATGTGCTGTCCGACAGGCTTGTGCGGGCCAACCCTCGATCAGACCTTATTGGATGTCAATCAGATGGTCTTGTCGTTGCAGAGCGAGAACCTGCGCGTGGAACGTTATCAAATGACCAGCCATCCCAACGCCTTTCTAGGTAACGCCGAGGTGATGAAACTGGTGCGTGAGAAGCAACTAGAAGCTTTGCCGATCACAGTGGTGCGCGGCCGCATCATCAAGGTTGGTGCCTATCCAACCCTAGAGGAAGTGCGCGCTGCGCTGGATGGAGCCAAATCACAATGAGCCAAGCATCAACCGCCAGCCGCCTTACTTTCCTTGACAAAGCATTTCCAGTACTCATCCTGTTGTGCATGGCTGTAGGTCTTGCCTTAGGTAAAGCAGCCCCGCAGATAGGGCACACGCTTGAGCCTTTGATCCCGGTTGGACTCTTCCTGATGATTTACCCCACTGTGACCAAAGTGCCTTTTCGCGCCCTGCGGCGCTCTGCACTCGAAGGACGTCCGGCGACGCTGTCCATCGTTTTGAACTATCTGGTCAACCCCTTACTGCTCTTTGGCTTCGGATGGCTGTTCTTACGCAACTACCCCGATCTCTGGACAGGCTTGATTCTTCTGGGAATTGCGCCCTGTATTGGGATGGTTCTGATATGGGCAGATTTGGGCGGCGCCGACAATGCGCTCTCGGTCAGTCTAATGGCTTGGAATAGCCTGATCCAGATTATATCCGTCCCTCTCTGGATTTACCTACTGGTCGGAACCCGAGTCCCGCTGCCTGCCGGACTGATCCTAGAGAGCACCTTCTTATACCTTGCGCTGCCTCTCCTTGCAGCTTACCTTACCCAGCGAACCGCTTTGAAAGTGAAGGGAGAGCAGTGGTTTCGAGAGCGCTTTACCCCCATCTTAGCAAAGATACAACTCACCGCTCTTCTGGCGACTTTGGTTGTGATGTTTGCCCTTAAGGGTGAAGCCATCCTCAATGCCCCCGAGCTGATCGGTTACATGATCTTGCCATTGGCGTTGTTCTTCGTGACGTTGTTTTTTGTCGGCACGCTTACCGCCTGTTTCGGGATGAGGCTGCCGATGGAAAAGTCGGTTACAGTTGGTTTCCATGTGACAGGACGAAACTTTGAGTTATCCATTGCCTTAGCTCTCACCACTTTTGCTGCCTCGCCCTTGGTGGCCGTGTCCACGGTCATCGGACCGCTGATCGAAGTTCCCGTGATGCTGTCTCTGGCATGGATTGGAAGATGGCTTGTGCGCCGTTTTCCTCTCTGCTGTGTCCCCTCAGAAGAACGACAGAAGCAACCGTTAGAGATAGCGCTTAAGTCATCATACCCTGCAAAACAATGAAGTTTAGGAAGGACGATATGCAAACTCAATTCATTTTCTTCTCCGGCAAAGGTGGGGTAGGCAAAACGTCCATGGCCTGCACGCACGCCGTGCGTTACGCCGATGAAGGCAAGCGCACGCTCATCGTCACCACCGACCCCGCCTCCAACCTAGCCGATGTCTTTGAGCAGGAAATCGGTCATCAGATTACGCCGATCGTGAGCGTGCCGAACCTGTTTGCCATGGAAATAGACCCAGATATAGCCACGCGAGAATATATTGACCGCGCTATGGCGCCAATTCGCGCTGCTTTTCCGCCGCAGATCGTGCAGGTGATGGAAGAGCAGATGAGCGGTCCCTGCACGGCGGAAGTCGCCGCCTTCGACCGCTTCACCGACTTCTTGGATGCCCCCTCTCAAAACGGTCATACCTTCGATGTCGTTATCTTTGACACCGCTCCAACAGGTCACACAATCCGCCTGCTAGAACTACCCGCCGAGTGGAGCCAGTCCATTGACGCCGCATCGCAGGGCAGCGGGCAGACCTGTATTGGTCCCGCCGCTGCAATTCAGGACGCCAAACACAAGTACGAGCGCGCTCTGGCTGCCATGCGCCAATCGGTGCGGACGCAATTCATCTTCGTCCTGCAGCCCGAAGCGATTTCGATTAAGGAGACTCGCCGCGCCATTGAAGAGCTGAGCAAACTGGGCATTCGCAACTTTCGCCTCATCATCAACGGCATCATCCCTCCCGATGGATCGCAAAACCCGCTCTTTGCTGCCCGCGCCGAAATGCAAGCCCGTTATCTGGAGCAAATCGAGCGCGAGTTCGAATATCCCAAGCAGCAAATGACTCTGCTGGCGGATGAAATTCGCGGCACGGTAAAACTGCGCCAAGTTGGGAAGATCTTCTTTGATGGCGAAACTCTCACCCCTTACTCCGCTCTTCCAGTGGAAGAGAGGACGAGGGTGAGGGTCGCTTCCTCGCTCGACGATGTGCGGGCGCGGCTTTTTCCAAACGGTCATCGCCGCACGCTTTTCTTCGCCGGCAAGGGCGGCGTCGGCAAGACAGTGGCTTCCTGTATGACGGCTGTCTGGCTAGCGCGCCAAGGGCACAAGACCCTGCTGCTGACAACCGACCCCGCTGCCCATCTGGGCGACGTGCTGGATACACCTGTCAGCGATACCGTTACCCCGGTGATCGGTCAGCCAAATCTCTGGGCGGTCAAGATCGACCCGAAAGCCGCAGCAGAAGCCTACAAAGCACGCATTCTTGCCGACGCTCGTCAACGTGGCCGCCCCGAATCAGCCATCAAGGTGATGGAAGAGGAACTCAACTCACCTTGCACAGAAGAGATCGCTGCGTTTGATCAATTTATCGAATACGCCTCGCAGGATGAATGGGATGTCGTGGTCTTCGATACGGCGCCCACCGGTCACACCTTGCGTCTGCTGGAACTACCTGTGGATTGGAGTAAGCAGATTGACATGAAGGTCTTTGTCTCAGTGGACACCGCCGCCGCTGATGACGTGGCAAAGGCGCGCTTCGGCAAAGTGATTCGGATGATGACCGACCCGGCGCAAAGTACCTTTGCTTTTGTAATGTATCCTGAATCTACACCCATTCTGGAAGCCTGGCGCGCCGCCAAGGAACTGGTCACCGTCGGCGTTCAGCCCGGATTGGTGGTTGCCAACATGGTCATCCCCCTTGAACAAGCCACCACGCCTTTTGTTCGGTCCCGCCGCGCCATGCAGGAGAAATATCTGGTGGAAATCGGCAAACGCTTTGGTGTACCACTGGTGCAAATCCCACTCCTGCCGCGCGAGGTCAAGGGACTCAAAATGCTGATAGAGTTGGGTGAACAAGTGTATGGGAAAGTTGCCGCGAGTGAGGCTTCGATTGAAGCATCGCTCCAATGACAAAGGAGGCATTGATGAAAACCCCTAAAGAACCTATCCTCGTTCAAATCATCGCCGCACCCATCGCCTGCGCTGACGGTGTAAAGGATACCTGGCGCGAGGTTGCCCATTGGGCAGCGGATCAATTGAAATCGCGTTTTGGCGACCGAGTGGAAGTGAAATACTACGACTTGTTCGATGTCGATTGTCCGTCCATACCTGCCGGTGCACAATTGCCGCTGGTTTTGGTCAACGGAGAAGTGACACTCAACGGTGGCAAGATTGCCATCCCAGTCATCCGCAGGAAAATCGAGACACTGCTTGAAAAAGAATTTGCATGATAAATACTCATCCCTTTTGCCTGCTGAATTCCAGTTATTTATGGACGCGGAAGTAACGTGATGGATCTTTTTCGTTCGGTGAGCCTCTTCTTGATTGCGGGTTTGTGTGAAATTGGTGGGGGCTATCTGGTTTGGTTATGGCTGCGTGAAGACAGAAGTTTCTGGTTGGGAATGATTGGCGGTATCGTGCTGATGCTGTACGGTGTAATTCCTACCCTTCAACCGGCGATCTTCAACTTCGGAAGAGTGTACGCAGCCTACGGTGGTATGTTCATTCTCCTATCTTTATTGTGGGGCTGGCAGATTGATCGCAAGACACCCGACATGTTTGATCTGATTGGGGCGCTTATTTGTTTGTTGGGCGTGGCGGTAATCATGTATTGGCCGAGAGGATGAGGTTGTTAATGAAGCACGAAGTCTTAATGATCTGCGACGTTAATTCCTGCGACCTGCAGATGGCAAAGGTGATCGTCAACGCTCGGTTGGGGAACGAGTGGGATGCCGTCAGCGCGGATACAATAGCGGCAAGACAGAGACTTGCTCTATCTTGCTGAAACCTATAACCAAACAAGGAGAAATTCATGGACACATTAGAGTTAAGTGAACTGGACATGGCTGACCCGGCAGTAGTGCGTGCAGCCGCGCGCCATTTTGCCGCTGCACTGGCTGAATCGCCTCAATACAAAGCCTTTGAGCAAGCAGCCGAACGTTTTCGGCGGGATCATTCAGCCCAGCAAGCGCTGCAAGCCTATCAAGAGAAGCAAAATGCTTGGCGCGCTCTAATCATGCTCAACGCCCTCAGCCTCGAACAGCAAAGCGAACTCGAAAGCTTGCAAAAAGCGTTTGTCAGCCATCCGCTCGTGCAAGAATATCTCAAAGCACAGATGGATTTTGCCTCTCTGTGCCAAACCCTTGGCGACGTTATTTCCGAGTCGATCGGTTTGAATTATGCCGCTGCATGTGGCGTCAGTTGCTGTGGTTAGGAGGAGACGATGGCAACCGGATTATCCCCTGATTTGCAAGAGGCTACCCAATCGCTGATCGAAAACTTGCTGGCTTCTGAAGCCTTCATCCGCTACCGCAAGGCCGAAACCCGCCTTAATACCGACCGCGAAGCGCGCTCCCTGTTGGAACGATTGTCCCAGGCTCAAGCGCGCCTACGCCAAAATCAAACGCGAGGCGCAGTAAGCCAAGCAGAGATTGACGAATTGCGCGACCTGCAAGCTCAGGTACAGCGCAATCGCGTGATCATGGAGTACGCTCAAGCCCAGCAGGAGGCAGTTTATTTCCTGCGCGAGATCAACAACGAAATCAGCGCACTGCTAGGCGTCAACTTTGCAACTTTTGCGAATCATGCCACTTGTTAGGAGTCCGCTATGCCGCTTTACGATTACCAGTGTCAGGATTGTCAAAGGATTTTCGAGGTGCGCGCCACCTTCAAGGAAAAGGAAGCTGGACTACAACCCGAATGCCCGTACTGCCAAAGCAAACAGACACGTCAACTCCTGACCTTAGGCTTGTTCCTACGAACGAGCGCTGCAGGTGACTCCATTGACCTGCCTGCCTGCGGCCCAAGCGCCGGGCCGGGATGTTGCGGTTGAACATGCCAGCCATAGTTCAAAGGAGCGGTCGCTAATTTCAACCGCGGAGAGGCGGCTTTTCCCGTTATTCAGTGCGGAAAGGAGACAAAGTTAAGGCGAGATTCCTTTCGTTTTTTGGGACAGATAGGTAACGGTATTGAGGAAGCAGACAAAATGAAAACGCAGAAATCCTTGTTGGTCATTTTGCCCCATCCCGATGACGAAAGTTTCCCAATGGGCGGAACGTTGGCGAAATACGCCTTCAATCACACTCACGTCACTTTGGTCTGCGCCACACGCGGCGAAGCGGGCATCCCGGGCAAATCTCCTGTCGAAGCGGGAAAGATCCGCGAAGCCGAACTGCGCCGCGCCGCCGCCGAATTAGGAGTGAGCGACTTGCGCTTTTTGGGTTACCATGATGGCACACTGGCGCAAGTGAACGCCGCAGAGCTAATCGGCCGCCTTGTTGATCTCTTACGAGAAATTCGCCCTGACGTGGTTCTGACCTTTGGCCCTGACGGAATTTCTGGACATCCTGACCATGTTACCCTCTCAGAGCGGATTACCCAAGCCTTCGACCGCGTCGCTCTGCCCGCTGCCCGCCTGTACTATCTAGCCCCCTCCGAAGCCACCTTGCAAGGCTGCGGTGTTGCTCCTGCCCAAGAAGTGGCCGGCGGACCGGTCGCCAGCATTGACATCACGGATTACCGCCTGCGCAAATGGCACGCCATGCAGGCGCATGCCAGTCAAAATCCGCCTTTTCAGGGCAATCCTGCTGAACAAATTCAACATCTTGCCTGCCACGAATACTTCACTTTGGCACGCCCTTGCGGCAACTTTGCCGATACCGAAGACTTGTTTGCCCCACTCTCTCCCCGCCAAATTTTTCCACCCCAACCGCTTCGAGAGTTATTGCGGGCTACAAGAAATCCTAATTCATTTTCATCTGAATAATGTCCTGGAAAATTCAACAAAAGCTATCCAAGGCGAAGGATTGATCTAAATCTGCCCTGCTTCCAAGCCATATCCCCAAAAGGCACTATAATATAAGGGTGCGACAGTGCCACTTGTCTGCACGCTGTTTTCCGAAGTCTTCCAGACTGCGGAGTTCCGAAAGCCCGCTTGTTTGGAGAAGGAGGTCT
>CALFWB010000012.1 GCA_937928795.1 uncultured Anaerolineales bacterium
CAGCGGGAGAGGGGAGGACGCCCTCACCCCCGGCCCCTCTCCCAGCGGGAGAGGGGAGAATCTCCCTTTGCCCTTTGGGCTTAGGGCCGGGGCGCTGCACTGAGCTGGTAGGTTGAGCTTGTGCTGAGTTTGCCGAAGTGCCTGCCAAAGGGATAGGGTAGGTCACCCTCTGCCACGAGCGGAGCTTGCTGTTCTGAAGAGGGCCTAACGTTAAATTACTTCGATAAGCTATAAATTTGCAAAAAATCATCCTTGACTGAATCGAGAAATTTCTATATAATACTCGTTCGTCTATTGAATGAGTTTACGGTTGAATGTACGCCTTGTCTGGCGAGATGGGATTTGGCTCTCATTAGAGGGTGCCTGCCAGGAGCGGGGCTTTTATGGTTTAAGCGAGAACTGTTGATGCTGTTAGGAGTAGTTTATGGCTATTTTGCCCAGCAAATCTTACGCCCGAATTGATGTTAAGCTCAAATTGCCTACATTAATCGAGGTGCAACTCGACTCTTTCCGCCGCCTTAAAGAGGAGGGCTTAGCGGATTTGTTCAATGAGATTTCTCCGATCGAATCCTATAACAAGGGAATGCGCCTTCATTTTCCTAGTCGCGATAGGATGTCGGTTGAATGGGGGTTGAAATACTGGTTTGGCGAGCCAAAGCATTCCATTGAGGAATGTGTTGAGCGAGACCTTACTTATGCTAGCCCACTTTATGTCAGCGTCTTATTAGAAGGGCCCGAAATCCGTGAACCGATCAAACAAGATATCTTTTTAGGTGATTTCCCAGAAATGACGGAGAAAGGCACCTTTATCATAAACGGCACGGAACGGGTGGTGGTCTCCCAACTAATCCGATCACCGGGCGTTTATTTTGAGGCTGTTCCCGACCGAGCAACGGGACGCCGCTTGGCGATGGCAAAATTGATCCCGGACCGCGGGGCGTGGATGGAGTTTGAAACACGCAAATCCGATTATCTCACCTTGCGCTTCAATCGGAAACGAACGGTGCCGGTGACAATTTTCTTGCGCGCTTTAGCAGCCGTTAAGGATGCCAATAGCGGTTATCCTTCGCCACTCGAAAAAGGCACCGATGAGGAACTTCTGACCCTGTTTGGAAATGTAGATAACAACCCCGATCGCCTTTATATCCCTTCAACGTTTGCGCAGGAGCCAGAGTGGGATCTCTCGCATGGTTTGACGATTGCCGAAGCAGCCCTGCTTGAATTTTTCAAGCGCATGCGCCCTGGTGATCCGGCAACCCTAGAAAACGCTCGTGAATTTCTTGAAGAGCAATTGTTTGATCAACGGCACTACGACCTTGAGCGGGTTGGTCGCTATAAACTCAACCAGAAGCTCGACTTACGCGAGATCGTCCCCATGCAGATCCGAACCGTGACCAAGTGGGACATCGTGCGTTTGGTTGAGCGGATGATCATGATAAACAACAACATGGTTGCCCCAGACGATATTGACCATCTGGGAAATCGGCGGGCGAAAACGGTGGGTGAGCTGATTCAAAATAAATTGCGCATCGGCTTGCGGCGCATGGAGCGCGTGATTAAAGAACGTATGTCGATCCGCGATCAGGATCAGGTCTCGCCGATAACGCTGATTAATATCCGTCCAGTAGTGGCGGCCTTGCGGGAATTCTTTGGCTCTAGCCAGCTCTCTCAATTCATGGATCAAACCAATCCACTCGCCGAATTGCGCCACAAACGAACCTTATCTGCCCTAGGTCCTGGTGGATTGCGTCGCGAGCGAGCGGGTTTTGATGTGCGCGATGTTCACCACTCGCACTATGGGCGCATTTGTCCGATTGAAACACCCGAAGGTCCGAACATCGGTCTGATTGGCCGTTTGGCTTCTTTTGCGCGGGTGAATGAATACGGCTTTATCGAAACTCCCTATCGGCGCGTCTTGCGAATGATGTCCCCGCAAGATGGTCGATTTGTCGGTCGGGCTCTGCGGGAAGACATTACCGATCCCCAAAGCGGAGAATTGATTGCTAAAAGCGGCGAGCGGGTGACAGAGGAGATTGCCGAGAAAATCCGCAAAGCGAACATTAAGGAAGTTGCGATTGTGCCGTTTGTTACGGAAGAGGTGGAATATCTCTCTGCCGATGTTGAAGACCGTTATGTCATTGCCCAAGCCAACGCGCCTCTGACCGAGCATGCTGAGTTTGTGCGGTCGCGCATCTCTTCTCGTTATCACAATTCGTTCATCTTCTCGTCCCCAACCAGCATTGATTACATGGATGTTGCGCCTCATCAGATCGTGGGCATCAGTGCGTCCTTAATCCCCTTCCTTGAGCATGATGATGCGAACCGGGCGCTCATGGGTTCGAATATGCAGGCTCAAGCCGTGCCCCTCTTACAGCCAGAGATCCCCATTGTCTCTACTGGGATGGAAAAGGCTGCAGCTATTGACTCGGGGCAGGTCGTAATTGCCGAGGAAGATGGCGAAGTGATCTCGGTTACAGGAAGATATATTGACGTTCGCTCTCTGGATGGACACATCCACCGTTATACCTTACGTAAATATCAACGTTCGAATCAATCGACTTGTATCGATCAAAGGCCGGCTGTGGTCAAAGGTCAGCGCGTCAAGGCTGGGGATGTAATTGCCGATTCGTCTTCCACTCAAAACGGTGAGCTGGCATTAGGCCAGAATGTCATCGTTGCTTTTATTTCGTGGGAGGGCGGCAATTATGAGGATGCGATCTTGATTTCAGAACGTTTGGTTCAAGAGGATAAATTCACCTCGGTGCATATCGAAAAATATGAGGTAGAGTCGCGTGACACTCGACTGGGTCCCGAAGAGATCACGCGCGATATCCCAAACGTAGGCGAAGAAGCGATCAAAGACCTAGACGAGAACGGTATCATTCGAGTTGGCGCAGAAGTCGGACCGAATGATATTCTGGTAGGGAAGATTTCTCCGAAAGGCGAGAAGGAACTGACCCCTGAGGAACGTTTGTTGCGGGCAATCTTCGGTGAAAAATCGCGCGATGTAAAAGATACATCTTTACGGATGCCGCATGGTGAGCGCGGCAAGGTCGTTGAGGTGAAAGTCTTCACGCGCGAGGAAAATTCGGATCTCCCGGCTGGTGTAGATAAGATGATCCGCGTCTCGGTTGCTCAACGGCGGAAAATCACATCGGGTGATAAGATGGCTGGACGACATGGAAACAAAGGAGTCGTATCGAAAGTGGTTCCCGTTGAGGATATGCCCTTCTTGGACAACGGTGAACCGGTCGATATCATTCTTAACCCATTGGGTGTTCCCGGACGGATGAACATCGGTCAAGTGTTGGAAACCCACTTGGGTTGGGCTGCTTATCGTTTGGGTTTCCGCGCCATTACCCCGGTCTTCGATGGTGCTTCGGAGGATGAAATCGAAGCGGAATTAGCGCGAGCTTGGATGATCGATCAAGCCTGGAAAGAAACAGGCGAGAAAGCCTGGGAGTGGCTAAAGAGCCAAGAGTATGATCCAACAATGATCGAAGATGATGAAGAGGTGCGCCGTTATTACATGGAGCAGTGGCTTGGAGAGCGCGGCTATGATGTCTATCAGCTTATTTCGGATCCATTGTACGCCCGCAGAGCTGTAGTGACCGAATATCTTAAGGATAGAGGGCTTAATCCGAATGACATTTTATACTTTGAGGATCGTGCGGCAGTTCCGAGCGCGCGACGTCAAGAGTTAGATGCGAACGCGATAACTTCCTGTTTGCAATTGTGGCTAGAAAGTTTAGGCGAAACAGTGATCGCTTCACAACCGGAGGAAATTCGTAAGCAAGCAGAAGAAAAGATGCTAGAAAGCGGCTTGCCGATGCCAATTCTGGGCAAGCAAATCCTCCGCGATGGAAAGACCGGTGAGGCATACGACCAACCGGTAACGGTTGGGGTGATGACCATGCTTAAGTTGCATCACTTGGTTGAGGATAAGGTGCACGCTCGTTCTACCGGCCCTTATAGTCTGGTTTCCCAGCAACCTTTGGGTGGTAAAGCGCAGTTTGGTGGGCAGCGGTTTGGCGAAATGGAAGTTTGGGCATTGGAAGCTTACGGCGCGGCTTACACCTTGCAGGAGATGCTGACGGTGAAATCCGATGACGTCCAAGGGCGGGTAAAAACCTACGAGTCGATTGTCAAGGGAGAACCGATTGAAGAACCGAGCATCCCGGCTTCCTTCAAGGTGCTTGTCAAAGAATTACAGAGTCTGGCATTGGCGGTTGAAGCGATTACCGACACCGGGGAGATTATCCGCTTTGGAAAAGATGAGGAGCGGGCGCGGCCGATTAAGCCACCGACAGGATTGTTGGATATTGGCGAGGGATTTTAGAAAAAAGTTGCTGAAATTTTTGTGAAATTCTTGACGATCTCTATTGTACGTGGTAAAATCCGTCCTCGCCGTTTAATATACGGAATGTTCGCCAGACAATTGAGACGGCTTTCGATGTAGTTTCGAGGTGAGGCCATCGTAGGTTGGATGGCCTCCCTTGATGGAATAGAATTTTTTAGATCGTTTTTGTGTGGAGGCAAACGTGCCAACAATTAATCAACTTGTGCGCAAAGGGCGCCAAACTAAAAAAGAGAAAAGCAAAGCACCCGCTTTGCTCTATACATTGAACTCGATGAAGCAGCAGCGCAAACGTCAGGCGAAAGGCGCTCCTCAAAAACGAGGTGTGTGCACGGTTGTGCGTACCATGACACCTAAAAAGCCTAATTCAGCTTTGCGCAAGATTGCGCGCGTCCGCCTCACCAATGGCATCGAGGTTACGGCATATATCCCTGGTGAAGGACACACCCTTCAAGAGCACTCGGTTGTTTTGGTGCGTGGTGGCCGTGTGAAAGATTTGCCGGGTGTCCGTTACCATATTGTGCGCGGTTCGTTGGATACCACTGGCGTCAATAATCGAAAACAAGGGCGTTCAAAGTACGGTTCCAAGCGGCCGAAATAACCTCTATGGAGCGAAATTCAAAAAGCGCAGATGATGAATTTGTGGTGATGGAGAGATAGCATGGCTCGAAGAAATAAACCTGAACGATTTGAAATTCCGCCTGATGTGCGATACGGCAGTGTGGAAGTTCAGTCGTTTATTAACCGTGTGATGCGACGTGGTAAGAAGAGTCTGGCAACCCGATTGGTTTACGACGCTTTCGACATGATTCAGGAAAAAACCAAACGAGATGCTATGGAAGTTTTTGAGGCTGCAATTAAGAATGTCGCTCCGGTTATGGAGGTAAAGCCCCGCCGCGTTGGCGGTGCAACCTATCAGGTGCCGATGGAAGTCCCTCCCTATCGGCGCTTTGCGTTGGCAAGTCGGTGGATCATCACTGCTGCCAAAGCTCGCAATGGAAAAACCTTTTCGGAGAAATTGGCTGCAGAATTGATGGATGCAGCCAACAATACTGGCTCGGCAGTCCGAAAACGCGAAGAAACTCATAAAATGGCGGAAGCTAACCGCGCATTTTCTCACTATCGCGTTTGATGGATTTTGAATGAGTGAGTTTTGATTGATGAGATTGGGTTATGTCTCGCACAATGCCGTTAGAACGAGTCCGCAACATTGGCATCATTGCCCATATCGACGCTGGCAAAACGACCACGACCGAGCGGATTTTGTTCTATACCGGCAAGACACACCGAATCGGGTCGGTTGATGAAGGGACAACTGTTACCGATTGGATGGAGCAGGAGCGCGAACGAGGCATAACGATCGTTTCTGCAGCGGTTACTGCTGAATGGAACGGAACGCAGATTAACATCATTGATACGCCCGGACACATCGATTTCACGGCCGAAGTCCAGCGTTCCTTACGGGTTTTGGATGGAGGGGTGGTGATTTTCGATGCGGTTCAAGGCGTGGAACCACAGAGCGAAACGGTGTGGCGTCAGGCTGACCGCTACAGGGTGCCGCGAATCTGCTTTGTTAACAAGATGGATCGGGTTGGTGCCTCTTACGAGCGATCCATTGAGACGATCCGACATCGGCTAGGCGCAAACCCAATCGCCGTTCAAGTTCCAATTGGAGAAGAAGCGGACTTTAGAGGTGTGGTTGACCTGATCGAAGAAGTTGCCATTCTGTGGGAGGATGATCTTGGCAAAGAGCCTCTGAGAGTTCCGATTCCGGAGGAGTTGGTTGAACGGGTCAAGGCAGCGCGAGAACGAATGGTCGAGCAGATTGCCGAGACAGATGACGACTTGACCGTTCAATATCTTGAAGGAGACGAGATCACTCCGCAGGACCTAAGAGCGGCTTTGCGCCGAGCGGTTATCTCTGGCAAAGCTACAGCCGTTTTCTGTGGGAGTTCTTTGAGAAATAAGGGTGTTCAACCCCTTTTGGATGGGATCGTGGAATATCTACCTTCGCCGTTGGATATTCCGCCTGTCAGGGGTACCCATCCGCGCACAGGGGATGTGGTCGAACGTCACGCTCGAGATGACGAACCCCTGAGCGCACTGGTCTTTAAAATCGTAGCAGACCCCTACATGGGACGATTGGCTTATCTGCGGGTGTACTCCGGCAAGTTGGTCCAAGCTAGCACGGTCTATAACTCCACCAAGGAGAAGCGGGAACGGATCGGAAGGTTGTTGCGCATGTACGCAGACCGCCGTGAGGATATCAATGAATTATGCGCCGGAGATATCGGCGCTGTTTTAGGATTGCGCGATTCGTTCACCGGTGATACGCTCTGTGATGCTTCTCATCCGATTTTGTTAGAGTCCATCACGTTCCCGGAGCCGGTCATCTCGGTTGCAATTGAGCCAAAAACCGCCGCCGATCAAGACAAGATGGCCGATGCCCTGCGCAAATTGGCGGAAGAAGACCCGACTTTTCGCGTGCGTACCGATGAAGAAACCGGTCAGACGATTATTTCGGGGATGGGCGAATTGCATTTGGAAGTGCTGGTTGATCGCATGTTACGGGAATATCGCGTTCAGGCTCGCGTGGGGAAGCCGCAGGTCTCGTACCGTGAGTCGATTTCTGTGCCGGTGATGGGCGCTGAATATCGCTATGTCAAACAAACCGGCGGACGCGGTATGTACGGGCATGTGGTTTTGAACCTCGAACCGGCAGAAGCGGGCAGTGGTGTTCACTTTGTCAATGCAATCAAAGGTGGCGTGATTCCAGCCGAGTTCATCCCCGCAGTGGAAAAAGGTGTTCGCGAAGCAGCCGAATCAGGCGTCTTGGCCGGCTATCCAGTGACTGATATTATTGTGACCTTGGTAGATGGCTCTTATCACGAGGTCGACTCAAATGAGATGGCTTTCAAGATGGCGGCCTCTTTAGCCTTCAAGAACGGCGTTCAGCGCGGTGAGCCGATTTTGCAAGAGCCGATTATGAAAGTGGAGGTCATTTTGCCGGAAGAGTTTTTGGGTGAGGTTATCGGTCAACTCAACGCTCGGCGAGGTGAAATCTTGGGGATGGAGCCACACCCCGGCAATATGCACTCGGTGCGTGGCTTTGTCCCATTAGCAGAGATGTTTGGTTACGCTACTGATTTGCGTTCTGCGACCCAAGGGCGTGGGGTCTTTTCTATGGAATTTGATCATTATGCACGAGTGCCAGAAAATGTCGCTCGGGCAATTTTAGATTATGTGAGATAAATTGAGGATTTATAGTTCGAGAAAAGGAGAGTTGCATGGCAAAGCAGAAGTACGAACGGACGAAGCCGCACATGAATGTAGGGACGATGGGGCACATTGACCACGGCAAGACGACGCTAACGGCGGCGATCACCAAATATTGTTCTTTCCTTGGGAAAGGCGAATATCGGCCGTTTGACTCGATTGACAATGCGCCGGAAGAGAAAGCGCGTGGCATCACGATCAACATTGCGCACGTG
>CALFWB010000013.1 GCA_937928795.1 uncultured Anaerolineales bacterium
CAGAAGCCTCGATAAAGGCACCCGATTCCATGACAACAATTTCAGCATCGATGTTCAGGTTTTCTTTCAGTTGGGCTTGGATATCCTGAGCAACGTTGGCGACCTGTGGCAAGTAACCACGCACCACATCTCGATAGTAGAGCTTGGTCTGGAAGCCATCCGGATAACCCGCCTCCGCTAACAGCGCTCGCGCCGCTTCGGGATCAAATTCATACCACGGTTCGCCAGCACAACCGTTCGGGATAGCACAGGGTGTAAAGTGCGAAGCCACTTCAGAGCCGGGCGGGTAGAAGGTATCCACAATCCGCTGACGATCGATCCCCTTTGCAATCGCTTGACGCACCTTGATGTTGTCAAAGGGCGGATAGGTGTTAGTCATGCCGATATAAAAGATATTCAAGGCTGGGCGAATGACCAATTGCAGATTCGGATCATTCTTCACCACCTCAAAATCTTCTGGGCCGACGTTATCGAACCCATCGATCGTGCCGGCTTGCAGTTCAAGCAAGCGCGCCGCCGATTCGGTCGACCAGCGGAAAATCAGGGTTTCGGGCGCGTTCTTGATCAATTCCTGATCCCAGTAATCCGGGTTCTTGACCAAAACCACGCTTTCACCGCGCTTCCACTCTTGAATCTTGTAGGGACCGGTACCCACCGGCTTTTCTAAGCCCTCGCTGGTGCGGGTCGTCTCCCCGGCTGTGGCTTCAATCCATTCCTTAGGATAGATTGAAAAGACACCAAATCCCAGCTTGACCTCGAAAGCCGGATCAGGTTTGCATAAGGTAAAAGTCACCGTGTGGTCATCGGTCGCCTCAATGGACTTAATATACCCACCGTAGTCGCAATCGGGGACAGAGAGGGATTTCCCATCATAGACGGCAATCGGCACTTTCGGTGGGGGGGTCTCTTCTGGTGGAACTTCGGTGACTGCCGGCGCCTCAGTTGCCATTGGGGCTTCGGTTGCCGCCGGTTGTTGCGGAGCAGCGGGCTGCTCAGGTGCAGGAGCGGGTGTTGGTTGGGCACAGGCACCCAAGATAAAGCTGATCACCAACAACCCGGTTCCAAGTACGGTTAGCAATTTTCGATTCATGCTTTCTCCTCCATAGAAAATTATTGGTTTGCAACATTTTGGTTGGAATTTGTTAGCTTTAATTTTTTGCCATCCACCTCCTCTGACAAAAGTCCTTCTCCTCTCAAATTGCAGGTGCTAGGAGATAAGCAGGGCCGCACAATTGAAAGAATCCCTCACAGTTGTCTTGTCCGGACTCCCTGCTCCCCAACATCGTTCTGCGAGGATTATTATAATCGAGAATCTCTTTTATTGTCAAAAGCACTGCTAAGAAAGTGTGCACTCAAAAGTTGTTGGCAATATTGCTTTGTAGGACAACTCATTGAGTTGTCCTACAACTTTTGCGTGGACACGCTCAGAAAGCAGTAATTCTAAATTTACACATTTGTTCGTCTTTGAGCAAGAAAGAGCGGATTTTCGTAACATCGGCTTCAGCCTGTGTCGCGTTTGCACAAGCTAAAGCTTATGTTACGCGTGATAGTCGCGCCAAGCAGGTTTTCGTACCACAGCCTTCAGCCTGTGTTGCGTTTCCACAAGCTAAAGCTTATACTGAGCTTTACCAATGACCCATTAATAACCTACTCAAATATGCTATTCTAAGGTAGAATATAGGCAAGCCACGCCCAGGGCGTGGCTTACTTTCCGCCTTCGGCAAGGAGAAGCGTCCGAGGGCAATCCCGTGGAAAGGAGGTCTTTATGCGTAAATACGAGCTTGTTTTCGTCGCTCGCCCCGATCTTGATGAGACTGCGCTTAATGACGTGATCCAAAAAGTTTCCAACTGGATCATAGAGAATAGCGGCCAAATCGACAAGGTCGATCAGTGGGGCAAACGCAAATTGGCGTATCCAATTCGTAAACAAAGCGAAGGGCACTACGTTCTTATGAACCTGAGCCTACCGCCGGCGTTTGTTCCTCAACTCGAGCGCAATCTTCGTTATCTGGAACAAGTGATGCGCTTTCTGATCACCCAACAATAAGGACTTGTCTTGTGACAGGAAAAGGAAGAGCAATGGTCAGCTTCCTTTGGAGGAACACGGTATGACTCGTGGATTGAACAAAGTTTTACTGATCGGCCGCTTAGGTCGTGACCCCGAAATGCGTTATACGCCTTCCGGAAGACCAGTGACAACCTTCAGTGTTGGGACGAGCCGCTCGTGGAACACATCGGATGGCGACAAGCGAACAGAGACCGAATGGTTCAATGTGGTCGCCTGGGGAAACTTGGCGGAAATCTGCAAACAATATCTGACCAAAAAGAGTTTAGTTTATATCGAAGGCAGATTGCAAACCCGTCATTGGGAAGACTCTGAGGGCGTTAAACATGTCACAACCGAAATTGTCGCCAATGAAATGATTCTGTTAGACGAGAAAAAGGAAGGCAATAACCATCTCGAAAACGAAGACACGAGTGAAGAAGAATATCCTTTCTAAACTAGGAGAGTAAGACTGTGAGTACAGATCAAGTAGTAGAAGAAGTCCAAGCAACACCGCGGCGTTTTTATGCTCAACCGCGCATCTGCCTTTTCTGCACCGACCGCAATGCTGTCATCGATTACAAGAACGTAGAACTTTTGCGCCGGTTTATTAGCGAAGATGGCAAAATTCGTCCGCGTCGTCAAACCGGCACTTGCGCAAAACATCAACGTGAATTGGCCATTGCCATCAAACGCGCCCGTCACTTGGCACTTCTGCAATTCACCGGGGAAATGCCCGAATAAACCATGGCAGCCTTGACCTGCGAAGTTGAGAGCCCATCTCGACTCCGTAGGTCAAATTTTTTAAGAGGATTCTTATGGCTCGTAATCCAAAACTTTACCTGCAAAGTAAAAAACATCAAGCGCGTCTCGAACGCGAACGCCGCACAAATCGCATCATTGTCCTCGGGAGTATCCTTGCCATTGCCCTTGTTGCGATCATCGTTGGATATGGCATCTTGGATCAAATGGTTTTGCGCAACCTTCGACCGGTTGCCGTTGTCAATGGCGAGAAGATCACCACAAAAGAGTGGCAAATGATGGTGCGCTTCAGTCGTCAACGGCTTATTAATCAAATGGTGAATATCTTAGAAAACTACCAACTATTTGCTCAAATCTATGGCAATGATCCTTCTTTTGCCTCGTACTACGCATCGCAACTTAGCCAACTGCAACAACAACTTTCTCCAGAATTTATTGGGCAACAAGTGCTGGATAATATGGTTGAAACGAAATTGCTGGAACAAGAAGCCAAAAAGCGCAACATCACCATCAGCGAAGAAGAAATTGACCAAATGATCGAAGAGGTCTTCGGTTATTACCGCCACGGAACTCCAACTCTTGCTCCAACCCCAGTGGAGCTCGCAACCTCAACGCTTTCGCCGACCCAATATGCTTTAGTCTCACCTACGCCAACTTCTACAAATACCCCCCTACCTTCTAAAACACCCACCTTGTCATTGACGACAATTTACACTGCCACCCAAACCCAAGCAGCGATTACACCAACCCTGACTCCCACGATCACACCGACCTTTGCACCGACTACAACCCCCACCCCCTATACTTATGAAGCCTTTCAAGCTGATTATCAAGATTTGCTTAAGAACTATCAAGAAGATATCCAACTCGGCGAAGAAGATATACGCAAGATCGTTTACAACCAACTGCTCTACGAAAAAATGCAAGAGATTATTCTCAACGAGCTGGGGATTACCCAAGAGCAGGAGGTTATCTGGGCAAGACATATCCTTGTAGACGATGAAGCGACAGCCCAAGAGGTGCTCAGCAAACTCCAAGCCGGTGAAGATTGGACAAAATTAGCCGCCGAATATTCTACGGATACCAGCAACAAAGATAACGGTGGCGATTTAGGTTGGTTTAACCGAGGCGTGATGGTGCCCGAGTTTGAAGACGCTGCCTTTGCCCTAAAAGAAATCGGCGAAATTAGCCAACCGATCCAGACCCAATTCGGTTTTCACATCATCCAATTATTAGGCCGCGAGCGGCGACGGCTTTCAGAGAGCGAGTGGGAACAATTCAAAGCCGAGGAATTCCAAAAGTGGTTATTCGACCTCAGAGCGTCCGCCAACATCGAGATTGATAACACTTGGCAAAATCGCGTACCCTTGGAGCCCCAAATCCCACCCGAAATTCAGCAAGCTATCTCGGCTCTATCATCCCTACAAGCCCAGCCTGCCCAAGAAAACATCCCCCAGCCCTAGGCTAGGGCTTATCATCACCAAAAGAGCAGGTCAACAACTTGACCTGCTTTTTTTATCCCATCCCAATGACTTGATCCAACTCATCCAACTTTAAACTGATCACCTGACTGGTCGAATCACGCCCCATTGTCACGCCATAGATAATCTCTGCCACTTGAACCGTGTTGCGGTTGTGAGTCACAATGATAAATTGCGTTTTTTGGCTCAATTCTCGCAGCACTTCCTGAAATCTGCCAATATTGGCTTCATCCAACATGGCATCTACCTCGTCCAAAACACAAAACGGAGTCGGAGAGACTTTGAGCAAGGCAAAGATTAATGCCACAGCAGTCAAGCTCCTCTCTCCACCGGAAAGCAAAGATAACCCCTGAGTTCGTTTGCCGGGCAAGCGCGCCTCAATTTCGATGCCGGCATAGGAAAGATCATCTGTCTCGGTTAAGAACAATCTTGCACTACCCCCTTTGAACAAACGGCTGAAGATTGTCTTAAACTCCTCAGCAACAGCCTCATAAGTTTGTAGGAAATCTTGTCGAATTGTAACATCCAATTGACGGATGATTTCAAGGACATCTGCTTCAGCCTTTAATAAATCCGCGATCTGTTCTTGCATGAAGTGATAACGTTGCTTGACTTGCTCATATTCCAGTTTTGCCTCCGGACTCACCGGTCCGAGACGGCGCAATTGATGCCGATAGCGCTTAATGGTGTCTTCTAATTCAGGTGGAATATGCTCGACGATCGGTAAGGTCTCCACCATCCCTTCGATGGGAAGAGGACGTGGTCCACTAACATCCTCATCGTAGTCGAACGCAACCAAACCAAAATCCTCCTCGATCTTGCGCCTTAGCGCATCAAAACGTTCCTGCTGCCGGGCTAAGGCAATCCGAACTTGGGAAAGGGTTTGTTCTTGTTGTAGGGTCATCCGCTGAAGTTCTTGGATTTCCCCATTCAGGGTTTCGAACCGGCCTTCGTCAACCTCAATTTCCTGCTTCAGCGGATCGATTTTATTAATGATCACTGCTTGCTTGTGTTCTCTTTCCCTTTCTTGTTCCCGTAAAGCGTTCACCAAAGACTCGATTTCTGCCAACTGCTGATCCGTCTCCCTCTGTCTTTCCTCAACCCGTTTGAAGTTCTGTTTTGCCAACTCCAATTGGTGTACCCAATCTTTGATTCTTGCTTGCACACTGCTAAGCGAACGCTCACTTGTCCTTACATAAGCGTTCCATTGTTCTACTTGACGTTGTAACTGATCCAGTGAGGTTTCTGCCAACCGTTGACCTTGCTCTCGAATTTCAGTCTCAAGTGCAGGGATTTGTTTTCTCAGAATCTCCCTCTTTCTCTTTTCTGTTTCAACTTCTTTTTGCAAAGCATGGCTTTCTGTTTCCAGCTCCCCAAGTTGTTTGCGCAGCAATTCTTGCCTTATCCGATGGCGCTCGATCTCTTGTTCGGCCCGGTTGCACGCCTGTTCAACTGTGATCAGTTTTTCTTTAACTTCAGCTTGCATTTCCTGAAGTTTTTCGCGCTTTTCTTGAATCTCAAGAATTTGCTCCTCCAGAACAGCCAATTCCTGATCCAGAGCAACAATCTGTCCATCTAAAAACGCAATCTTATCTTGTAGTTCTTGCTTTTGGCGTGGACGACGCAACTTTCCCGCTTCAACCCTTCCGGCACTGACGATCCATCCTTGGGGATAGAACAATTCTCCTTTGAGCGTGACCATGAGGGGCGGCTCGTTCAAGACATGCTGAAGCTCATGAACAACTTCTCTGTTTTCCACCAATAATACCCGATAAAAAATTTTACTCAAAGCGTCTTTGTAACTTGGCTCAATTCCTATCAGGTCTTTTAGCCATCCGATGACCCCCTTTTTCGCAAGAACAGGAAATTCAGCTAAGTTCAACCCTCCGTCTAGCGGTAGTAAAACCCCGCGCAAGTTTTCCCTCGTAAGAAGCTCCGCTAGAGATTCGGCAGTAGAGCGATCACGGACTAAGACCAAATCGGCAAATTCACCCAAGTAGGCGGCAACTGCGATTTCATATTCGGCTGGGATATGCAGCATCGAACTGAGCACGCCTAAAACCGCTTGTCTGTCTTTGCGACGAAAGAGATACTGCACGGCTTGGCTATAGTCCGTTAAGGAGAGATCCGCTTGTTCAAGGACATTAAGTTGAGTAGAAAATTTCAGGCGTTCCGCCTCCAATTTTGTGCAATATTTTTGTTTTTCTTGCTTCAACTCCGATATACTTTGCTCTTCGGTTTTAAGATGCTCCAAATCTTTTTGGAAACGATCCACTTCTTGGCGAAGCCGCTTTTGCTCCTTGCTAAGTTTTTCTAGTTCCGCTTGAATCGCAATGGCTTCTCTGCCCAAATTGCCTAACTCTTCATCTCTCTCTTTTGCTAAATCCAATCGCCGTTTCAAACGCGCGATGAGCTCACTTAATCGAGCCTCCGACTCAGCATTCTCTCGCAGTAGCGAAGTAAACTTTGCATTCAATTCCTCAAAGGCAATTTTCTTCTCCTGATAGTCCTTTTGTCTTTGGTCAAACTCCGCTCGGATCGCCTCAGCTTTAGCGACAAGCTCTTGGTATTCATTCTCAACCGCAGCATACTCTTGCTGAGCTTCCTGTATTTTATCTTCAAGGTATTTTTGTTCTTCGAGAAGGCGGTTACGTTCTGCAGATAAATTCAGGCGACTTGAACTTAATGCTTCCTTGCGTTCATTAAGTACTGCCAACTGACGAGCATTGGCATAATGAGCTTCGGTTAGTTGGCTAAGTTCTTGTTGCCAGCGGGCAAGCTGTTCCCGCTTCGCTAAAGTCTGGTTGCGAATTTGGGATAGCTCTTGTTCTTTTTCCGCTAACCTCTTGCGCAGCTCCTGAAGGGCTTGTTCGCGTTGTTTTACGTATTCTTTTTGTAAGACGAGTTCCTTTTGCTCGCGATGCCAATAATAACCGTACCATTCTCGTAAGAGTCCCTTTAGAGCATTGCGAATTTGTTCATATTCTTCTAATCGCTTTGCCTGTTTCTCTAAACTCTTCAAGCGCGGTTCAATTTCAGATAACAGATCGTAAACTCTTTCAATATTCCTTTTTGTAGAGTCCAAGCGGCGCAAAGCTTCTTCCCGGCGATCGCGGTAGATGCCAATTCCGGCTGCTTCCTCAAACAGTTGCCGACGATCCTCGGCTTTTAATGCCAGGGCTACATCCACTAATCCTTGTCCGATGACCGTGTAGGTTCGCTCGGAAAGCCCTGCACGAGCCAGCAATTCATTGACATCTTTCAAACGTACTCGCTGTCTGTTAAGCAGGTATTCATTCTGACCATCTCGATAAGCCCGGCGGGTAATGGCTACCTCGCTAAACTCAATGGGCAGCCATTGATCCGAGTTGTCGAAAACCATGGTTGCCTGCGCCATTCCCGCTCTGGCACGCAGGTCTGAACCTGAAAAAATCATGTCCTCAGTCTTTCGTCCACGCAAAAGAGAATAGGATTGTTCACCCAAAACCCACCGAATAGCGTCGGCTATGTTGGACTTTCCCGATCCGTTCGGACCAACAATTGCGGTAACTGAGCTACTGAAGACAAATTGGGTTTTATTTGCAAAGGTTTTATACCCCTGCAATTCTAATGACTTCAGACGTTGAGCCATGCTCACTTATCCAAACCCAAAGACTTTAGGGCAATCTTAGCCGCATTTTTGGAAGCTACCCGCTTATTGGGTCCTTCTCCCCTCCCATAACAATGGCTGCCAATATAAACTTCCACTTCAAAGGTTTTCGCATGTTCGGGTCCGCGCACGGAGAGCGTTCGATAAATGGGCGGACCATATCCATTCGATTGGGCCCACTCCTGTAAAACGCTCTTGGGTTCCCTTTCCCTACTTTGAGCAATGATTTCCTCGGCAGTTTGTTGGACAATCGGCCTTAGGAACTTCTGCACCGCTTCAATCCCCCCATCTAGGTAAATAGCACCGACAACCGCCTCAAATGTGGCACACAGCAAATTGGCTCGCTCCCGTCCTCCTGACTCTGCTTCTCCCTTTCCCAAACGCATCATTGCGCCTAGCCCCAACTGCCTAGCAAACTCCGCTAATTGCTCTGTTTTTACTAACGCCGAACGGAGTTTTGTTAAGTCTCCTTCCGCCATTTCGGGGAAATGATGATAAACCCAATCCGCAACAAAAAAATCCAGCACCGCATCCCCTAAAAATTCAAGGCGCTCGTTATCTTCAATAACTTCACTGTGTTCATTCAGATAAGAGCGATGCGTCAACGCCCGTTGCAATAAGTACTCGTCTTTAATTGGAAGATTATTTCTCATATATCTCCAACGATTTATAACCTGAACCCGTTAGGATCGTTACTATAGGCTTCTGCATAGAATGCGCAGATTTCGATAATACCGCAAAGACCACGGCTGAGGTTGGCTCGATCAGAAAGCCCATTTGTGCCGCCGTTTTCATCCCCGCGCGGATCTCCTCTTCATCAACCACAAAGAACGAACCACCACTCCGCTCGACCGCATGGAGTACCGCATCCCCTCTTAGGGGATATTTGATGCGAATCCCCTCAGCAATCGTTTCCCCCTCCGAGACCCAGGCTAATCCGGCTGCGCCATAGGAAAAAACCGCCCAGAGAGGGGCGCAAGCACGGGCTTGAACTCCGTAAATTTGAGGGAGCGTCTCAATCTTGCCTCGCTCCTTCAACCACTCAAAACCCAAAGCTAACCCTAATAATAAGCCCCCTTGTCCAGCCGGCAAGAGGATACTGCCGGGTGAATGTCCAATCTGTTCAACCAATTCAATTGCTAATGTGGCATAGCCGACCAAGTTAAAGGGCATGGCAGCATGGCTAGCATAACACACAGAGGGCGAATTTTGAGCGATAAGATCCCGGCGCAACACATCGGTAACCGCTGAACGCGGACCCTCAACCAAATGAAGTTTAGCGCCAACTTTCATCATTTGCTCTTTTTTGACCCCTGAGGCGCTCGCCGGTACGTAAATATGCGCTTCCAATCCCGCCCTAGCTGCATAAGCTGCTAAAGATGCCCCAGCATTCCCGGATGAGTCTTCATAGACCGTCTGAATACCCCGGCTGAGTAAAAATTGCACACAAGCCGCACTGCCGCGATCTTTGAAAGAGCCGGTCGGGTTGAGATATTCGCACTTAAACCCCACTTCGACTACCTGCCCATTTTCATCCTCAAAAGAACTCCAGACGAGCGGCGTAGAGCCTTCCCCTAGGGTTAGCATTCCTGGAGATTGTCCAAACGCGCTAGCCTCTAAGTAGTTCCATATTCCATTGGAGGGTAGCTTTGACGCGCCTGGCTCGACCAGTGGCAACGCAGTCAGATCATAAATCCCTCCGCAAACACCACAGCGTTCTGGCGCGCCTTGCTGTGGGTACGGTTTACCACAATTCGAGCAGCGAACGGACAACATGAACTTCAATCACCTTTTTGGGGACGATAGTGTCCTTCGACCCAAAACTCTCCGCTGACTCCCACCTCCTTCTTCCATACGGGGACAATTTCCTTGACTCGATCAATCCCATAGCGGGCCGCCTCGAAAATGCCTTGATCGCGATGAGCTGCTGTGCAAGCCACCAAGACCGTCGGCGAGCCCGGCTCTAAATGACCCAAACGTTGGATAATTGCCACGCCTTCGATTTGCGGCCATCGAGCGCGCATCTCTTGAACCACCTGCCGCATTTTTTCCTTTGCCATCGCCTCGTAAGCTTCATACTCTAGGAAGGATGTTTCTCGGCCTTGTTCGCCACCCGTAATTTGACGAACAAATCCCACAAAAACACAACTTCCTCCCGTGGTCGGGAGGACAAGTTTTTGGAGAATGTTATCGATGTCAAAGATTTGCTCAGTCAACTCGATAATCGTAGGACACTCCTCGTTGCCACCACTTACCGGTGGAAAGAGGGCTACTTCAGAACCATCTGAAATGATATCCTCATCAAATGCAAACTCTTTATTGAGTGAGACAAGGACACTAGAAAAATCAAGCCCCGAATGAGGATATTGAGCACGCAGAAAATCCTTAAGCTGGCGTACACTTAAGGGTTCTTCAAAGGAAAAATACTCCTCGGTTTTTCCAATCTTTTGCTTATAAGTGGCGAAATATAAGACGCGAACGTTCACACCACCTCCATCATCGCTCACTCATTCACAATATCGCCACTTTGCCCGCCATGCTTTTCCACCAGACGAATATTCTGAATGCGCATGGTCTTTTCCACCGCCTTGACCATATCATAAACCGTCAATGCTGCCACACTCACAGCCGTTAGGGCTTCCATTTCCACCCCAGTTTTATCGCGAGTTCTGACCTTAGACTGGATTTGCACGCCCGGCAGAGCCTCGTCAATCCAAACATCCACCTCGATCTGGTCAAGATACAATGGATGACACAACGGGATCAGCTCCGCAGTCCTCTTTGCTGCTAGAATCCCACCAATACGGGCGACATTGAGAAGGTCTCCCTTTTTCGTTATCCCCTCACGAATAGCTTGAAGTGTCTCCGGGCGCATCACGACCTCTCCTCTTGCCACTGCCCAACGCTCGGAAATTTGTTTATCGCCTATATCCACCATGTGAGCTTTCCCTTCATGATCTAAATGAGTTAATTCCTGTTCCATGCCGAAAATTATAGCACTATATCGACCATCCTTCATCATGATATAATCCTATTCCATGGTTAGTATCTTTAGCAAATGGAAAGCTGGACTCACCAAAACCAGCAAAGCTACCTTCAACCAGATCAAGTCCATCTTCGGCGGTGGAGATATCGATCCATCCACTTATGAAGACTTGGAAGCCCTTTTGATTCAAGCCGATTTGGGGGTGGAAACCACGCGCGAGGTGATTCAAGCCCTCAAACAAGCCCAAATCGATCGCAACATCATCAAAAGCGCCGATCTCGAGAACCTATTGCGCCAAGAGCTGAGCAAACGCATCCTCGAACCACCACCGCTTCTGTTGAATCACCAACCAACCGTTATCCTGATTGTCGGCGTGAACGGCTCAGGAAAAACAACCACCATCGCCAAGCTCGCCCACCGGTTTCGTCAGCAAGGCAAAAGAGTGCTGCTTGGCGCCGCCGATACCTATCGGGCAGCCGCCATTGACCAACTCCAAGTTTGGGCTGAACGCCTAGAACTTCCTATTGTCAGTGGCGCGCCGGGGGCAGATTCCGGCGCAGTGGCTTACGATACCGTTCAAGCTGCCGTCTCCCGCAAGGTTGACATCGTCATCATCGATACGGCTGGGCGTTTACACACGCGTTACAACCT
>CALFWB010000014.1 GCA_937928795.1 uncultured Anaerolineales bacterium
ATGTTATAATGATATATCATAAAGAACGGTATGGAAAAAATGACGAACTTTCGCATTCAACGTCATTCTCCTGTGCCCTATTATCGCCAAATTGAGGATTGGATGCGAGGGCGGATTCGAAACGGCGAGTTACGGCCTGGCGATGCGGTCGAAAACGAAATTGCCCTTGCCCAGTCCTTGGGCGTCAGTCGCATTACCGTGCGCCAAGCATTGGATAACCTCGCTAATCAAGGGTATCTCATCCGTAAGCGCGCTCTAGGCACCTTTGTTGCCGAACCGCGCAAGTCTTTCGTCCTTATCCGTCCGCACCTGCGTAGCCTCACCGAAGAGATGGCAGACGAGGGGCTCAAGCTAACCTCCAAAACCCTGGAACAGAGAGTCGTTTTTCCTGAGGCGGAAATTCAGCGCCAACTCCAATTGGCGGATGGCGATAAAGTGGTGCTGATCCGCCGTCTGCGCTCGGCGGATGGATTGCCACTGTGTATCGAAACCTGCTACCACCCTTTTGCAGCGTTTCCAAGCCTAGCGGAGATGGATTTGACCGATCAATCCATCTATGAACTCTTGGAAAGAGAATACCAGCGTCGCCCGGTAACCGCCAAGGATACGCTGGTTGCCGATACAGCCAAGGGAGAGGTGGCGCGGTGGCTACAAATTGAACCCGGCGCGCCGCTTATGCGCATTTTACGCATTGCCTACGATGCGCAGCAAATCCCCATCGAATACTCCTATACCGTCTTCCGAGCAGATAGGCATCAAATCGTCATCGAATATCAAGAATAGAAAGGATCACCATGGATATCGCAAAAATCCAACAGGAGCTTCACGCAGCCCTTAAGCCCTATAGAGAAGAGGTTCCTAGCTTTCAAAGCTTGCCGAAAGAGGGATTGAGTCGAGCCGAGATTGTCGATCTCATTGCTGAACTCTCTCGACGGGAAGCGCCGCGCTGGCAAAGTGGGAAAGTCTCCGGCGCGGTCTATCACGGCGACCCCGCCCATATTGAATTTCAGAACACCGTTTATAGCCTTCAATCTCAAGCCAACCCCTTGCATATGGACATCTGGCCAAGTATCACTAAATTTGAAGCCGAGATCGTATCGATGACTGCCCATATGCTCGGCGCCGACCAAACCACGGACGAAATTGTCGGCACGGTCTCTTCAGGCGGCACCGAAAGCATTCTCTTAGCCATGAAGACCTACCGCGATTGGGCGCGGGCGACCAAGCAAATCACCAAGCCAGAGATCGTTGCCCCCGCAACGGCGCATGTCGCCTTTGAGAAAGCGGCCCAGTATTTTGGCATGAAACTCATCCGTGTGCCGGTTGGAGAGGATTTCCGTGCCGATGTCAAAGCCATGGAAGCAGCCCTCACGCCCAATACGGTCGTGATGGTTGGCTCTGCGCCGCCTTTCCCGCATGGTATTGTCGATCCCATTGAAGAACTCTCCGAGGTCGCCCGTCAGCGCGGGATTGGATTCCACACCGATGCTTGTTTGGGCGGCTTCTTGTTGCCCTGGGCAGAAAAGCTCGGTTACCCCGTGCCCAAGTTCGATTTCCGTCTGCCAGGGGTCACCTCGATGTCTTGTGACACCCATAAATACGGCTATGCAGCCAAGGGCACCTCTGTCGTCCTTTACCGCGGTCGAGAACTGCGTCATTACCAATATTATGTCAGCACCGATTGGTGTGGGGGTATCTATCTTTCGCCCACGCTGAGCGGCAGCCGTCCAGGCGGTTTATCGGCCGCCGCTTGGGCAGCCTTGGTCTCCATGGGCGAAAGTGGTTACCTTGAAGCAGCGCGGCGGATATTGAAAAGCGCAGAGACGATCAAGAAAGGCATTGCGTCCATTCCAGAACTGCGGGTGATCGGTGACCCTCTCTTTGTCATCGCTTTTACCTCAGACCAATTGGATATCTATGCCGTTTCAGACATCCTGAGCAAAATGGGCTGGAATTTGAACGGGTTGCAAAACCCACCTGCGGTTCATCTTGCCGTCACCATTCGCCATACTCAAGAAGGAGTTGCCGAGCGCTTCTTAGAGGACTTGCGTCAAGCGGTGGAGACCGTCAAAAGTCATCCTGAACTACAGGGTAGCATGACGCCCGTTTACGGAATGACCGCCAATGTTCAATTACGCGGAGCAGTGGATCAATTCCTGCGCGCTTTGATGGATAGCGTCTTTGAACCATAGGGAAAATATCCACCAAAAATTTTTAGTGTGCACTCAAAAGTTGTTGGCAACATTGCTTTGTAGGACAACTCGATGAGTTGTCCTACAATTTTTGCGTGGACACCCGAAAAATTTTTTATTTACGCTTGACGATTTTAACAACCCTTGATAAACTTTTCCATCGCGCAAGGGGCTCTTAACCTTGCCCGATAGCCAGCATTCTGGTATAATGCATCTCGCTCTAAGCAGGGTACGCCGACGTAGCTCAATCGGTAGAGCAGCCGCCTTGTAAGTGGCAGGTCATGGGTTCGATTCCCATCGTCGGCTTCCCGAATCAATTGAATGGGCGGTTACCCAAGTGGCCAACGGGGACTGACTGTAAATCAGTTGGCAGAAGCCTTCGGAGGTTCGAATCCTTCACCGCCCACTTGGCTCTTCGCAGAAGGCGTGTTTGGTCGCAGAGAATGCGCACAAACCTCGCTTCTTGCGCGGTACGGCAACGTCAAGCCCTCATAGCTCAGTCGGTAGAGCACGTTCTTGGTAAGAACGGGGTCATGGGTTCAAGTCCCATTGAGGGCTCTTCGCGAGAGCCATGAAGTGTAACTTTTTAGATTACTTGAAGAAGGAGAAGTAACCGCATGGCAAAGCAGAAGTACGAACGGACGAAGCCGCACATGAATGTAGGGACGATGGGGCACATCGACCACGGCAAGACGACGCTAACGGCGGCGATCACCAAATATTGTTCTTTCCTTGGGAAAGGCGAATATCGGCCGTTTGACTCGATTGACAATGCGCCGGAAGAGAAAGCGCGTGGCATCACGATCAACATTGCGCACGTG
>CALFWB010000015.1 GCA_937928795.1 uncultured Anaerolineales bacterium
TTCAGCCATCCGATCTGGAAAATTGAGGCAAATGCGGTTCCGAGTTCAAGGCAGCGTAACCTAAGCTTCAGCTTGTACCGTAACATAAGCTTTAGCTTGTGGGAATAAGACACAGGCTGAAGCCCATGTTACGGAAATCCGCTCCATCTTGCTCAGAGGCGAACAAATATTCAAATTTAGAATTGCTGAGGAGTGACACCGTAGAAAGTCACAAATTAGCTATAATTCAAATAGCCGTAGCGGCTCAATTCAAAATCTTGCATTAACGGTGGAACAGATCCTTTGCTTTCCAAAACCATGAACTCTCCTCCCCGCGCGGTTTTCATCGGTCGCTTACAGCGAGATTTTATCCTTCTACCCGATGGACGGGCATATGAAGACCAAATTGGCGGGAACGCACTCTATTCGGCCGTAGGGTGGTGTCTTTGGCAGCAGAATCAGAGCGCCGGCATCGTTGCCAAAGTGGGCGAAGATTATCCTACCGATTGGTTGGACGAAATAGCGCAATGGGGATTAGACATCCAAGGCATCCGAGTTGAAAGGCGGCCTCTGGATGTGCGCGCCTTTTTTGCCTATCACGGCCTAGAAACCTACTCGCAAGAGGATGCCATCCTGCACTATGCCCATCACCGCCTGCCCTTTCCCAAAGCCTTGATGGGCTATCAACCTCCTCCATCCCATCCAGATAGCCGAACCCAAAGCCAGCCGATCTCTCTGCGCTCGACCGATCTACCCAAATCGTATCTGGATGCCACAGCAGCCCATATCGCCCCGATAGATTATCTCACCCATAACCTGCTGCCCGCGCTGTTGCGACAGGGCTCAATCACCACCATGACCCTCGCCCCATCGCCTGGCTATATGCTGCCGACCTTCTGGTCAGATATTCCGCAGATCTTGCGCGGCTTAACCGCCTTTTTACCCCATGAAACCGATTTGCGCAATTTATTCAAAGACCGCACAAGCGATCTATGGGAAATGATGGAAGGACTGGGGGAATATGTCGAGATCATTGTCGTGCGCAAAAGCGAGCAAAGCCAGTGGGTCTATGATGCCCGCAGTCGTAGCCGCTGGTTCATTCCGCCTTATCCAGCCCGCACCGTTTGTCTTCATGGGACAGACGATGTGTTTTGCGGGGGCTTCTTAGCCGGTTTTTCTCAGACTTATGATCCCATTGAGGCAGCGCTCTACGGCAACGTTGCTGCTTCGATTGCCTCGGAAGGGGTTGGACCCTTTTATGCCTTGAGCTGTGAGCCACGCTTGCCCTCAGCTCGCCTCGAATCGCTGCGCCAGGCGGTGCGGAAATTATGAGCTGGAATCCTCCACCTCATCTCTTGGAACGCATCTTGAACTTTGCCATTCAAATCCAACGCATTGCGGCGCCCACTTTTCAAGAAAAAGAGCGGGCGCATTTTGTTTTGGAAAGATTTCGAGAAGAGAAGGTGGATTCGGTTTTTACCGACGCCGTCGGCAATGTGTACGCCCGTTGCCTAGGGCAAAAGAAGGGACAGCCCTTAATCCTTAGCGCTCATTTGGATACAGTTTTCCCGCAGGAATTGCATAAACCAGCGGTGTGGAAAGAAGACCGCATCTCCGGACCGGGGATTGGCGATAATGCTTTGGGCGTGGCGGCTCTCTTTGGCGTGCTGTGGGCGTTAGAGGAATATCCACTGCCTTTCCTAGGCGACCTTTGGCTGGTTGCCACAGTTGGCGAGGAAGGATTAGGGGATCTGTGCGGGATGCGCGCTGTGGTCGATCGCTTCGGCGGGCGAGTGAAAGCCTACCTCATCTTAGAGGGGATGGCATTGGGACATGTTTACCATCGTGCTTTAGGCGTGCGGCGCTATCGCTTAAAAGTCGAAACAGCCGGTGGACATTCATGGGTCAATTTCGGTCGGCCTTCTGCCATTCACCACTTAGCGAAACTCATCGCTGCTTTAGATGCCATCCCCCTCCCATCTTCACCGCGCACAACCCTAAATGTGGGGGTGATCGACGGCGGGATTTCCGTCAATACCATTGCCCCACTCGCCACGGCTGAACTGGATTTGCGTTCGGAAGACGCTGCATACCTCGCTCAAGTCGAGCAACAAGTCCTTCAGCTTGTGCGTCAAAGCCGCCGAGATGCCGTCCAAGTCAGCGCTGAACGGATTGGAGAGCGCCCTGCCGGTCAAATTCCTGAGAATCATCCGTTGGTGCAACTTGCTGTCGAGTGCCTCAATCAAGTTGGGGTCAAGCCAATTTTAAACATCGGCTCAACCGATGCCAATATCCCGCTCAGCCGGGGCTATGCCGCCATCGGCATTGGATTAACCTACGGAGAACATGCCCACACAGTGAATGAGATGATTTATACCCCTCCCTTGCGCCAAGGGATGATGCAGTTGATGAACTTAATTGAGAAGTTGGGGACACCAGAGGTTAAATTTTGAGGTTCGTGTCCACGCAAAAGTTGTAGGACAACTCAATAAGTTGTCCTACAAAGCAATGTTGCCAACAACTTTTGAGTGCACACGTTAAATTTTCTTGACCTGCATCCTAAATTGCGATACAATACAATTGACTTATAAAACAGGGTTGTACTTCATTGCCCTCGTAGCTCAGTGGATTAGAGCACTTGCTTGCGGAGCAAGGGGTCGCGTGTTCGAATCGCGCCGGGGGCGCCAAGTCGAGGAGCGGTCGCTAACCGCTCCTTTTTTGCTTCTTTGGTGGCTAGATATAGCGAGGGGGCAGAGCCTCAATCGGGGGAAAGCTCCCAAGACCCAAAAGCACCCTAGGCGGAGGTCCCTTTTTTGCGCCTGCGCCGCAGAGGGGTAACAGGCGCGGCTGGTTCTGCGGGCAGTTCTTCCACTGGCTTTGAGCGGCCAGTTCTCCGAGAAGGGGTTGGCGGCGGCGAAGATGGGTTCGCCTGCTCCTTTGCGCGGCGGGATGGCTTCTCAGCAGCGAGAGGCAGTTGTTGGGGTTCAGAGGAGGATTTCGTTGACCTGCGTCCCCGGCTGCGACGCAGGGAAGATGGAGATTCGATCGTCAGTAGGGCGCAGTCCCACGGCGTCATCAGCCGCAGGATGCGATCGCCCGCTTTGACCTCTTGAATCACCTTGCCCCGTCCGGCGCGCGTTTGCAGGGGAGCTTCGTCAAAACGGATGCTCTTCGGGGCAAGTTTTTCTAAGAACAGCGTCGCTTGCGCCGTGGCTGTGCCGATCGCCATGCCGACCAATTGGGCCGGGGGATTCAGTTTCCAAGCTTGCACTCCCTGCCCATAACGTCCTTGGAGAGGGAATTGTTCAACCGTCAAGCGCTTTGCCCTTCCATCGGAGGTCATCAGCAAAACCTCACCGGCTTTGGGGAGGATTTCTGCCCCGATCACCTCATCGCCGCCCCCTAGCTTAATGCCCAAAACTCCGCCTGCCACAAGCCCCATCGGACGGACGCTCTGCTCGGAAAAGCGGATCGCCATCCCCTGAGTTGTCACCAGCAAGATTTCTCCGTCCCCTTTGGTCAGGTGAACCCATCCTAAACGGTCACCCACATTCACCTTTGCCAAGGTAAAAAGATGTGCTGCAGGACCGCCGATTTCATCCAAGTTCGATCTCTTGATATAACCTTGACGAGTTACGGTGAGGATAAAGGCGTCGGTGGGGCGTTCGCTTTTGGGCGGCAGAGCAAAGACGGCTGCTAAAGCCTTACTTTCCTTGAGCGGAGAGACATCTCTAAGCGGCACACCCTCACTCGGCTTAGCGCACAGCGGTAGGCTGTGCACAGCAAGGGCAGCGCATTGACCGTTCTCCGCAGCCAGATACAGAGTAGCGCGGTTTGATGCTCTCAGCAGCCAAGCGGGGGCATCATTGCCGCTCAGGCGCGGCGGCTTGCCCTCTTCGCTGCGCGCGATCAGCCCTTGGAGGGTAATGCTCACCCAGCTTTCGCCCGGCGGGGTCAAGTCACTTGCCGTGAGCGGCGGCGCTTGCCCTTCGGTGGAGCGCAGGGCAATTTGCGTGCGGCGCCGCTCGGCAAAGCTTTCCTTGACCGTTGCCAACTCTTCGGCTGCCAAGGCCCGCATCTTCGGTGGAGATTTCAACAAGCTCTCCAGTTCTTTGATGCGCTTGAGCAAGGCTTGATATTCGAGTTCGATCTTCTTGCGCTCCAAAGTGGCTAAGCGGCGTAAGGGCATGTCCAGAATCGCTTGGGCTTGGATTTCACTCAACTTAAAGCGGCGCATCAACCGCCCACGGGCGGCTTCGGCATCGGATGACTGACGGATAAGCTGGATGACCTCGTCCAAATTCTGGAGCGCCACGCGCAAACCTTCCAGAATATGACAACGCTCGCGGGCGCGGCGCAGCTCATATTCGCTGCGGCGACGCATCACCGTCAGGCGATGGTCGAGATAAACCCGCAAAGCCTGCTTGAGACTCATCAGGCGCGGCTCGCCATCGACCAGCGCCAGCAAGATCATGTTGAAAGTTGACTGCAGCGGGGTATGGCGATAGAGTTCCTCTAAAACCTGAGCGGGGTCGGCATTCTTGCTGACTTCAATCACCATGCGCATCCCACGCTGGTCGGATTCATCGCGCAAATCGGCAATGCCGTTAAGTTTCTCTGCGCGCACCAGCTCGGCGATCCGTTCGATCAAGGCGGCTTTATTCACCGCATAAGGTAGCTCGGTGATAATGATGCGGCTACGGCCGCGTTCCATTTCCTCTAGATGGGCGCGGGCGCGCACCACCACCTGCCCGCGCCCGCTGCCGTAGGCGCTGGCGAGCGAATGCTCCCCCTCAGCAGGTAGAAGGATGCCCCCAGTAGGGAAATCGGGGCCTTGGATAAACTGCATTAAGTCTTCAATGGGGATGTCCTCCATCTTTTCCCAGTTCAGCAGCAGATAACGCAGCGCGTCAATCACCTCGGCAAGGTTATGCGGGGGAATGCTGGTGGACATCCCCACGGCAATACCACTGGCGCCGTTGACCAACAGGTTGGGGAAGGCGGCTGGTAAGACGGTTGGCTCGCGGAGGGTATCATCGAAGTTGGGGACAAAATCGACTGTATCTTGATCAATATCGGCTAGTAATTGCATGGCGGCCGCGGTAAGCCGTGCTTCGGTATAGCGCATGGCAGCAGGCGGGTCACCATCCACGCTGCCGAAATTGCCTTGTCCATCCACAAGAGGGACGCGCAGAGTGAAGGGTTGCGCTAGGCGCGCCATGGCTTCATATACAGCCATATCACCGTGAGGATGGAATTTCCCCAAGACTTCGCCGACAATGCGGGCTGATTTCTTGTAGGCGCTGTCGGGGCGCAACCCAAGCTCCAGCATGGCATATAAAATGCGCCGCTGAACGGGTTTCAAACCATCGCGTGCATCGGGCAAGGCACGCGCAACGATCACGCTCATAGCGTAATCCAGATATGCCTGCTGCACTTCACGGTCGATATCTACCTGGCGCACTAAACCGATTTCCATAGGTGGATCTCCTACGCTACCTTTTTCATCATAGCATAAAAACGCCGTAACCGTTCAGCCTGCCCCAAATCTATCCACAGATGACACAAATTCCGCAGATTTCGCAGATGGTGTTTGAACCTTTCTCGTGTCCACGCAAAAGTTGTAGGACAACTCAATGAGTTGTCCTACAAAGCAATGTTGCCAACAACTTTTGAGTGCACACAACCTTTCTTTGTCCACTCGAACGGAATATCATCCAATAAATTGGCAGAAGGAATGTTTGGGCTCATCTTTGCCACCAGCCACGGCCGGGGTTTGCGCTTCCTGGCACGCCACAGCTAATCATCCTATTTTGAGTGAGTGGCTTAGGAGGCTAACCAATCTTTACTTCCCCGACAATGCCAAGAATACATCTTCCAGACTAGCTTCAACCGGTTCGATGCGCGCCTCGCCATAGCCGGCTTGCTGAAGCTCTGCGAGCAAACAGCTTGGCTCAACCTCTTTGGGTAAGATCACCCGCAGGTGATCGCCGCTCAGACCAACTCGCAAAGGGAGTGGAGAGGCTTCAAGAAAGGATAGCGCTTCGATCAAAGGCGTGGCAAAAAGATCATATGCTAAGCCGCGCAGGACTTGCTTTTTCAATTGCTCAGGCGTGTCCAATGCCAATAACTTGCCATCGCGCATCACGCCCACTTTGCCACAGTACTCGGCTTCGTCCATGTAGTGCGTGGTCACCAGAGCGGTGACTCCTTCATGGACCAGTTCATAAATCAAATCCCAAAAGGCGCGGCGGGCGGTAGGATCGACACCGCTGGTCGGTTCGTCTAAGAAGAGCAGTTGCGGACGGTGGACGATGGCGATGGCAAGGGCGAGACGTTGTTTCCAGCCGGTTGCCAAAGCGCTGACCATCGTCTGACGTTGAGCCGCTAATCCAACCCGTTCTAAGGTTGCCTGAATTTGAATTTCCTCGCCCACCCCATAAACTCCACCATAAAAACGGAGGTTTTCTTCCACCGTGAGGTCGTGGTAGAGAGAGAATTTTTGCGACATATAGCCGCACTGGCGACGAATGGCTTCTGACTGACGCCAGATGTCATATCCCAAAACCCAGGCCTTGCCCTCGCTGGGTAGAAGCAAGCCCAACAACATTCGGATAGTCGTGGTTTTGCCACTTCCATTCGGACCGAGGTATCCGATCACCTCGCCGCGCTGCACGGTGAAGCTGACCTGATCGACGGCCGTGAAATCGCCAAAGCGTTTGGTCAATCCTTCAACGCGAATGACTTCGTCCACGTCTTTCATCCTCTAGGAGGGCAATAAAGACATCTTCCAACTGGGCTTCCACCCAATGAAGAGCGGTGATTTTTCCGCCGGCTTGCTTGGCACGCTTCTGCAAGGCAGCGGAGATTTCAGTGCTTTTCCCTGCTATAACCCGCAGGTGCAAGCGATCGCCAAAACGCTGCGCGTTCAGCACCCCAGGCTCTTCGAGGGCAAGTTGGCGCAGCAGAGGCAAGGGTTCCCCTCTGACCTCGAGGATGCTTCCGCTGAGACTTGCTTTCAAATTTGCCGGCGTGCCTTCGATGAAGATTTTTCCTTCACGCATGAAATGGATGCGATGACACCGGGAAGCTTCGTCCATATATGGTGTGCTGACCAAGATGGCGGTTTGTTCTTGCGCTGCTAAGCGGATGATCAGTTGCCAGAAATCCTGACGGGTTACTGGGTCTACGCCGGTGGTTGGTTCGTCGAGCAAAAGCACTTTGGGTGAATGCACCAAAGCTGCGGCTAAGCCTAGCTTTTGCTTCATGCCGCCAGAAAGTTTGCCGGCTAAGCGCTCGGTGAAAGCCGCTAAACCGACAAACTTAAGGATATCCAAGCAGCGCGGCAACCATTCTTCGCGCTGCACGCCGCGTGCTTCGGCAAAGAAGCGGATATTCTCCATGACAGTCAGTTCTTCGTAAAGGGAAAAGCGCTGGGGCAGATACCCGATCTGGGCGCGGGCTTCTTCGGTCTGCTGTTGGATGTCGTAGCCACCGATTCGAATCTGACCCGCGTCGAGCTTGAGGGCGCCGCAGATCAGACGCAATGTGGTGGTCTTCCCAGCCCCATCCGCTCCGACCAAGCCGACAATCTCACCGCAATTGACCGTTAGAGAGACCTGATCCACCGCGCAAAGTTCACCAAACCGTTTGGTGATCTCGATAGCTTGGATCAGTACTGTGCTCGGTCTCAAGTTACTTTCCAAAATGCACATCGACCGGCATACCCGGTTTAAGTTTCCCTTGGGGGTTACTCAGGCGCAGTTGGATGGCAAAGACGGTTGTGCGGCGGCCTTCTTCGGTTTGAACGTTGCGCGGGGTAAATTCGGCTTGATCGCGAATTCTTTGCACTGCAGCCTCGAAGCGTTCGCCGGGGAAGGAATCGGCCGTAACTACAGCCGACATCCCCAGTTGAATGCGCCCGTATTGGTCTTCGGGGATATAAACCGTGACGGTTAGGGCGTCCAAATTGCCCAGCACGAGAGCAGTGGCGCCAGCCTGCAGCACTTCTCCAACTTCAACGGCACGGCTGAGGACAACTCCATCCAGCGGTGCGTAAACAGTGAGTTTGGCAATTTGGGCTTCCAAGAGTTCAACTTCGGCTTGAGCTTGGGCAACGGCAGCCCGCGCTTGTTCCAATTTGGCTTCGGCTTGGGATAGGCCAATTTGGGCTTGTTGCAGAGCCGCTTCGGCTTGTTTGACGGTGCCCTGCGCTGCCAGAATTTGGAGCGAATCGCCCCCGCGGTATTGGGCAACCAGTCGGTCTTGGGCGAGTTCATAAAGCTCAATAGCAACCATCCAACGGGCGCGCGCTTGGATGATTTCGTTGGATAGCTTTACCTCTTTGAGCAGATTGAGATAATCCTTTTGGGCCGCCTCCAATTCGGCTTTGGCTTGATGGTAAACTTCTCGGGCAGCATCTTCTAGAGCTTGCTCAGCTTTTTCAAAGGTTGTTTGATCGGCGTGCTTGTCATTTTTGTTCTGGTTTTTTGTTTGGTCTTCTTCATCTTGCTCATCATCGTTTGCCGCTTCTGCCCGGTCGAGCGTCTCATCGGCAATCTCAAAAGCAGCTCTAGCCAAAGCGAGTCGCTCTTCTGCCTGTAGGAGTTGGGTGTATCCTCCTTGCTCCAACAGGGCGCGATAGGCAGCCCGCGCCTCTTCCATAGTTTTTTGAGCAACCTCAACCTCCTTTTCAAGGGCAGCAATTTGCTCGCTTTTCTCGAAATACCAAACAGGCAAGTTGAATTGGTAGGGGGCGCTTTCCCGCCAGGCTCTCTCTCGGGCGCGTTCATCGCTCTTACGAGCGGCTTCCACTGCAATGCGAACTTGGGTTTGAGTGAATTCGAGATTGGCTTGGGCTAAGGCTAGACTAGCTTGAGCAGCCTGCATACCGCTCTCTGCCACCTTCAAGCCGGCTCGGGCGGCATCTAAGGCAGCCATAGCTCGCTTGTGTTGGGAGGTCAGGAAAGTGTCATCCAACCGAAAAAGGGGCTCGCCCGTTCTGACGGTTTGTCCTTCTTCTACCAGAATCTCGGCGATCTTGCCGCTAATTTCCGCCGCGATGTCGACTTCAACCGTCTCTACCGTTCCAGAGGCTTTCAAGGTACCGTTCACACCGAGAGATCGCTGGCGAAACCAAGAATAGATGCCATAGCTACTGAGAAGTAAAACAAGAATGAGAGGAATGATCCAACGTTTTTGATCGGACATCGTGATTCTCCTTAGGGGGATTAATCCAGTCGTTTTCGGAAGCGCCGCGCTGCAGCACCCATAATCACCACTCCAAATAGAGTCAGCGCCAGAATTTGTTCCCACAATGCACTCACCCCACCACCCTTTAACAGCAAAGTGCGAATAATGACCAGATAATAGCGCAAAGGGAAAATATAGGAGATCCATTGTAAGACTTTAGGCATCGCTTCGAGAGGGAAGAAAAAGCCGGAAAGGAAGATGCTGGGCAGTAAAGTCATCCAAACCGTCAGCATCGCTTCTTGTTGAGTGTTGGCAATGGTCGAACCAAACAGTCCAATGCCGAGGCTGGAAAGCAGGAAGAGACCGGAAAGCGCCAGAATTAAGCCCAGGTTGCCACGCACCGGCACATCAAACCACCAAGCTCCTAAGACCAAGACCTCAATGGCATTGATAATGGCAAGCACAACATAGGGGAAGAGTTTCCCAACCACCAACTCGATTGGGCGAATGGGGGTGACGATCAGTTGTTCGATGGTGCCGCGCTCGCGTTCGCGCACAATGGCTGTAGCAGTCAGAATCGAGGTCAGGGCGTATAAAATCATCCCGATCACGCCGGGAATCATAAAGTATGCGCTGATCAAATCGGGGTTGTACCAAACTTGCGTGCGTACTTCTAAAGCCGAATCCAGATTGCTGCCAAATCCTTGCCGCTGGGCGCGTTCCGCTAAAATTGCTGTGGCATGGGCTTGTCCGATCAATTGAGCAGCCGAGAGAGCCGTTGAAGCTACAGTTGGATCACTGCCATCCAAAACGAACGCCACACTTGCCGGCTTGCCGCTGTGTACTTTCTCGCCGTAATTCGGTGGGATGATCAAGCCAGCCCGCACAACGCCACGGTCGATTAAGTCCCGCAGTTGTCGCTCGGAACTCACGGCATGGGTAATGCGGAAATAATCGGCGGCACGATAGGCATCCAACAAGCGACGGGCAGCCGAACTGCGATCTTGATCAAGCACCGCCAGCGGCACATTACGCACATCATTGGTAGCGGCGTATCCAAGCAAGAAAAGTTGCATGATGGGGATGACGATGATCAAAGCCAAGGTGCGTGGATCGCGACGGATCTGGATAAATTCTTTGCGGATTAGGGCAATCAAGCGGGAGTTGACCATGCCAAGTTCTCCTCCAAAGGGCAAGATCTATCTTGCCGATTCCGACTGAACCAAAATGCCGTTCAAGAAAATATCGATAAAGTCATCCAAGATATGAGTATCGCCACCGAGGGTTGGGTTATTGCCGGCAATAAAACGAGTAACATAATAGGCAAAGAAAATGCCTAAGAAAGCCCGCGCTAAGACAAAGGGCGGGAAAGGGCGCAAGTTGCTCTTTTTGGCAACAAAGTTTTGAATAAACGAGGTCAACAGCGGTGTGTTCTTTTCCAACAGTTGGGGGATATGAGCGGCGCGAAATTCAACCAGTTCGATAAAAAACAAATTTAAGAAGTCTTGACGTTGATCCAAGTGGGCAGCGATGAACTGGGCGGCGCGACGGACAAATTCAGGGACATCAGGAGCATCCATCTGCGCTAGCTTGGGCAAGATTTCAAAAATAGGGTGATACCGCTCTAAGACGGCGAGGAAGATTTGCTCTTTGCTTTGAAAGTGATTATATATGCTGGCGACGGCAAGGTTGGTTTCTTGGGCTATCTGGCGCATGGATGTGCCATGATAGCCATTTTGGATAAACAGGCGATAAGCAGCCTGGATGATCTCTTCTTGGGTTTGCTCACCGCGAGGGAGTTTTTCCTCTGCAGACATTCAGTCTCCATTCCTTTACAAACGAACGTTCGTTCGTAATTCTCGCGCAAAAATAAGCCTTTGTCAAGAGCGGAAACCCGGCCGGGGCACACAAGGTGTAGGATGGCTTCAGCGCCCTAAATTCCACTCATAGAGAAGCGAGAACCTTTGCAGCCAATCTGTCCAAAAAGCAACCTACACTCAGAATTGCCCTATCGCCGTCATGATATAATGATCGTGTTGGGGTGGGGTAAAAGCCAAAGCCTAGAGAAAGGTGTGCTTTCCTTTGAGAGGTAACGCATCCACCCAGAAAATTTCTTGCACGTTAAGGATAGAGAATGAGCGAATGGATCAGTTTAGACCAAATCGATGCCGCAGCAGATTTTTTGCGCAGTCGCTTGCCCTTTAATCCTCGAGTCGGGATGATCTTGGGTTCAGGCTTAGGTGAAATTGCCGAGTTAATCCGCGAGTCGGTTGTGATTCCTTTTAGCGAAATCCCCAATTGGCCGCAATCCACCGTAGAAGGGCACAAGGGTCGTCTGGTGGTCGGCGAGCTGGAAGGGCAGAAAGTCCTCATTTCGCAAGGGCGCGTGCATTTCTACGAAGGGTATAGCATGGCGCAAGTCGCTTTTCCCGTGCGGGTGATGCAACGCTTAGGAATTGAAATTCTGATCGTCACCAACGCGGCTGGCGCAGTCAACCCTGATTTTGAGCCCGGCGACTTGATGCTGATCACCGATCATCTCAACTTGATCGGCATGGCTGGATTGACTCCCTTACGCGGCGCAAATCTGGACGAACTTGGTCCGCGCTTCCCGGATATGAGCCAAGCCTACGATCGAACGCTCGGCGAGCTTGCTCGGCAAGCTGCCGCCGAGAAGAACATCCGCTTGCGGGAAGGGATTTATATCTGCCTGGCGGGACCGTCTTTTGAGACGCCAGCCGATTTGCGCTTTTTGCGCCAAATTGGCGCCGATGCAGTTGGCATGTCAACGGTTCCCGAGGTAACGGTAGCCCGCCACGGCGGAATGCGCGTTTTGGGCATCTCTGGCATCAGCAACAAAGCTAATTTGGACGGAAACACGGTCACCACCCATGAAGAAGTTCTTCAAGCAGGGCGCATTATTGTTCCAAAGTTGAGTCAAATTCTGCGTGGAGTTTTGCAGCGGCTTGTTCTCTAGGAGCCCATTCTTCTGGCTTGTCCCACAAAAGCTGTAGGGCTGTGCTCCTGATCAATCTCTAATTACCATGCAAGAGGCGCTCCGTTTTTTTCAGGCTTATGAAATTTGGATCTATATCTTACTTGGTTCAGTGGGAATTTTATACCTGCGAAAATTTTTTGCAGCCTGGCAAGAATTGCAAGGAGCTGTCTTCGGCCTGGAACGGGAAAACGCGCAAGGACGTCTCAACCAAGCGGCGAGTATATTGATCTTGGTCTTTTCTCTCATGGCGGCCGAATTTCTGTTAACCTCCTTTATCCTGCCCTCCCTGCCCCAGACGACGCTCCTATTTACCCCCACTGTCAACCTGCTGACTACCCCAACCAGTACAATCGAAGCCGCAGAGATGGGGCAAGCTATGATGGGTCTCGCAACACAAGCGACAACAACCAGCGGTGACCTCTTGTCATCCACGTCCTCCAGCCAATGCATTGCAGGACAAATTTTCATTTCCTCGCCTCAAAACGGCTCAGAAGTGAGGGGCATTGTCGAAATTAACGGTTCGGCGAACATTCCAAACTTTGGTTTTTATAAGATCGAAATGCGCCGCGCTGACGAAGCGGACTGGTTAACAATCTTGGCTGGCAATCAAATTCAACCCGATGGGCTGCTCGGCACCTGGAACACGGTTTTGCTCTCGCCAGCCGTCTATCAGCTCCGTCTGGTGGTGGTTGACAATCAAGGTGTTGCCTCGCCACCTTGTGAAATTCAACTTAGCGTTGCCTCCAACACCGAAACCCCTCAACCTTAGGAGATTTCATGCCGCGGATCGAAATTCGTCCTTCCCTCGTCTCTGATTTAGAAGCATTGCTTACACTTGAAAGAGATTACGTCACCCAATATGTCCGTCAAATCGAGATTGAGAGTGATGAAAATGAAACCTTAACCGTTAGCCTGCGGCGCGTGCGCCTGCCGCGTCCGACCCGCGTTGATTATCCACGCAATCGTCAACAACTTTTGGATGAATGGAGCTGCTGCGATGGGCTGTTGGTTGCCGAAATGGAAGAACAACTCGTTGGCTACATCTCGTTAACTTTGAAACCGCCCAACACCGTCTGGATCAATGACCTAGTTGTCGCTCGTCCCGTACGCCACCAGGGAATTGCCCGCGCCCTCGTTTTTGCAGCCGAGGAGTGGGCACTGACAAAAGAGCAAAAGAGAATGGTTTTAGAGATGCAATCCCGCAATGATCCAGCCGTCCAAATGGCGCAAAAAATCGGCTTTGATTTTTGTGGTTTTCAAGAATCTTACTATGCCAATGGAGATGTGGCTTTATTTTTTGCTCGCAATATCCGTTAATCGCCGAGAGAACAGAAGATGATGCAATCGCTCATCAGCATCCTTCGTACCTTAAATCAACTCCTGACCGCAGGGATTGCCATTACGGCTTTCTCTTTGTTGATTTACGCCCTCTCCTTTAACTTGCGCGATCGGGTGACTCGTTCGTTTGCCATGATCCTAGCGTGCGTGGTGATCGTGTCGGTTGGCGATGCCCTGAGCAGTGTGGCCGACACTAACGCCATGCGTGAAATGTGGCTACGCTTAGAATGGATTGGCATTGCCCTCTTGCCGGCTGCATATTTACACTTTTCGGACGCTGTCCTAACCACCACTGGCCGCCCCTCGCGCGGGCGACGGCGTTTAGCCGTTCGCCTCTCTTATCTACTCTCCTTAGGATTTTTGGCTACCCTGCCCTTCTCGCTCCTAGTCGGGCCCTTGGTGAGCGGCGGAAAACCCGCGCCACACCTGCAAAGGACTTGGTTAACAGGTGTCTTCAGCTTCTATTACGTATTGCTGAGCGCCATTGCCTGGCTGAATCTGGTGCGAGCTTACCGACGCACAGTGACCCCAACCAGTCGGCGACGCATGGGATACCTGCTGGTTGGATCTCTCGCTCCCACGCTTGGCTCCTATCCTTACTTGCTTTTCGGTTCAGAATTTGCTCACCAACATACGCTGATCTTCTGGCTGACAGCTTTTGCCGGCAATGTGATGGTCTCGTTTCTGCTCATCCTAATGGCTTATGCGGTTGCCTTCTTTAATGTTCCTTGGCCCGACCGCGTGGTGAAACGTCGCTTGGCAAAGTGGATTTTGCGTGGGCCGGTCACCGCCTCCACCGTCTTAGCCGTGACGACTATTGCCCGCCGCCTAGGAGAGCGTTACGGTCTGCCCTATAACGCCGCAGTACCTTTCTTGATGGTGGCAACCTTGCTGCTCTTACAGCACTTTATCACTTTGACCGCGCCTCTTTGGGAACGCATCCTCCTCATCGGGAACGATCGCAAGGACATCGAGCGCTTGCAAACCCTGGAAGAGCGCCTTTTGACCAGCGGGGATATCCGCCAGTTTTTGGAAGCCATTCTTGCCGCCGTCTGTGACCGCCTTCAAACCAATCAAGCCTTTCTTTTTACCCTTGCCCCCAGTGGGTTAGAGACCTTGGTCACCATCGGAGAGGTTGACTACCTTGAAAAAGAAGACCTAGCCGATCAATTGCTCACCCAAGTCATACTGAACCATGAGGGCTTTTGCTTCGAATGGGGGGAATTCTGGCTCTTCCCACTCTATTCAGAGAGCACAAATGAAGGGAATCTTTTGGGTTTGATCGGAGTAAGGCGTGTTTCCAACGAGCCGCTGGATGCCGAACAAGCCCAAGCCCTCAATATCCTTTCTAAGCGAGCCGCCTTAATTTTAGAGAATCGCTATCTTCAGAGTCAAGTTTTCTCTTCCCTTGAAGCATTTTCTCCGCAGATGGAATGGCTGGAGCGTTTGCGAGCTGCAGCGCGCTACAACGCCGGCGCCTCTCTGGCTGCACCCGAAACGGTTGAAACGCCGTTGCCCCCCGCCGATCGCATGGTGCAATGGGTCAAAGAAGCTTTGACCCACTATTGGGGAGGGCCGCGTCTTTCTCGCAATCCGCTCCTGAATCTGCGGGTCGTGCAACAGGCCTTAAGTGAACACGGTGACAATCCGACCAACGCCCTACGGGCAATTTTACGACGCGCCATTGATCAGGTAAAACCAGAGGGAGAACGACGCTTCACGACGGAATGGATATTGTATAATATATTAGAGATGAAGTTTATGGAAGGCAAGAGCGTGCGAGAAGTCGCCAAACGCCTCGCCCTATCCGAAGCGGATCTATACCGCAAGCAACGAGTTGCTATCGAAGAGGTTGCGCGGGCAATTCTAGAAATGGAAAAGCAAGCAACGACTGAGGAGCAGAACTCATTGGATCAAATTCAGACCCAGTTTTGAAAAGTGAGGTGACTTAATGGTGACCGAAACTCAACGAATCGCCTCGCGCGATGAACCACCGCCGCTCGATGAAGGATGGTGGCAAGCCATTCTCACCGAAGACCCATCTTTCTCAGATAAACCTCAACGCTTAGGTGAAAAGCTCAAAGCCTCCCCGCCCCCTCGTTTTGCTGCCCAGGATGGTGTTGATTGGGAGCTTGCTAAAACTTTATATCACGAGGATCGGGTGGTTGACTTGCAAGTGACCGGTTACAACAAGGGGGGGGTATTAGTCAGCGGAACGGGCTTGCAGGGCTTTGTGCCGATCTCCCACCTCATTGACATGCCGAATAATCTCACCGCCGAAGAGCAAGACCAATGCTTGGCAGCTTATCAAGGGCACACCCTGCGTCTAAAAGTGATCGAATGCGATCCCCAGCGTGGGCGCGTGGTCTTCTCCGAGCGGGCTGCCCAAGCCGATAGCGGCCAACGCAATCGGCTTTTCTCTCAGCTCAAAGCAGGGGATTGCATTCATGGAACGGTGACCAATATTACCGACTTCGGCGTGTTTGTTGATCTGGGTGGCGTGGAAGGGTTGATCCATGTGTCAGAGCTTTCTTGGGGACGCGTGCGCCATCCCAGTGATGTGGTCAAGTTGGGCGAAAAAGTTTATGTTTACGTAATTCAAGTGGACCCGCAACGTTCCCGCATTGCGCTCAGCCTCAAGCGCTTGTGTCAAAATCCGTGGGAAACCGCCGAAGAGCGCTATTACCCCGGCCAAATCACCGAAGCGGTGATCACCAGCATTGTCCCGTTTGGGGCTTTTGCCCGCTTAGAAGAGGGACTAGACGGTTTAATTCATGTCACGGAGTTCGGCGCGCTAAGAGAAGATCAAAATCCGCTTCAATCGCTGCGCGAGGGAGATCGAGTTAAAGTTCGTGTCTTACACGTTGATGCCTCAAAACAGCGCTTGGGACTTAGCTTACAGATCAATCCTTAGCCTTTTTACCCATGAAGGCAACGGGGAATATCCTGCTTGGGGTTCTTCTTGGCTTGCTTGCAGCCGGTTTGCTACAGATTCTTGTTAGCCCGCCGCGCGGTCAAGCGGTAACCTTATCCATCCCCCCTACAGCCTCGGGTGTGGTGGTCTATGTTTCCGGCGCCGTCTATGCAAATGGGGTCTACACCCTGCCTTACGGCAGTCGTGTCCAAGATGCCCTCCGATTGGCTGGTGGTCCGCGTCCCGAGGCTTATTTGGGAAGTCTAAACTTGGCTGCACCGTTACGGGATGGGCAACATATCTTTGTGCCTGTTGCCTTCGATACACCTACTCCAACGCCAGAGAAACCGGTCGCTACCTCTACCCCAACAGCGACCTCTAGTCCGTTTATCAACATCAACTATGCCAGTCAGGAAGAACTCGAATCCCTGCCCGGCATTGGCCCGGTTTTGGCAAAGCGCATTCTTGCCTATCGCTTAAAGTATGGGTTTTTTAGCTCTTTGCAGGATCTCCTTAAGGTTTATGGGGTTAAGCCCCAAACCTTAAAGCTCATCGAGCCGTATGTCACCTTCGAGATCATCCCTTGAGGGGGTCTTTGTCTTCTTCGTCTGCAAGCAAGCCCAATTGGCGCGCTTGCCCGAGATGAAAGGTCTGCGAATCTTCCGAAGACTCGGCCCAGCCCTCGGTTGACATACTTTGTTCCCAGAACTCATCTACCTGTTCCAATTGATCGGGGTTTAGGGATGGGTCCTGAAGCAACCTTTCCAGTTCGGCATCGGGGGTTACCTCTTCAACCATCAAATGCTCCCTAGAGGGTCGTTGGTGAAGAATAGATAGATTTTCGCCTAAGATTTCGAGCAAGCCTTGAGCCTTCTGAAGCAAGTTGATCTGTAACGCTAAGGGCTGAGCCGGCAACAAGCTTTTTTTGCCACAAAAAATGATCCGGTACTGCTCTAAGTTGAGCTGGCTTGCGATGCAATCTTCACTCAGGTAAAAGGCGAGGGGTGCAAAATTCCCTGCGCCATAACGGTCTTGCAGCTTACGCATTGCCGTCTCCGCTTCAGAAAAGTACTCCACTAGACGGGGGAAGGCAAGCGAAGTAGGCACATGGGTGGATTGAGCAAGGAGGTGCCCTTGCCGGTCTGCAATCCATAGGCCGCATAAAGCGAGGCGATCGCATACATCATCCCACATATTGGACTGCTCTGCGCCTCGATCGATTTCAACCGGTTCAGGTTCTGCCTTTGAGGAAGGCAAAGCAGTGGCAGACCCGGCAAGTAAATTTGTGACACAGACCAAGAAATCTTCCATCGGCAGGGGTTTGCGGAACCAAGCTTGAATTGGCGCTTGGGCAAGTTGGTTTTCGATGGCAGGATCGCCCAAGCCGGTCACAACCACGATGTTCAAATCGGGTTGCCGTCTGCGGATTTTTTCCACCATTTCTAAGCCACTCATGCCCGCCAAACGGATGTCAACTACCAGGAGGTTAAAGGCATTCTGGGACAACAAGATCATCGCCTCCTCTGCCGAGGGGACATCCTGAAAAGAGGCAGTGGGGAACTGGGATTCGAGGGCAGCGCGGATCATCTGCCGCACCTCGCGTTGATCGTCAACAATCAGTATGCGCAAAGACGAGGAAGGCGGATTCATTGGGCTACTCCACTAGCCAACAAGCTACCCAATGGTCAGGGCTGACCTCGCGAAAGGGCGGTTCCGCAACCGAGCAGTGTTCTAGGGCAACAGGGCAACGCGGATGAAAGCGACAACCTCGGGGCGGGTTCAACGGACTGGGGACATCGCCCTGCAGGATGATGCGTTCCCGTTTCAACTTCGGATCGGGGATGGGGATGGCAGACATGAGCGCTTGGGTATAGGGATGTAGAGGATTGCGGAAAAGTTCTCGCCGCTCAGCCAATTCGGCTAGCTTTCCTAGGTACATCACCGCCACGCGATCGGAAATATGTTCGACAACGCTCAAATTATGGGCAATGAACAGATAGGTTAGTCCGAACTCGCGCTGCAGTTCTTTGAGGATGTTCAGAACTTGGGACTGGATGGAAACGTCTAAGGCGGATACCGGCTCGTCTGCGACAATGAATTTGGGCTTTAGCGCCAAGGCGCGAGCAATGCCGATGCGCTGGCGTTGTCCTCCCGAAAATTCATGCGGGTAGCGTCGCGCATGATAATCTTCCAAGCCCACCTTGCGCAACATTTCAATGACGATCTCAAAACGTTCTTTGGGGGTGCCGATGTTATGAATGTGTAAGCCTTCTGCAATCGACTCGCCGATCGGCAGACGCGGGTCGAGAGATGAATAAGGGTCTTGGAAAATGATTTGCATGTTGCGGCGCATCTCTTTTAGTTCTTTACCCTGCAGCGTCATAATATCGACCCCTTCAAAGAAGATGCTGCCTGCCGTAGGTTCAATCAAGCGCAAGATACAGCGCCCAACGGTCGTTTTCCCGCAACCCGACTCACCGACCAATCCAACGGTTTCACCTTCGCGGATGGTGAAAGAAACGTGATCCACCGCTTGAACCCAAGCCACAACGCGCTGGAAGATGCCTCCCTTTACCGGGAAATATTTGACCAAATCTCTGATTTGAACTAAATCCCATTTCCCATCTTTTTCGGCTTTATCGGCGATGGTTATCAATTGTTCCTTCATTCCGTTGTCTCCTGAATGCGGGTACTCTAACCCAAGTTGATGCCTCCGCTCAATCGGTAATGGGGGACAATCTTCCTGTCTGCTTTAACTTGGCTTGGCTATTGCTGGTTTGGATTATACCATGCGTATTCTGTAGGATAGCTCCAAGGAGTTGTCTTGTAGGGTTTGCCAATTATTTAATCTCTTGATCTCTTTTGTTAAAATGCAGCCTGCTTGAAAAGCTCTCTCACCCTTTACCCCTCTCCCAGCAGGAGGGGGGAAAAGTCTGCGGGTTGAGTAGCGCACCGTATCGAAACCTGTGGGTAAAGCTTGACGCATCCAAGAGAGAGCTAACCCTATCGTGAGTTCGGATTAGGAATTCGCACCCGTCATTTCGACCAGCGCAGCGAGGAGAAGTCTTGAGGACTTCTTCTCGCTCCGCTCGAAGTGACAGGGTGGCGTCGACCCGTGGTTGGTGCTTGCTAAAGCGGCCAGATGTCCCCAAAAAGAGCTTCTACCAAGAACAGCTCGGTGTTACGTAAACGGTAGCGCCGACTTCGGGTTGGTGTCTGCCAAAGCGGCCAGATGCCCAAAAAAGAATCTAACCTTAGACCTTTGATTATCCCTATTGCATACGGGTAAGCCCTCGATTCGTGATATATTAAGTTCATCTGCCTGCTCCAGCTTTGCAGAGCCAGAGGAAACTGCAAGAACTCAACCGTTTATTACCTCGAAGGAGGGAACCTAAACCATGAAACCTTTGCCTGACTCACCGCTTTCCCTTTGGTTAGATACCTATGGTGAATATCGCCCGCAACCTGCACTGGAAGGTGAAATCAATGTAGATGTTGTCATCATCGGCGGCGGCTTTACCGGCCTGATGACCGCCTATGAACTCAAGCGCGCCGAACCCACCTTGCGCGTTGCCGTCTTAGAGGCAAAGACGGTGGGCTATGGCGCCAGTGGGCGTAATGGGTCTTTTGGTATGACGGTGGTCGGGCTTGGCTTCGGCGTGATGCCGACCCTGTTGGGTGTGGAGCGTTTCAAAGCTGCCCACCGCTATATGATGCGCGCCGTTGAGGAGCTGGACGCTCTGATCCAACGCGAAAACCTTGCCTGCGACCGCATCCGGCCGGGCTTTCTGCGCGTTGCCACCACCCCAGGCTATGTCAAACGCCTGCAAGAGGATGTGGAGCGGATGAACCGCTTCGGTTTTGACGATATTTTTTGGCTCGATCAAGCCGAAACGCTCGCTAGGGTCAATTCACCTCACTATCTCGGAGCATTGTGGGAGCCACGTTTGGTCTTGATCAACCCAGCCAAGCTGGTGCGCGCCGAACGCGAGCTTGCCCTGAAGCAAGGCGCAGAGGTTTATGAAGACACGCCGGCTATCGAAATCCGTCGTTCGGGTCGTTTTGAAATTCAAACGCCGCGCGGCAAGGTTGTTAGTGAAAAGATCGCTTTTGCCACAAACGCCTATACTCATCTCTTTCCTCTGTTACGCCGCAAGCAAATTCCCGCCTTTACCTACATGGTGGCTACTGAACCGCTCAGCCAGCAGCAACTTGAACCCATCGGCTGGGCAGGCAAAGAAGGCATTGAGGACGCCCGCAACTTGATCCACTATTACCGCCTGACACCCGATAACCGCTTGGTGATGGGCGGCGGTCCGGTGGGTTTGACCTTTGCTAATGATTTGGACGCCGATCGCAATGCAGCGGCTTGGCGACATTTAGAGGAGCATCTTCGATTTCTCTTCCCCTCCCTAAAAGAGGTGCGGATTACCCACCGCTGGGGTGGGCCCTTTTCGGTCACGGTCGATCTGACGCCCGCCATGGGCTATATCGGCGACCGGCGAGCCGTATATAGTGTCGGTTGCATCGGACATGGCGTCTCTGCCAGCCATTTGAACGCCCAAACCTTGCGTGATCTGCTCCTCGAACGTCAAAGCGATCTGACCGACGGCCCATTTGTGCGCCGACGAGTCATTCCCTGGCCGCCCGAGCCGCTGCGCAGTTTTGTCGCTTATACCCTGAGAGCCTATTTGCAGTTAGAAGATTGGTGGTATGAACGGCATCTGGAACGGCCATCCTAAGTCACGATAGAGGCATATATAGGAAAAAGAACAAAGAACGTAGAAAGGGGCTGAACAATGCAGAACCTACCACGCCCGAAAGTTTCACGAGCCTTGCGCATCCCATACAGACCACAGCGGATGCTTGGTGTAGCGTTGTTGACATTCCTGTTTGTCGGAGTGTGCACGTTTAGCTTGATCGCTTATGGGCAGGATTGGAACAGCTATAACCGTTTGACACAACACGGCCTCACGATTCAAGCAACGGTAATCAGGAAAGAGGTTGATTATGCAGTGATGGAAGGCATGATCAGCTCTCCGCGTTATAGAATCCTTTATCGGTTCAATGCTTCGCTCAATGATCAGATGCATCCTTTTGAGGGAAAGGGAACCGTTAGCGGCGAATTTTATGACAAATTAGTCGAGGGCGGCAGCGTCGAAGTTGTTTATGATGCCGCAAATCCGAGCCTCTCAAAGCTCCGCTCCGAGTTGGCACCTCCTTCGATTTTCCGTCACCCTTGGCTTTTGGTTGGGCTTTTTGCCATTATGTACCTTGTGATCTTCCACATTCTACCGATTCTGCGCGAACGCAATCTGGTCATACGCCTAGTCAGCGAAGGAACGCGCACCCGTGCACAGGTGTTCGATCGCTGGATTGAGGAAAGCGGAAAGGATGATGATGGGAAGCCGCGCCTTCGCTATTTTCTTGCTTACGCCTTCAAGGCGGTGCTCCCCAGAGGCAAAACCTCGCTGGTCACGCGCGCCGAAATGGTGACAAGGGAGGAATTCCAACGAACGCCGATCGGTTCTATCCTGCAAGTCGTCTATCTATCCGAAGACCCGTTTGGCAAGTGTGGAATACTCTGGGACTCCCCGCCGAATTGACGAGCTCCATATCGCCTCGCAGCGGCCTCTCTCAGGTAACTTATGTGGCGAAACCCTCGCTGCTATGGTCTGCCTAAGAATCGGCTGAGCGGTTCTGTGCAGCCCTCAATTGGATTCGAGGAAGAACTGTTAACTAAAAGTGTGGTCTGCTCTTACATCGCTAAAACCTATGAGTCCTCACGATAGCGTTTCGAGATAAATCAAAGCCTTATCATCGTTGTATGAAATCAATTCTGCATACCGTCCCCAGTTGATCAGAGTATCCAACTGTTTTTCGGCTTCCTCTTGCGGGAATTCTAGTTCTAACGCCGTATGAATGACCTCCCGATCTAAAACGTGGTTTTCGGCGTGGGTTAGCATGGCTATCAGCCAGCGCATCAAAGGGAGACGGCGGATGCGCGTGGCGAAAATTTCCTTGCGGGCTTGAATGCTGGCTTCGGCAAAGGTTTCACCAAGCGGTGTGAGGGTAATATCGCCTTTTTCAACATAGGCAAATCCCAACATTTCAGCGGCTTCGGTCAAACTAAGCACATGACTGGGGTCGACTTTCAATTCTTCCGGCAAGCGATAAATATCCTGACGGTTTTCGGGTAGTTCGGCGAGATATTCCAACAAGCCTGCTAAATCTGAGATGGCAATTTTGGGCAAGGCGCGGGTGCGGCCTTGTTCACCAGGGGCAGTACCTAATTCTACAGCTTCGGCTTGGGTTTGCCCTGCCAACATCCCATAGACTTCGTCCACCACTCTTTGAAATTCATCCGATTTACGCTGACGGGGATGGGGAATCTCAACTCTGACTTCGGCGATGATACGTCCGGGTTCTTTATCCATCACGACGATGCGGTCTGCCATTAAGACGGTTTCTTCGATATTGTGACTGACCATCAGAATGGCTTTTGTGGGAATACTGCCGCCAGTCCAGAGTTCCATCAGTTCGCCGCGCAGGGACTCAGCGCTCAAAACATCCAATGCGGAAAATGGCTCATCCAGACAAAGCAATTCAGGTTCCACCGCCATCGCGCGCGCAAAGCCCACCTTTTGCCGCATTCCGCCAGATAGTTCGCGCGGGTAAGCAGTTTCAAAACCATCCAAACCGACACGATCGATCAAATCCAGCGAGCGCAGGGTGCGAATGTTGGCAGGAATGCCCCGCGCCTTGAGTGCCAAATCAACGTTTTCAAAGACGGTCAGCCAGGGGAATAAGGCAAAGGTTTGGAAGACGATGGTAGCGTGGGGATTGACACCTTTCAGGGGCTGACCGCGATAAAGGACAATTCCTTCGGAGGGTTTCTGCAACCCGGTGATAATTCGTAGAAGGGTACTTTTGCCGCAACCCGAAGGTCCAAGCAAGGCAACAAATTCACCTTCAGAGACCACCAAGTTGACATCCTGTAGGGCAGTAAAGCGGCGTTGTCCGCTGGTGTAAATTTGTTGAACGTGGCTTAGTTGGAGGAGTGAGTGGTTGGGAATAGAACTTGCCATCGAGTTTACTCCATTCGATATCTTTCTTCGGCGATTTTGTATAGCCGCCGCCAAAACAGGCGATTGACCAGAACGACGGCCAAAATCATGCTGAGGGTGGAAGCCAATAGCAGGGGATAATCGCCCCTTTCGGTCGCCTGTGAGATGAGCGAGCCTATTCCTGTGGTGAATAAGATTTGTCCACCAAAGTGAACAAACTCAGCCACAATGCTGGCATTCCATGCTCCGCCGCTGGCGGTGATTGCGCCTGTGATAATAAAGGGGAACAAGGCGGGCAAAATGAGCGTGCGCCAGGTTTCCCACCGTGAGAGTTGCAACAAAGCCGATGTGTACTTTAGGTCTTGTGGAATTGCGCTTGCGCCTGCAATCACATTGAAGAGTAAATACCATTGCGTTCCCATTAACATAAGAAAAATGGCGGCAATATTCAATCCACCTGATACGTTAATGAAGAACAACAAAATAATCGGAAATATGGCTGTTGCGGGCACCGCTGCGGTCACCTGAACGATGGGTTGGAGGATGGAGGCTAGGCGCTGATTGGTCCCAATGGCAACACCAATCGGAATTGTCCATAATAAAGCGATCATCAAGGAAGCATTTACGCGTAAAAAAGTTACGAGTATGCCAATTCCAATTTGCCCCCATTGAGCTTGCGGGACTGAACTTAACATCATCCCGGCGCGAAAGCCACCATAGAGGATTAGGATGCCGAGAAGTAAGTAAAGGGACAATAACTTCCAAGTCAGTTTTGGGTCGTCTCCATTCCAATCTGCTTTCATTGGCGCCCGCTGAATAAACCAATGGTCAAGACGCTCGTTGATTCTTCCCCAAAGCGCTGTCACCCATAAAAATAGTCTGGAGGCACGAATCAACTCATAAAACCACGATGTTGGCGGTTGGTCGCTTTCTACCATTTCCACTTTGAAGCGGTTTGACCATGCCAGCAACGGACGCCAGATGAATTGGTCCAACGCAACGATGGTCAGAATTAAGGCAGTCAATCCAAAGCCAATTGCACCGTAATTGCCTTGATCGGCAGCTTCTCGAAGATAAGCACCTAAACCGGGCAAGCGGAAATCTTTTGCCCCGACAGTGAAAATTTCCGATGCCATCAGGAAAAACCAACCGCCTGCCCAAGACATAACGCTATTCCAGATGAGACTGATCATTGCAAAAGGCAATTCCAGGTGTTTGAAACGTAGCCATGTGTTCAGGCGGAAAATAGAGCTTGCTTCGCGCAATTCTTTGGGAATAGTTGTGAGCGATTGATACCAGGCAAAGGTCATATTCCATACCTGACTGGTAAAGATCAAAACAACCGCCGCCAATTCTGCCGCAATGCGCTGTGGCAAAATGGCGCTCAATCCCAACACAACAATCGGTAAGAAGGAGAGGATTGGCACACTTTGCAGAACATCCAACAAAGGGATGAGGATGGATTCGGCGCGGCGGTTATATGCCGCCACCCGGCCGTAGGTAAGCGTGAAGAGTAACGAGAGAATATATGCCCCTAACATGCGTCCCACTGAAAGCAAGGTGTACCAAGGCAAAGTGGAAGGATCGAGCGAAATTTGTGGTCCTTCAATAATGGGCGGTGAAGCAAAGGCAAGCCGTACTCCTCCATAGAGAAGCACAGCCATCAACAGAAGGACGATTATGTCTCCCCACGTGAAAGATTTTTCCAAACGCTCTTTGGGCGGCAGGACGTTTTGAAGTAATCCCATATTCATCTCCAGAATAAAATGCCCTGCGCCAATTGGTACGCAGGGAAGGAGAGATATGCCCAAACAGGGCTATATCAGCCCAATCTTACCAATTGGCTGGGAACTTGAGGCATACTATGGTCCGGGTCGGATAGCAAAGATAGATCCATGAGCGAGACAAATATACTCCCGCAAACGAGCATTTGTCAAGTGCGATTAGTAAAAGGTGTGCACTGAAAAGTTGTTGGCAACATTGCTTTGTAGGACAACTCAATGAGTTGTCCTACAACTTTTGCGTGGACACTGGTAAAAGTCAGCAATTCTAAGTTTACACATTTGTTGGTCTGGCAAGAAGGAACGGCTAGTGAGGAGTCATTAACCGAGCCAGAGCAAGGGCACCCCTAACCATTCGCACAAAAGAGCAATCTCTCGCTCGTACTCTCCAAAAGTGACAGCAAAATGTTGCGTCGTGCCCACTTCAGCACAACGACGCAAAAAAGATGAGACGCTGGTATCTAAACGCAAGATGAGATGCGGGTAGCCTTCTAGGCGAGGTGACCCGCCCAAGCTGCTGCCGCGTGCGGCGATTGCTTGCCAACCGCTTGGCGTGCAACGGATTTGTAACAGCGTCATTCTCCCTTTTTTGACGACAAATTGCAGATGCGCCCCTTCCGTAGCATCGCTTTGGGCAAATTCATAGTCATGCGAAATCGAGAGCGAGGTTGGTTCCGCCAATTGCGGGTTTTGCGGTCCCGCATGACCACCGATGATCAGGTTCTCGGCTTCATCCCACACCCAAAATTCAGCAAAGAAGACACCGTTGCCACTCAGGCGCTGCAGGATAAAGAGGGCTGTGGCAGCGCCTAAATCGCCCTCCAAGCCGACATGGATATTGCGCTCCCACAACAGCGGGGGATACAAGGCTGGGCGCAAACCAAAGCGCTGATGGGTTTCTTCGGCAATGTCATTGAAGGAGATCACATCGAGTTGACGTTCGATGGCTAAATGGGCTAAGCCGAGCGAAACCCGCGCTGCTTGCCTCAGAGTCTCCTCGGTAACCCCTCGGATCGGAAGGTTTTGATGCAGGTCATTGACATATTGCTCAACCTCTGTCTTGCTAAGCGCATCCACCGCCTTGGCGAGCTGATTTACTGAAAGAACCTCAACCGTTGGTCCCAATTCATGGAGCAGACGAAATTCATCAACAAAGGTGCTTTGCATTTGCTCGTTGCGATACGGCAAGAGGCCGAAGCGCGCCCGTCTTAAGCCTTGATAGACGCCGACAACGCGGGCAAATAGAGCTAGTTCTGACAGCAGCCGTTCTTCCTCAGGCGAGCCATAGGTAAAAAAGAAGTCTCTGCCGAGGTTACGCAGCGTGCCGATCCCCTCAAACGTGCCCACCCAGCCTGAACCGCGCAGCACATCGAGGAAAGAGAGCGAGAGAGGCAATTTCTGCCACGGCTGAAAGCACCAAATCGCCAAAGGGCGCTTGCCTAGGGCTTCCAACAACGGCGCTAGGTAAAAATCTTCTGCCCACACCTGAAAAGCCAGAATGAGCCCGGCGATGGCGCTATTGCGCAACTCGCTACAGGCAGTGTTTAGGCTTTCTGTTGAGTTCACCACCCAAACGGGGCCCAGATTTATACGGCCTTGCAACGCCTCACGGATACGCCGGGCGTCCGCTTCTACGGCATCTCGCAGTGCGGGCAGGGCAACCACCGAGTCGAACCACTCTGCCCGCAGAAGCAATAGACCAATAGAAGGGTTAGAAGATGACGACGGATTGATCCGATCCATAACAAAGAACTGCACCGATCAGGGTTTGGGAGTTTGAAATCGTGTCCGACTCATTTGATCGCCCCGCGCGACAGGCCGCGCACCAGATAGCGCTGAGCAAGCAGAGCAAAGGCCAAAACCGGCACCAACACCATCGAACCAGAGGCGGCGATGCGCCCCCATAGGATGGCTTTGTTGGTCATAAAACTGGTGATGGTTACCGGCAAAGTGCGCGCTTCTCTTCCGGTTAAGATTACCGCATATAAAAATTCATTCCAACAATAGAGAAACGCCAAAATAGCAGTAGCTGCCAAGCCGGGCGCAACCAGTGGCAAGCTCACCCTAACCAATGCGCCTAAGCGCGTGCAACCGTCAATCATGGCTGCTTCCTCTAGCTCAATCGGGACATCGTCAAAAAAGCCGATCATCATCCACAGAGCCAGTGGGATAGTAAAAGTCAAATAGGAGATGATCAACGCCCAACGGGTATCCAGCAATCTTAAGCCGTTGAACAAGACATAGAGCGGCACAATAATGGTGATCGGCGGCAGCATCTGCGGGATCAAGGCACTCATACGTAGCCAAAACGCGCCGCGAAAGCGAAAGCGCGAAAACCCATAAGCTGCCAAGCCGCCTAAAGAAAGAGCAATTGCCGTCGTGCTGAGCGCTACCACCAGACTGTTGACAAAGTACTTCTCAAACTGACCGCCGGCTAAGACTTCGCGGTAGTTCTGCAGCGTTGGCTTAAATATCCAGACCGGCGGCAGACTGAAGGTTAAGTTTGGTTCTTTGAACGAGGTCAAAAACAGATAGACCAAAGGCGCCAACGAGAGGATCACCGCTAGGATAAGCAACATGTAGATGCCGAGGCGGCTTAGATAACGCAACAAGCGGTAGGGTGACATTCTCTCCACCTTCTCCTAAAGGGTTTCGGATCGCCCGATGGCGCGCGCCATGACGCCGGCTAGGGCTAACATGATTACAATCATGACATACGAAGCCGCCGAAGCAAAGCCGAGATTAAAGGACTGAAACCCATAGCGGTAAATATAGATACTCACCGTTTCAGTCGCTCGCGCTGGACCTCCCGCTGTGAGCAAATAGACCACATCGAAGATGCGAAAGGTGTCGATCAACCGCCACAGCAGGGCAACCAAAATGGTTTGACGCAGCAAGGGCAAAGTGAGATAGAGAAAGGTCTGAACTGAGTTTGCCCCATCAATACGGGCGGCTTCAAAAGGTTCTTCAGGCAAAGATTGTAAGCCGGCCAATAGCATAAGAGCGACAAAGGAGGTGGTGTTCCAAACATCCACCAAGATCACCGACCATAAGGCAACTTTCGGAGAACTCAGCCATTCCACCGAGGCAAAGCCTAGTTGATTAAGATAATAATTGAGAATGCCAAACTCGTAATTGAAAAGCAGACGCCAAGTTAAACCGATGACCACGTTGGTACACATCATCGGCAACAAGATAAAAGAGCGAATCAGCCCTTTGGCTTTGAGGTCATGATTGAGCAAGAGGGCTAGCCCCATGCCCAGAATAAACTCGAAAAGGATTGCTAAAATGACAAAGGTAAAAGTAATGCGTAAGGAACTCCAAAACTCGGGGCTGCTGAAGAGTTGCTGATAATTTTCCAAACCAACAAACGGGATACCCTGTTTGAACGTTCGCAAGGTCCAGCGGTGAAAACTCAACCACAGCGAATAACCCAAGGGATAGATCAGGATTACCACCATCACCACAAAGGAAGGGGCAATGTAAAAGGAGGGCTCGATCTGACGGATGAGGCGGCGGAAAGGAGCGGATTGGGAGGGTTGTGAAACCGATGCCATAGAAGGACGCAATTAGCCAAAGAGGTCTAACAGGTTTTATCCTGTTAGACCTCTATTGTAATAGAAATTTACTTGAGGTATCCGCCGCTCTTGAGGATTTCCGTCAGCTTGGCAGCCATTTCATCGGCAGCGGTCTTGGGGTCTTTGACGCCAGTCACTGCAGCAACCACACCATCTTGAACCACCGTCAACATCTCCGGCGAGACGGTCAAGACGGGGAAGAGAGCGCGGTAGGGCATTACTTCCGCCAAGAGGGCAAACTGGGGCACGGCTTCTACCACTTGAGGATCGGTTAGGGCTTCGATGTTGCTGGGGATGCCGCCATTCAACGCCCACATTGTGGCACCTTCTTTGCTGGTCAGCCATTCGATGAACTTATAGGCCGCCTCTTGATTCTTGGCGCCGCTGGGAATCGCCCAACCCCATTGAGAACCGCCGGTCTTGCGCACCAGGCTACCATCGGCTTGACGTACACCCGGCACTAAGGTGTAACCTAACAGCGGCTGTCCGTCTTTGCAGACCTTGGGGCTTTGGTTGCAATCGGTCAGCGTTTGCGTCGCAGCCATCCATTCGATGCCCATGGCGGCTTTGCCTTCCTGTAAGGAAGTCAGAATCTCATTGTAGCCATAGTTGACCACATCCGGACTGACCACTTTATGCTTTTGCAGCAGGTCAGCGTAGAAAGTTAATGCCTGAATGCCGACCTCATTATTGATAATCGGATTGTAATTCTCATCCAGCACATCGCCGCCCATTCCAAAGAGGTAGAACATGAAATCCCACCAGGCTTCATCGCGCTTGGCACCGATGACCGTGCCGTAGATTTCCGGCGGGTTGTTCAGAGCTAGGGCTGCTTGGAGATATTCATCCCAGGTCTCGGGAACCTTCAAGCCTTTCTCCTCGAAGAGGTCTTTACGATACCACAACCAAGCGGTATCCCCTTCGGAGGGGAAAACATACAGTTTGCCGTCAAAGGTGAAGTATTCGAGGGTTTTACCATAAACGGCAAGGTCTAATCCGGGCATGGCGACATTAGGGTCTTCGATAAAGCTGGTCAGGTCTTTGAGGGCGCCTGCCTCGACCCAAGCAGGAATCCAATCAGAAGAGACATAAGCGACATCATAATCCGAACCGCCGCCAACGAAAGTAGTGGTCAGCTTATCATAGTAAGCTTCGCGGGCGATCTCTTCGACAATAACCTTGTTACCGGTTTTGGCTTCGTATTGAGCAGCCAACTTAACGAGGTTCTCGTATTCAGGGCTGCTCCAGCAGGCAACCACAATCGGTTCATAGGTTTTGCCAGCCGCTGCCTCCGTTTGGGCTGGCACTTCCGGTTGCGCCGGGGCTTCGGTTGCCATCGGTGCTTCCGTTTGCGCTGGAGCTTCGGTGGCGGCTGGGGGTGGCGGAGCTTGCGTGGGTTGAGGTGCGCACCCAACCAGCAACCCAATTAAAGCCAAAATTGAAATTAACCTAAACATCAACCGTTCGTTCATTTCTTCTTCTCCTTTCTCGTCTGGTGAAATTGAATACCAATTCAATTAGGGATATTTGGTTCGTCTAATAGATTTTTAGACCGTTATACCACCTCCTTTCTAGGCACTCCGATAGGCGAATTTTGATCCGCAAACTTTGGGCAGATTTGGGTTTGGGCTTAGAATGTCTGATTCGATAAAGGCAAAGAGAAAACCTTGCATTTGCCCAAAACGACAAGAGTCCAAATTCAGGGCGACTCGTCCCAAAAAGATTGTCCGCAAAGTCAGTTGACCTTGACTGTAGGGTTAATAGGACAGGGATCAAACCTACCGTCATCCGTGTGATGCTGAGCAAGCTTTTCAAATTAAGTCATTTTAACTCATCCGCAAAGCGCTGGATTTTTCGAATCGCTTCAACAATGATCTGCATCTCTTCTTCACTGCCGAGCATGACCGGGTTGGGCAGCCAGACGGTTTGCCAAGCAGCTTTGAGGGTGTTGGGAAAGCCACTGCGCAAGAAGGGATGTTCAGCGCGTGCATGAGGTTCACCCAGGTGTTTGCGGTAAGCGCCGCTTTTGAAGAGGTCTAGCTCATGCAGGGGTGGATAGCTGGCTTGGGTGGGAATGCCCTCGGCGTTGAAAGCTGCGATGAACCGTTCGGTGGAGATGCCGGCAAAAGCCTGCGGATCGACATGGAAAATGTAGGCGTAATAGCCGTGGCGGGTTACACGCGGGTCAAGCTTTTGAGGGGTGATGCCTTCGATTTTTGGCAATTCGCGGTCGAGGAAGGCAGCGTTGCGCGAGCGAATGGCGGCTTGCTCATCTAGGCGTTTCAACTGCTGGCGTAAAACTGCGCCCTGCCACTCACTGAGACGATAGTTCGATCCATAGATGAAATGAGCGTAGAACCACTCTCCGGGCATGCGCCCACAATCATGCACCGAACGCGCCTTGCGCTCGAGATCGGGTGAATTGGTGATGATGATCCCGCCTTCGCCGGCTGTCATGAGCTTAGAAGCCTGAAAACTAAAGGTACCGATGTCGCCAATTGCCCCGATTTTATGCCCTTTCCACTCGGCACCGTGCGCATGGGAGCTATCTTCCACCAGATAGAGCCCATAGCGATGAGCCAGTTCCTGCAAAGCGTCCAAATCGGCGGGATGACCGCCAACATGCACGGCAATGATGGCTTTGGTGCGCGGCGTAATCGCTGCTTCCACTTGGGCAGGATCGAGGCAAAAGGTATCTGCGGTCACATCGACCAATACCGGCAATGCGCCGGTGAACAACACCGCGCTGGCTGTAGCTACAAAGGTGAAATCGGGCAGGATCACCTCGTCGCCGGCGCCAATTTCTAAGGCGCTCAGGGCAACTTCAAGCGCAGCCGTGCCGTTTGTCACGGCAATGCCAAACTTTGCCTGATGATAGGTGGCAAATTCCTGTTCAAACGCCAAGGTCTGTGTGCCGGGCGTGCGCCACCATACGCGGCTCTCTAAGACCTGATTCAAGGCTTGGCGCTCGTTTTCATCGTAAACCGGCCAAGCCGGAAAAGGGGATTTCTTAAGCGGTTCACCACCGAGTAAAGCAAGCTGGGACATTTTCTGCTCCTTTTCGCAAGGATTCCCTACTCAAAAATCTTTGCCAAATCAAGCTGCCTGACTTGTTCTGTCGCAAGTGCATGAGGAATGTCATGAGCCAGAACCTGTTTACTCCAATCTCGGGCAATTCGAGCAAAACCGACCGATTTTCCACAACTTCTTCCAGTTATAAGAGAAGCGGAAAAGGAAGCGACCGAATTTTCGGCATAGTTTACCTGATCCTGCAGCGGCAATTATCCTCCTTTTAGGGTAACATACTCAAAGGAGGTGTCTAAAACCAACATAATGGCACCCATTACCGCTGCCCGATAGCCCAGATCGGAAACAACCAACCGCACCGGAGCAGGTAAGCAGCCTTGCAGGCGACTTAAGATCGGCTCAACCAAAATGTCCGCCGAGCGAGAGACACCGCCGCCCAACACGATCACCTCTGGGTCTAAAACCACACTGATCGCAGCAATGACCAGGGCAAGGTAATCCACCGTCTCATCAACAATGGATTGTGCCCAAGCTTCACCCTGGCGCGCCATGTCGAAGACCATTTCAGCCGTGAGAGTTTGGGTTTCAATCGGTAGATTGAGTGAGCGAATCAGTTCTTGGGCACGCCACACAACTCCGCTGCCCGAAGCCAAACTTTCCAGGGCGCCAAACTGATCATAGCGTTTGCCTAGGGCGTCTTTGCTCGGCAACAAATAGCCCACTTCGCCTGCCGATTGATGATAGCCACGGTAGATTCTGCGCTCTAACACGATGCCGCTGCCGATCCCCGTTCCCACCGCCAAGCAAACCAGACTGGAAGCCCCTTTCGCAACGCCAAAGCCATATTCCCCCAAAGCTGCTAGATTGACATCATTTTCCACCACCACCTGCAGTCCGAAGCGTTGGGCTAAAAGGTCCCGCAGGGGCAGATCACGCCAACCCAAGCTAGGCGCCCATGTGACGACCCCTTCTTCAAAGAGAGTGACTCCAGGGGCGCCGATGCCGATTCCGAGCACTTTTTGCCCTTCATTGCGGGGAACTTGGAGAAGCTCCTCGATCATCTCGATCGTTAGGTGCAAGTTCTCCTCTGGGCTGGAAGGAATTGAGGCGCGGTAGATCTCCGCATGAACTGTTCCACACAGATCGGCGACAGTGCCGTACATTTTCGTGCCGCCGAGGTCAAGTCCGATAACGGCGTGCGAGGTGCCATTGAACGCCACCAAGGAACGCGGTCGGCCACCGCTATACTGTTGCTCTTCTAAGCGTACCACGAGTTCCTGATGGGCAAGTTCTTCCAAGATGCGCATTACGGTTGGCAAACTGAGGTTCAAGCGAGTGGAGATTTCGGTAGGAGAAATGGGCGAGGCTTGACGCACCAGATCTAAGATACTAGAGCGGTTGAGGCGCCGCATGAGGGCAGCATTGCCGCTGTTGACCGAGGAGTGGGAATAAGAAGAGGGAAACATTTCTGCTGCTTGGGGAACGATCTCTTGATTATTTCTTATCTTTAATAAGTATTTTACCTAGTTTCGCGGAAAAGTCAAGGTTGGCAGCAAAGGGGCAGAGGAGGTGATTCGAAATTTGCGGCTTTTGGTCATGAGGGCCAGATTGCTTTTTGTCATAAGCACGCCAATATAGGGTAAAATCACCCTCATGGATGCTTCCTCCGAATGGTCGTGGCGTGCAGACCTATTCACCTTGGCTCATCGCTGGTACGTTTGGTTAGCGCTCTTCCTGATTGGCTGCGGGATCGGTTGGGCAATCGCTCAACTCCTGCCAGCGCCCTACCGCGCCGAGGCGGATTTAGGCGTCTTCTATCAATCCGATGCCGTTTTCCGCAATGTGGACGACTATAAAAACTGGGAGATGGGGCAGTTGCAAGCTTTGATTCTTTCTGACCAACTGCTAACCCTGGTTCAAGCGCGGCTCAGCGCCCAAGATCCCTTCTGGCGAACGCAAACCCCAGCCGACCTGCGCCGTCGCCTACACGTCTATTGGCGTAACGCTGGTGTCTGGCACTTGGTTGCCGAAGACCGCCAACCGCAGCGCGCTGCCCAACTAGTTGCGGCTTGGAAAGCTGTTATCCTCGACGAGATGGGGCGCATCGCTGAGCTGACCCACCGCTTGAAACAAATCCATGCCGAATTACAAGCCCTAGGAAAGGCAAAAGTGGCAACAGAGCAGCGGTTAGCGGAACTCCAAGCGATGGCAAACATCCTGCAAAGCTGGCAACCGTGGAACGACCCCACGGCTGCTCAACAGCCTGTGCCGCCTCTTCAACGGTGGCAATTGCTGGAACTTGCCCTGCGTCTAGATGAAAATCGCTCTGGCGCAAACGCTCTAGCAAGCTTTTTGCCGGCTGAAGACGTCCCGGCTGCGGCATATCAGCCGTGGGTAGAAAAAGCTTTGGTGAGCATAGAAACCCAATCAAAACTGTTGCAAGACCAACTGCCGCTCCTTGAGCGACGCTTGAGCGAGATGACCACAACGTACAACGAAGTGGCTGCTGCTTCTTGGTATCTTTCGGTATATCTGGGCGTGGATGAGTTGAACGCTGAAATCAAAGCGCCGCGCCCGCTGCGCCCGGAAGGGCTGGTGGCTCTAATCGGCGGCCTGTGCGCCCTGCTGGTGGGAGTGTTGGTTGGTTTTGCCACAATCCAATGGCGCAAAGAGAGGTCTAGAAAGGGATGAACCTCGGAAGCGTTTTTGGGAGCTTGCGGCAAATGGCTTGGGTGCTGTTCTGGTTGTGCCTGCCGATCACCAGTTTTCGCTACTTCCCCTCTGGCTTAGGCGGGGGCACGCTGGTTCGACCGCTCTCATTGTATCCTTTGTTGATCTTGCTGCTCCTCGCCACCCTGCCGCGCTTGTGGCATCGTTCCCTCCCTAAAACCGTGCTGACCCTGCTGCCTTTCGTGATTGCGGTCTTGATGAGCGCAGCCGTCTCTTTCCTGCTTGGGATTGAACCGGCTCTGGGCGTATCGGTTGGTGAACGTGTCCTGCGCGCCCTAATCACTTTGGCAATTGGTCTTTCCTTTTACCTGACCGTGGCCGTCATTCCTACATCTTCTGCCGAACTGCGCTCTGCCCTGCGCTGGATGATGGTGGGTTTTATTCTCGCCTTCCTCTGGGGTTCTCTGCAAACCCTTTATATCCTGCACTTCGACAGCCGTTACTTCAACCTATTAAATCAGATTCAAAAAGCCTTTTCGTTGCGCAAGTTGTTCCCGACACGCATCTCCGGTGCGACATATGAGCCAAATTGGTTTGCCGAACAGATCAACCTCTTGGTCATTCCGTGGTTATTGGCGTCTCTCGTTAACGGCCGATCCTTATTCCCCTGGCACTGGCGGCGGATTAGCCTGGAAGGGTTTCTGCTTGGCTGGGCCGTCCTTCTGATCGCCTTCACCTTCTCGCGGGCCGGCTACGTTAATCTGGCGGTGCTGGTGTTGGGGGCGCTGATTCTGCTGCGCTTACGCCAATTCAACCGTCGCGGCTTTTCTCCGATTAAGGTAGCCGGACGCATTTTGTTCGAGTCAGCATTGGTGCTCATCCTGTTTGTCGGTCTGACTTTTGCTGTCGGGCAAAAGAACGAGTTTTTCGCTCGCATCTGGACTTACTGGTTGAATGTTCAGGATACCAGCTTCGAGCGCTTTTTGTACTACATCGGTTTCAACGCCCGCTTGACCTATAGCGCTACGGCTTTCAATACCTTTCAAGCCTACCCCCTCTTGGGAGTGGGTCCGGGCAATTATGCCTTCTTCTTTGAGAAAATGTTGCCCGATCAGCCTCTTGCGCCGACACCCGAACTGCTGCGCATTATCTCGCCCGAAGAAGGGCGCAATCGGTTAATCACGCCCAAAAATCTCTTCTTACGTATCCTAGCCGAAAACGGCTTATTGGGTTTCGGCGCTTTTTTCGTCTTTCTAATCGCTCATCTTGGCAGTGCGCTCTATTTATGGCTATCGCCGCATGGTGAAGAGCAGTTTTGGGGCACGGCTGCGCTCTTGGGGTTGATCGGCTTAGTCGTTGCTGCCTTTTCTTTTGACTCGTTTGCCTTGCCGAATATGTGGGTGTTGCTGGGGTTGATCACTGCAGCAGCGAACATCGGGCAAACAGCCGCTTCAAATCACGGCGAACTTCAAGGAGATCCATGAGAACCTCGATAGGGGCTTTACCCTACTCGAGCGGTGAAAGAGACCTTTTTACTCATCCGCATAGCGAAGTTTAGCTCCCCGCCACGTCGTACAGCGACGTTGATGTCGTCTTGCACAGTCAATCTCTTGCATTTGCGGCAGGTACCCAAAACACAATTTTTCCAAATATGCTCTTCACAATTTCTAAACACTCTTTTGTTACCCTAAAAGCGTGATCCGGTTGGATCGGAGCTTAATCTTTGAGAAAGGAGTGTCTATGAGTCGAAAAAAGATCATTTTGATAACCCTGTTGATTGCTATGTTAGCAGTGGTCGGTCTTGGCGCGCTCAGCTTCTCAAAAGCTCGCGCTCAATCCACCAACGTCGGTCTGCCCCCGTGGGGTGGAGGACGCCCCTTCGGCGGTCGCATGGGGAGAGATCCCGGTTTTGCAATGGCTGGCGAAGCCTTAGCCCAAGCCCTGGGGATCAGCGTGGAGGAACTGCGAGCTGCCCAGCAAGCAGCCCAAAAGGCTGCCCTGCAAAAGGCGGTTGAAGAAGGTTTAATCACCCAGAAACAAGTCGATTTGTTCCTGTCTGATGAGGGCGGTTTTCCGTTCGGCGGTCGTCTATTTGCTTGGCTGCGCCAGAATGGCATCGATCTAGATGCCCTGCTCGCCGAAGCCTTAGGGATCAGCACTGCAGAACTCAACCAAGCCCGTCAGAAAGCGAGCGAAATCGCCATTGATCAAGCCCTAGCCAAGGGCAAGCTCACCCAAGAACAAGCCGATTTGATGAAAGCTCGCCGAGCTTTGGCTGCCAACGAGAATTTTATTCGGGCAATGCGCTCAGCATTTGAGGCAGCGGTCAAACAGGCTGTGAAGGAAGGGGTAATTACCCAAGCTCAGGCAGATTTGATCCTGCAAAGAATCTCGTCGCAAGCGGGCCCGCACGGATTTCTATTTGGCTTTCCACCGTTCGAGCCCGATGAGGGTGGTACCGTTCCACCTCCTCAGACACCGTGATTTTGCCAAGTCGGGCTTTTCAAGATTGTATTTTGTCATTTCGACCAGCGCAGCGAGGAGAAATCTTGAGGGCTTCTCGCTGCGCTCGAAGTGACACGCCGAGGTAGGAATTCGCCCTTGTCATTTCGACCAAAGCAGCGAGGAGAAATCTAAAGACTTCTCACCGGGAGAGGCGAGCTTCCCTCCCCCCAGCGACCTGCATTATAATCATCCTAACCGACAGCAATGTCCAAGAAAATCTTAGTCGTTGACGATAAGCTCGAAATTCGCAAGTTGCTCAAGTCCTACTTCACTCAAGAAGGCTTTGAAGTTGTGACGGCTGCAGATGGGCAAGAAGCCCTTTTTGTCGCCCGCCATGAGAAACCCGATGTCGTCCTGCTGGATTTGATGATGCCGCAGATGAACGGATACGATTTTCTGCGCACATTCAGCCGCGAGTCGTCCACACCCGTCATTGTCTTGACGGCCAAAGTCGACGAGAGCGATAAGGTGCTGGGCTTAGAACTCGGCGCCGATGACTACGTGGTTAAGCCCTTCAGCCCACGCGAGCTGGCGGCGCGGGTGCGGGCTGTTTTGCGGCGGGTCGAAAAATCCCAAAGAGAACCTCCCCAAGTCCTGCGCGCCGGCGAGATTATGGTCGATTTGCAGGGACATTACGCTCGAGTCGGTGATCAAATGGTCGACCTAACTCCCTCCGAGTTCACCATTTTAGCCACCCTGATCAGCGCCCCTGGGCGGGTGTTCAGCCGGTTGGAATTGCTGGAGCGGTTGCAGGGCATCGCTTACGAAGGCTATGAACGCACAATTGATGTACACATCCGCAACCTACGCTCCAAAATTGAAGCCGACCCCTCGCAACCCCGCCATATCGAAACCGTGTATGGCGCCGGCTATCGTTTTGCTCCTCCAGAGGGTTCATCCTAAAATCTATGCGTTCGATTACCACTAAATTGATTCTCTCCTTCCTACTGGTTGGGATTAGCGGGGCTCTGATGGTTTCTTTGATCATCTGGCAACGCACGCGTTTGGCATTCGATCAATTCATGCTCAACCGCGAACAAGAGAGTCTGTTGAGCTTATTGGTTTTGTACTATCAGCAAAGCGGTTCATGGGCGGGAATCGAGGGCGCTTTACCCCGATTGAGAGAATATGATCCTCCTCCATTTCCTAATCCAGCCTATGAAAGAAGGCGCCCCTTCGCCCTCGCTGATGCCACGGGCATTGTCGTGTACAGTCCTGACCCTCAACAGGTTGGCAAGCACCTCTCCCGGGGCGATCTGCGTCGGGCTATCGCCTTGGAGTTGAACGGCGAACGGATCGGCTGGTTGGTGATCCCCCCAACGGGGAGACTCTTACAACCCGGCTCGATTGAAGAACGTTTCCTGCGCACCGTGCGCAGTGCGACGGTACTCAGCCTCCTCGGTGCAACGATCCTTGCTCTGTTGTTAGGAAGCCTACTCGCTTTCGGGCTGACCCGCACTCTTCATGAATTAAGGGGAGCAGCGCTTGACATCGCCCAGGGCAAATACGGACGTCAAGTCAATGTGCGCAGCCAGGATGAACTAGGAGAATTAGCCCAAGCCTTCAACCAAATGAGCTGCCAATTGGAAAGCGCTATCCACGCTCGCCGCCAAATGACTGCCGACATTGCCCACGAACTGCGCTCCCCTCTGACAGTCATTCAAGGATATACCGAAGCCCTAAGCGATGGCAAGCTTGCAGGCAATGAGGAAGTCTATCAAATCCTGCATCAAGAAACCCAACACCTGATCCGCTTGGTGGATGACTTGCGCTTGCTCTCCCTAGCAGATGCTGGCGAATTGCCGCTTGCCTTACAAGCGGTCGATCCCAAGCCATTGCTCGTACGCGCCCAAGCCCGCTTCCAAATACAAGCCGAACAGAAACAAGTTCACCTTGTGATCGAAGCCAAGGAACCGCTACCTGCAATTCGGGTTGACTCAGAGCGCATGACACAGGTTTTCGATAACCTTATCCAGAATGCTTTGCGCTACACCTCAGCAGGGGGGACAATCTGGCTGCGCGCAGCTCAGGATGAGCAGGGGGTCATCTTGCAAGTCCGTGACAATGGGGCTGGCATTCCCGCTCAAGACCTGCCGTATATCTTTGACCGCTTTTATCGTGCCGATAAATCACGCTCCCAGAACGGCGCATCGGGTTTGGGCTTAGCCATCGTCAAGTCTTTGGTTGAAGCTATGGGTGGCAACATTGGTGTGGAGAGCTTAGTCAGCGAGGGGACAACCTTCACGATAACCTTCCCAAAGGAGAAAGCCAACCCAGCATGAGTTCAAACCGCTTATTTTCCTTTCTTTTGATTTTGATCACCGCTTTTCTTTCTGCCTGTGCGGGGGTATTTCTAGGGAGTGTGATTGTTTTACGAGCTGCCGAGAGTGGGCGCCTCCCTTTGAGCGTTTTTCAACCTTCTCCCACTCCCTCATTGCCGACGGCTGCCCCCTCGCATCTTCCTCCTCAACCCATCGACCTCAGCGATGCCCAGTCGCGCATCATCCAGACCGTCCAGAAAGTCAGCCCGGCCGTTGTCACGGTGGTGGGCGTCATTCCGGGTCAGATAACGTTCTTTGGACCGACCGGCGATCAGACGGTGAGTGGCAGTGGCGTCTTCATCTCTCCGCAAGGCTATTTGCTCACCAACCAACATGTCGTTGAGAACGTCAAAGAAGTGCAGGTGATCCTCGCCGACGGCACTCAGCAAGCCGCCCGCATCGTTGGGACAGACCTTTACGCCGATTTGGCCGTGTTGAAAGTGGATGGTGTTCCTCCCGCTGTAGCAGAATTGGGCAACTCGGATTTGGTCGTGCCCGGTGAGATGGTCATTGCCATCGGTTCGCCGCTCGGTGACTTTCGCAACACCGTAACCTTAGGGGTGATCAGCGCCACTGGTCGCTCGATTGACACTGGTCAAGGATATCAGATCGAGAATCTGATCCAAACTGACGCCGCCATTAATCAAGGCAATTCCGGCGGCCCATTGGTCAACCTGAACGGACAGGTGATCGGGATTAACACCCTCGTTGTTCGCTCCAGCGGCACAGGAGCCATAGCCGAAGGGTTAGGGTTTGCCATCCCGATCAATACCGCCCGCGAAGTGGCTGAGCAGATCATCCAAAAAGGGTATGTCTCTCGTCCCTATCTTGGTATCCGCTGGCAACTGGTGACGCCGCGCGTCGCTGCAATTTACAACTTGGGGGTCGAATGGGGGGTTTATGTCTCTCAAGTCTTCGCCGATAGCCCGGCCGCGAAAGCCGGCTTACGGCGCGGCGACATCATTGTCCAAATCGGTGACGTGCAACTGGATGAGCAGCATTCCTATATCAATGCGCTCTATCGTTATCAAGCGGGCGATGAAATCGCCGTGGTTGTCTGGCGCGAGGGGCGGTTGCTCACCCTCCAAGTGCAATTAGAAGAGATTCCGCGTTAGGAAAGACTTCTTCTCGCTGCGCTCGAAGTGACATACCAAGGCGAGAAGCGCAAGATTCGGCAACGGGGCAAGCCGTTACGTTGTGCTTCTTTGGTAAAGGCCTGCCCAACTTTCGGCGGGGTAGTATCGCGCAGCCACCTCCCCCGTAATGGCTCTGACCTGTTCGATTTCTGCTTCGCTCAGGCGTTTGCGCCAGTTCATCAGATTTGAGCGACTGTCCAAATGCACCGAGTGCCGTTTCTCCTTCCCCAATTCCTTAGGATTGTCGGCGCTACTTGACCGTTCAATTCGTTGTTGGGCTTTCTCGTGATAGCGCAGGTTCAAGCCTTGATACAATTCTCGAAATCCGCCCAATGGATCGAGCGATAAATCTTCATGGCGCACCAGCCACAACGGATAGCCTTTCTCTTTCAGCGTCCAAACCGTCTGGTACACCATCAACCACAAGAGGGCAGCTTGTTGGAGCAGTTCCTGCGGTTTTGCTAAGCAAGCCAGCATCTGCGGCCGGTAGGGCTCTAGCCAATCGCGCATCAAGAGGGGTTGCGCCAACAAGTCTTGCATGTCAAAGGGCCAGTTGAGGCGCTTGAGGCTGCTGGCAAAGGCGGCTGGATGGCGCACCGTGACCACTACCTGACAACTCAAGCGCTCCATAAACCACGGGACGGAAAAAACCGCAAAGGGATCTTTGATCAAAGGACGGCGGCGGAAAAATTTGCCCAACAGAAACGTGCTGCTATCCCGCACCATGCGTCCGAAGTCGTGGAAGGAACGTAGCGAGCGAATCTCGTTCACCCAATGGTAGTCGTAAGCGAGCAGGCTTCGGAAAGCAGATAGGTAATCGCCTTCGTTCTCCTCGCAAATGTAAAAGTACCAATAAGGGATGGCAGCGGCAAAGACGCCGCGCCGATGCCAAACGTTGAGCGGCTCGCTGATATAGGCGACCTCGGCACCGGCTGCAAGCATTTTGCCCACCCAAGTTGTCCCGCTGCGGTGAACGCCGGTCACTAGGATCGGTGGCGGATCAAACTTCATCGCCTTACCCGATGCCTTCCGTCTCCAAAATTGCCTGCACGATTCGTGCGGCTGCTTTGCCATCGCCATATGGGTTCACTGCCTGAGCCATGGCTTGATAGGCTTGAGGGTCATCGAGCAGGCGGCGGGTTTCCGCCACGATGGTATGAAAGTCAGTACCCACTAGGCGCACTGTGCCCGCTTGCACGCCTTCTGGGCGTTCGGTGACGCGGCGCAGGACCAACACCGGCTTTCCCAAGCCCGGCGCTTCCTCTTGTAACCCGCCCGAGTCGGTCAGAATCAACGTGGCGTGTTTCATCAGATGGACAAAGGGCAGATAATCCAGCGGGGGAAGCAAGGTAATGTTCGGGAGATTTCCCAAAAGGCGATAGACGGGCTCTTGCACATTCGGGTTGAGATGCACGGGATAAACGATGCGCAGGCTTTCACCATAATCGGTGGCAAGCGTTCGCAAGGCATGGCAGATATTCTCCAGCGGCTCGCCAAAGTTCTCGCGGCGGTGAGCGGTTACCAAGATCAAGCGGCTTGCATGACCGGCATGATAGGGCGGCAAACCATGTTGGCGAAAAAGGGCTTCCGCATCGGGGGTGAGGGGCAGGTTTACCACCCATTGCAGGGCATCGATCACGGTGTTGCCGGTGACCCGAATGCGCTGCGAGGGAACGTTCTCCTTGAGCAAGTTCTGGCGCGCCCATTCGGTGGGGGCAAAATGCAGGTCTGCCACCACACCGACCACCGAGCGGTTGATTTCTTCTGGAAAAGGTTGCCATTTATCCCCACTGCGCAAGCCGGCTTCCACATGGCCGATCTTGATGCGGTGGTAGTAAGCCAGCAAAGCAGCCGCCATGACCGTGGTCGTATCGCCTTGTACCAGAATCCAATGCGGCTTCAGTTGGCTGAGGACCGGATCAAGATGGGTGAAGATGGCTGCCGTTAACTGCGCCAGAGATTGATTGGGACGCATCAGGTTTAGGTCTACATGCGGGCGGATGTCGAAAAGGCTGAGGATTTGATCGAGCATCTGGCGATGTTGGGCGGTAACGCACACCAACGATTCAACCTGATCGTGACGAGCCAATTCGCGCACCACCGGAGCCATTTTCACCGCTTCGGGACGTGTGCCGAAGATCGAAAGCACCCGCAACGTCATCGCTTTATCTGCCTCTCTTTGACTTCAGCCCCTCTCCCAACTTCACCACCTGAAAGCCTTCTCGCTCCCAATCCGAGCGGTTGAGCAAATTGATGGCATCTAAAGCCCAGCGGCGACGCATGGCTTGGGCAACCGACAGCGGGGAAAGGCTGCGGAAATGGCGATGTGCCACTAAAAGAACGAGCAGATCCGCCCCTTGCAAGGCTCGCAGTAGTTCCTTTGCCAATGGGATGCCATCAACTTGTGCCTCTTGACGATAGGGTTCAAAGGCAATCACCTCGGCGCCAGCTTGTTGAAAGAGGTGACAGATTTCGATGGCTGGCGATTCGCGCAAGTCATCTACATCCGCCTTATAAGCCAAACCCAAGGCGGCGATACGCAATCCCTTCAGTTCGCCAAAAGCTTGGCGGGCGAGTTCAACCACATGGTAAGGTTGTCCATCGTTGACCTCGCGAGCTGTGCGGATCAGGTTGGCAAGGTCTGGGGCGGCTTCCACCAAAAACCAGGGATCGACGCTGATGCAATGCCCGCCTACACCGGGACCTGGGCGGAGGATATTCACCCGCGGATGCCGATTTGCCAACTCAATTGCCTCCCAAACGTTGATCCCAAAGCGCTCTGCCAGCCGGGCAAATTCATTGGCAACCGCAATGTTTACATCCCGATAGGTGTTTTCCATCAGCTTGACCATCTCAGCGGTGGTAGCATCGGTGAGCAGAAGTTCGCCGCGCACAAAGATGCTGTATAAATCACGCGCCGCCTCCGCCGAGGGACGGTTGACACCGCCGATGACGCGATCGTTCTCAATCAGCTCGCGCAGGATCGAGCCTGGCAAAACGCGTTCTGGCACATAAGCGAGGTAAAAGTCCTCTCCGCTCTTCCATCCCGAACCTTCAAGAATAGGAGCGACCCTCCCTAGGGTGGTCAAGGGCGGAGAGGTCGATTCCAAAACCACCAAGTTGCCCTTCTGTAAGACAGGGACGATGGCATGAGAGGCAGCTTCCACCGCCCTCAGGTCGGCCAGTTTATCCTCCCGAAATGGAGTGGGGACGGCGATGATGAACGCCTCTGCTTCAGCGGGTTGGCTCTGAATGGTCAAGTTGCCTGACCGTAAGGCGGCTTGAACCAAGGTGCGCAAACCGGGTTCTTGGATGTGCAAACCGCCATTACGCAGAGTGTGAACCACATCCGGGTTGACATCCACGCCGATCACCTGCACGCCGTGGGTCGCAAACGTGCTGGCGGTCGGCAAACCGATGTAACCCAATCCTAAAACGCAGATCTTTTGAAATTTCATGGAGGTCACCTTTTATCGAAGATCAAACTGTAGAGAAACCAATGCTCAATTTTTCCATTTCAGACTCGACTTCCGAATAAGGCTTCTATCCCCGCTGGCTTGAACTTTGCTCTCTTGGAACCCGTTTACCATGCAAGATTGATCCTCAAGCTCAGATTCTTTTTTGCATCGCTGAATATAGCATGTCTCCTCGATCTTGGGAAGGATGTGAGGGTGTGCACTCAAAAGTTGTTGGCAACATAGCTTTGTAGGACAACTCAATGAGTTGTCCTACAACTTTTGCGTGGACACGCTTATCCCGAATTCAACATTAAGCTTTTGAAAAGCCCTATACTTGCCCTGAATCTCTGGAGAACGGGCGTCTTTTTGCAGTATAATCGTCTAGAGCAAAGGAAAGCGAGGTGAAAATGAGCGAGAACAAAACCCGTTCGCAAATGCCGTTCGAGGCGTGCATCCCTGAAGAAGCGCGCCAACACCTGCGCGCTGCCGGAAAAGAGCTGCGCAAGAGCATTGAAGCGCTCGTCCCCGAGGGTTTTCTCACTCACCAGAGGAAAGCGCGCAAAGAGGTGCTGCTGGCTTGGCGCAGCGTGATCGATGCCGCGCTCGAACGCCTAGAAGAAACCGAAACCAAGGCTGCCTGACGCGGATAGCCTAGAGACGTTACCCGGCTTGATCGGGATTTTGCCAGTAGAGGCTTTTCAAAACAGTCAAGGGTGGACAACCCTTTAACTAGGGCTTTTTAAAATACTAATTCTTTGGGAGAAAACAGCTTAATGAGCGCAGCGAGGAGAGATCTTGAGGGATTCTCACTACGCTCGAAGTGACACATGAAGGTGCGGCGCTTGAAGTGACACGGGCTGAAAGCCCATGTTACGGCAATCTGTTTGAAGTTGGCGTAGAGTTTTTCAATCCTTGAATTGCTTTGTCCCTTGCTTGCGGATTGGGTGTGCTTGAACGATTCCCTCACCGCCGGCCCCTCTCCCAGAGGGCGAGGGGAGACCCTCACCCCCAAACTCCTCTGCCACGTAGATTGAGGTTGACAAAATCGCTCTTGGCTGGGCTTCAGGA
>CALFWB010000016.1 GCA_937928795.1 uncultured Anaerolineales bacterium
GGCGATACCCCGCGTTCTTTGGTGATCCGCGGCAGAGGGGAGTGGGTCTTGCGCTATCAAATGAAAGCCGAAGCCTTTAGCGGGAGCTGTGACTTCGGTATCCCCAACTCCTTAGCCGGACCGCGCTTATTATGGATTTTAGATAACACACGCTCGAGTGTTGTGCCCCCGCCAAGTGAGTCAGGCAAGGCATTTCTCTGCACTGCCCCGGCCGGCAGCTACGACTGGAGCACCTTTGACAGCCGCTATACCCACAATGATAACTTAGCCCCTCTTTCAGAGCGGATCATCCTCGATGATGACCAACTTCACTCCCTGATCATCGCCTTTCAAAATGGCTTTGGGCAGAGCGGTTATGCCTGGATTGACAATGTTGAATTGATCGCCCCGGACGGGCGCAAAGTTTATCTCAACGGCGAATTTGATCTGACGCCGATTATCCACGATACCGCTCACCTCACGGCGGCCCTCAGCCAACAGGTTGGTGGTCGGACTCTCTCTGGTGCGGGCAAACCGCTCACGCGTGGCGAGGTCGCGCTGGGTGACGATAACGACTACCGCGGTGATAGTGAATACGATCAATCTCGGGATACGGAAGGCGTTTGGTTGCATCATTTCATCTGGGCGCAAATTAACCCCGGTGGGCTTTATGAACTGTACTGGGACGCCACCAATATCAAGCGCTATAACCTCTATTATCATTTCAAGTCTTTCCGTGATTTTATGGAGGACATTCCCCTCAACAATGGTCGCTACCAGGATGCCCAAGCGGTTGCCTCCGACCTGAACCTGAGAGTTCTTGGTCAAGTCGATCGGCTCTTTGCCCGCGGTCACCTTTGGATCCATAACCGCCAACACACCTGGCGTAGGGTGGTGGATGGTGTTTCGATCCCGACTATCGAATCGGCGACCGTCACGGTGCCCAATTTGCCGGAAGGGAGGTATCGAGTGATCTGGTGGGATACTTGGCAGGGCAAGCCCGTGCAAAGTCAAGTGATGGTAAGCTCGGGTAACAGCTTGACATTAGCTTTACCAGGTCCCCTGAGCCGCGATATTGCAGTTAAGTTTGAACCGATCGATGGTTCTATAAGGAAGGTGTTCTTGCCATTATTGTTCAAAAGATAAGCCGTTTTGTTGCCCCCTGTCTGCCGGGGGTGAGGGATTACCTAATCTAATGCAGACACCGCATGAAACTCGTGTTACTTTTCCCTCACCCCCAGCCCCTCTCCCAAAGGGCGAGGGGAGGAAGCCCTTCTCCCTTAGAGAGAAGGTGTCCACGCGAAAGTTGTAGACAACTCAATGAGTTGTCCTACAAAGCAATGTTGCCGACAACTTTTGAGTGCACACGGGAGAAGGGTCAGGGGTGAGGGAACATTATCCCAATGGAAAGGTGAATCCATGAGCCGACAGAACAACCTCTTGCCCAGCCTTGTGATGATCTTGTTGACCCTTGCGGTGCTGAGCGGCCTTGCCCGACTTCCGCAGACCACCTATGCCGATTCCCCTGCCCTTCTTTACCTCCCGCTCGTCTTCAAGGGAACACCACCGGAACGATTACCGCGCATCCATGCGCCGAATTTCGGCGCAGGGGAGATCGCTTTTGAGCAAACCGCCATTGCCTGGTTTGGAACCCTATCTCCGGATAGCAACTACGCCGATATCCGCGTCGGATACAACAACCAACAACTCTATGTCTATTTAGCGGTCTTCGACCGCCACCTTTGGTATGATGAGAAACCGGCTGCGTCTCGTTTAGAACAATGGGATGCTGTTACCCTCCTCCTTGACACGAACACAAGCCCAAATGCGCTTTCCCCTTCGAGCTATCGTTTTGTTGGGCAACTTTACGGCGATGAGGACGCAAACTATCGAGCCGTCTATCGCGGTTCTAGCGCCGCTTGGCAATTGACTAACCTCTCCTTTGGCGCCAAGCCGGGCTGGCGCGGCAACGCCCTCAACGATAACAGCGACAGCGATCGGGGCTGGGCGATGGGCTTTACGATTCCCTTCAGCAGTTTGGGCTTGACCTCTGCTCCCTCGCATGGCACAGCGTGGCGCATGGCTGTCCTGCTCCACGACCGTGACAGCCGCGCTGGTCCAGTATTCCCGATTCAGACTTGGCCGCCTGGAGCGATTGACACCGACCCGGGCAGTTGGGGCTTCCTAAACTTTGGAATTCCTTCTTATGCCACCACCAAGACGCCCAGCGGCAGCGCAATCATCCGCAGGCCCACTGAGGATAGCTCGCTTGTGCCGGATGCTGACGTGGGCGGCGCAATCGCCAACCAATGCCCCGGCGATGAATACCACATCTGGAATGAATGGGCAAACCGCAATTACGGCACAGCGCCGAATTTCAACATCCAGAATCAATCCGATGTGGCTGATTGGCCGTGCTTCGCCAAGTATTATGTAACCTTTCCACTTGATAGCATTCCACCCGGCAAGACGATTGTCTCGGCAACGCTCACCTTGCACCAATTCGGTAACGCTGGTGGTCCTGAAGCTCGCCGATCTTGGATTCAAGTGCTCACAACCCTAGAGGACTGGCAAGAAAGCACCATTACGTGGAACAACGCTCCGCTGGCTTATGAGAATTTGGGCGGCAGTTGGGTGGATCCGATCACGAATTTCCCCGGTTGGCCGGGGGTGCCGCGCACCTGGGATGTCTCGCTGGCGGTGGTTAAAGCTTATCAGCAGGGTCAACCGTTGCGCTTGATCCTCTATGAAGCCGACTCGCATTATCACAGCGGCAAATACTTCGTTTCCTCGGACACTGGCGACTGGAACCTCGAAGGGCGCCCCACATTGGAGGTGAAATGGGCAGATTGAGTTTTCTGCGCCTCTTTGCTTTTTGTAGTATCTGCTTGGCTTGTGGAATGGCGTTTCAGCCCCAAACGACTCGCTCAGCGTCGCCTAAGGCGCAGGCTTCTGCCTCCCCGCATCAACCGCTGGATCAGCCGCCTTCGACATCTTCATCGCTCTGGTTGCCGCTGGTTACGAAGTCCCGATCGCTCACGGGTAAATGGGGGTTATGGTTGAACGGGCCCAAACTGCGTGGCGCAAATATCTGGCAACGCATTCGTGTGCCGAGCCTTGATCAGGAGTACTTAGGTGACGAGTACATCGGTCCTCCTTATTCCCAAGCGGATTTTAACCGCCTAGCCTCCCTTGGGGCAAACTATGTCAACCTTTCCCTGCCGGGTCTCTACACCATCACGCCCCCCTATCAGGTTGACGAGCGGGCGGTTGCCCATCTCGATCAAATTCTTGAGCAAATTGCCCAAGCCGATCTATTTGCGGTGATCTCCTTTCGCAGCGGACCGGGGCGCAGCGATTTCACCTTTTACCGCGATGGGGCCGGGGTCTGGTATCCTGCCGATCTACTGGTCGAAACGGTTTGGAGCGATCAAGCCGCTCAGGATGCTTGGGTGGAGATGTGGCGCTACACGGCTCAACGTTATCGCAATCACCCCAATGTGGTCGGTTATACCCTCATGGTTGAACCCAATGCCGATGAGGTTGCCCTAGACATTTACGACCCCGACGAGTTTTACCCGCGGTATGCCAACACTCTCTATGACTGGAATCGCCTGTATCCACCCATCGTGCAGGCTATCCGCTCGGTGGATGCAGAGACGCCAATCTTAGTCAGCGGCATGGGCTGGGCTTCGGTGCTATGGTTACCTTATCTGCTGCCCGTCTCGGATGAGCACACGGTCTTTGTGGTGGATCAATATGCACCGTTTCCCTACACACACCAACAGCCTAATCAAAATTACTCCTATCCGGGCACGTTTGACCTGAATTGGGATGGCGAGCCAGACCCGTTTAATTGGGCTTGGCTAGAAGCCTATTTTTCCCGATTGCAAGCTTTCCGCGAGCGGTATCCTGGGCCGCAAGCGGTGAACGAATTTGGCGTGGTGCGCTGGGCGCCGAAGGGGGTAGATTTCCTACGCGATCAAATTGACTACTTTGAGAGCCGAGGAATGAACCATGCGGTGTGGGTATGGGATTCAAGCTGGGGTCCTTGGCAAACCTGGGGCAGCAAAGCCATGAACTACTTGTTCGGACCAGACCCGAACAATTTTACGGAGGTGCCGAACGAGATATTAAGCCTGCTGCAAACGGTTTGGTCACGCAACACACTGCGCCCATCAAATTATCCCTAAAACGTTCGGGGCGTTTAGGCAAGCGCTTGAGCCATGCCGGCCATCATCAATCCGACTTGGGAACGCTCTGCAGTGCGTGTTTCCACAATCCCCATAAGCTTTCCTTCATAGATTACTGCAATGCGATCGGAGAGGGCAAAGATTTCATCCAAGTCCTCTGAGA
>CALFWB010000017.1 GCA_937928795.1 uncultured Anaerolineales bacterium
TCTTCGCCGCTCAGAATGGATGGGACGAAGAAGGCGCCGGGCAGGCTGGCAAGCATGGTGAGCAGACGGATGAGCAGCGCAACCGTCAGCCCTGCTGCCTGGGAGATACCCCCTGCAGTGCTAAAAATAACCGTCAGGGAAATTTCTTGCAAACCGTAACCGTTGATCGAAATCGGGATCAGGGTGACAAAATAGACCAAGCTCCACAAGCCACCGATTTTCCACAGCGCCAAGGGTTCTCCTAGTCCTTCAAAAAGCAACGCCAAGCTGCCAAATAAACACAGCATGTGAACCCATGTCCAACCCAATGAGATAATAAGGGCACGGCGCCGCTTTCGCCAAATCCCAAGGGTTTGTAGGGTTTCCCGCAAAAAACACACCATCCTCTCAAAAATCCGATTGAAGGGGCTTGTCACTCCAAGAGCCAAGCCGGCGAAGGTGAGCCTTTGCCAAGAAAACCATTCCTGACGCAACTCCAACCAAGCCGGCACCCCAAACGGTAGCGCCATTGCCATCCCCGCCATCCCGATCAGACGGTCGGCGATCAGCGAGGCGGTGATCGTGGCTGCATCCAGTTTGGTCTGAACGGCACCGGCTAAGCGGAAAACGTCTCCGCCGATGGTGGTGGGCAAGACATTAGAAGCAAAAAGACCACTGAAGGTCAGGCGCAAGCTTCGGGAAAAAGGAATGCAAACGCCTGCCGACCGTAAGAGCACGTGCCAACGCAGGGTGACCGCCAAGCGCGAGCCAAACATGAGCAGCAAAGCCAAAGACACGCGCCAGAGAGATAGTTTTGCCAGCGCCTGACCGATCTCTCGCCAACCTTGGGATGCCAATAAGTAGATCAGCACGCCAACGCTCAACAACGTCCCGACCCAGCGCAGCCATTTCTGGGTGGAGTTTCCCGCTCTGCTGAAGGATTTCACCCCTTTTCCTCCCGCCCATGGCGATAAATTGAGCGCACGGTATAAATGGGCTTATGCTGCGATTCATGGTAAGTGCGGTTAAGTACCTCAGCTTGCAACCCCATCAACAGGGATTGAAAGCCCATGATGAAGAACATCACACTCAATAACAATAAAGGAGAGCGGATCAGGTGTTCCCCAATGGTCAAGCGGCGGATGACCAGTGCGGTGACGGTCAGTACGCTCAAGGACATCAACACAATCCCTGCGCCACCAAAGACGTAAATAGGCTTCTGGGCATAGCTCATCAGGAACTTGACCGTGAATAAGTCCAAAATGACCTTGAACGTGCGGCTAAGTCCATATTTGGCTTTGCCATACTTGCGCGGGTGATGGCGCACGGGAACTTCAACGATCCGAGCGCCCACACTGCTGGCATAAGCCGGAATGAAACGGTGCATTTCGCCGTATAAGCGGAAGCCGGTCAACACCTCCCGCCGATAAGCCTTCAGGGTGCACCCGTAGTCATGAAGATGTACGCCGGTTACAACGGAGATCAGCCAATTGGCAATCTTAGAGGGCAGCGTGCGGGTCAGAAAAGCATCTTGACGATCTTTGCGCCAACCACTGACCACGTCGTAACCCTGCTCAATTTTCTCAATCAGCAGTGGAATATCAGCCGGATCATTCTGCAAATCAGCATCCATCAAAACGATTATATCTCCACGGGCGTGATCAATGCCGGCTGCGATGGCAGCCGTTTGACCGAAGTTGCGGCGCAAATAGATGGCTATCACATGCTCTGGGTCTGTTTGGGCAATTTGCTGAATTTTTTCGGCGCTGGAGTCGGTGCTGCCGTCATCGACCAAAATCACTTCCCAGGTATGATTTTTGAGAGGCATCCATGCATTGTCCAGCGCCCTTTTCAAGAGAGGAAGGTTCTCCTCTTCGTTGTAAACAGGGATGATTATTGAAATATGCAATTGCTTCCCTATTCCCTTCTAGCGACAGGCTTGTAGATCATAGAGGCGGCGAAAATCGAAATCGAGAGTTTGTTCTTCGATAAGTCTAACACATCCTCGATCCCAAGCCGATTGGCTCGCTGGGGTTAGACCGCCCCAAAAACGCTTGTCAAGGTAGGCATGGGTATATCCTGCCCGAATCAGTTGGGTCGGGAGGGGATTTTCCAACAGCTCTTGCCATTCAGGAAGCCACTGGTTGTAATCAGAGGCAATTGAACCCACCGAACGCCCAAAAAGCACAAGAGCACGGACGGGCATTGGATCGAAAACTTGCGCATTTGCATCGAGACGATTCCAATAACGCTGGTAGAACATTAGGTCTAAACCCCTCAAATAATATGTGGTCTGCGGACGAACAACGGCGATGAGGTTAATGCCCAACGTTAGCAAGCCGCTCACACAAACCATGACCGACCAAACAGCAAGCAGCGACTGTAAAGAACGCCTCCCTTTCAACCACAGGCGATAGAGAGCAGGGATGCTCAAGATTAAGATGCCAAGCAAGGCTGTATCCAATAATCGGGTAATTCCACCTTCAGAATCTCGGATTCCAACCAACAAGCCAAGTGCAAACGAAAGCCAAGACCCAAAGAGGATACTCCTTTCGAGAAATGAATCCGCAGACTTAGAGCTGTTCAAACGTACAGCCGAGAGAGGAAACAGGATGAGCAACGGGCCGATGAGGACGAAGCTCAGAAGAAGAGTCTCCCAGCGGAACAAGGAGAGTTTGCCAAAGTATAATGTGGAAAGAGAAGGAGGCCATAGCCAAGTGAACTGCAGGCCGCTGTTGGAGGATTCCATTACACTTGCCCCAGGCTGAGCTAGACGCTGTTGGATCAAGACGCTAAGTACACCTCCAGCGGTGAAGGCTAACAAGAGAGCCGGCAGCCAAACTTGGGCAGCTTTTGGGAGGAGGGCAAAGGATCTCTTGTGAAGAGCTTCAAGGATCAAAACGGACAAACTCCCCAGCGCCAACATCCCAAAGAGGTATTCAGCAGTCAGCGCAATGCTGGCTAGGATTAGACTGATGACCAGGTTCTGGAACTTCTTATCCTCCGCTCGGTCTAGCAACAGCAATAAGCAAAGCGCAACTCCCACAAAAGCACCATTACTTGTCAGGGCGAGTGTCTGAGGTTTGAAGATAGCATTCACAAAAGCAAACGGATAAGAGATGGGGCCTAGACCATCGATCTTCCATTGACTGAGAAGCACCTCGTAAAGCGCAGAACCGCTGGCAACGGCTGTATTGGTCAAGTTAATGGCTTGATTGAGGCGGTCTAACCATGGCAAAGGCAAAAAGACGAGCAACCATTGCGTACTGCCAGCTAGATAAACGAACCCGGCGCCGAGAACCGAAGCCCAGAACTGATTCGTCTGGCGATAAAACCAGAGAGCCGCCAAGACAATCAGAAGGGCATGGGTAAAGGCTCTTACCGCATCAAAGGCAAGCCACGGAGATATTCCGCCAAGCCTTACCGCAACACCGGCAAGGAGATGTAAGCCATAGTGATAAGCAAGCGGTTGGTTGGGATCAAAAGGGAAATGCGGCGGTGCATCTCCTGCCGCAATGCGCGAGATGATCGGGAGGTTATAATTCTCATCAAAGATCGCCAAGCCTTGATTGATTCTCAAAAAAAGCGCGAAGAGTAATAAAAGGGCGAAGAGAGGGGGAATCGAGAGTAGCCAACCATCAAAAATATCTCGCTTAGGGCGGGGGATAACAGATAAAACAACACCCATGCCGAAGAGAATCGCTGTAGCAAGGGAATATGCCCACTGTAAATTCAACCAGTGTGAAGCCAGATTCGTCAGCACAATGATCAACGAACTTCCAAGACCAAGCCCAATTACCAAGTTCTCTCTTGCGGAGATTAAGAATACAGAGCGACCAATCAGAGTTCCTCCCAACACCCAAAGCAGAACCGAAGCAGAGAAGAGGATGAATTGTGAGGATACGAAGAAAAAACCACCTGCTAACTGCACTGTTGCCCTTTCCGTTACGAGAAAACAAACCGCCCGATCAGCGACAACGACGCTGAACCTGCTCCCGCGGCAGCAAGATTTCAAAATTAAATTCACGAAAACGTAGGTAAGGTTTATAGTAACATAAAATAGGTCGATTGACCCGCTTACGCCAAGCACGATTCTCATCCCCAAAGCGTCCGAGATCTCCTTGCGGGGAGATATACGTTTGAGTCGTGACGATCACCGCAAAGCGACGCTTGGCTAAATCCGTATAGAATCTCTTCAAGTAATCACGGTGATTTGCCATAGCCATTTCCATCAACCAAACCTTCTCATAGTCAGCGACTAGGGGCGCATTGGGCAGGTACCCAAAAGTTAGCAAATGACGTTCAGTAATCAATAAAACTTCTCGATTGTTAGCGGCAGCTTTTTCCACCACCGAATAGAGAGCATCTAGTGCCTCTTCTATCCGATCGGGAAGATAGGTCTTAGACGGGCGACCTTGAAAGATAGCAAAGGGAAGAGGTGCAACCACAAGCCAAATGAGAAGGGTATTCAGGGCTCGATTCTGCCAGCCATTCAGGCCGTCCTTGCCAGAGCTCAAGATTTCCAAAATTGGCAAGATGGGTTGCTCTTTGTCCAATTTCTCACTGCTCACTTTGCCACTTAGGAAATAAAAGAGCAGAATCCACAAAACCACAAGATAACCATCGAAGTTGTGCAAATTACTGCCACCGCCGATCTTGGCACTTACAATCACTCCTATCACAAAAAGGGCCGACAAAATGCAGACTAAGCCCAGAATTCGCAACCGAGATAATGTTATCTTTAGGCTTCGTTTAGCATAGATGATGAGACCAACTGTAGGCACAGAGACAAAGAGAATGGGCAAGAGAATGCCGGTATAGTAAGTAGGATTGGGAAGTAAGCGTTGCCAAATTAGGTCAGAGGTGAAGCTGGAGGCAAAGTAGGTGGGTGGATTTCCAGAGAGCTTAATATAGGCAGCGAAGGAGAAGAACGCAATTAGGATACTGATCGCTGAGAATCCAAAGGGAGTTATTATATAACGCCAAAGCTTTTGTCCCTTGATCGGGCGTTCCAGCAAGTACAGTGTGGCAAACAAAACAGCCGGCATCGGCAGCCAATTGACGCGGCTGATTCCCGCCCAAATCGAAGCCGTGACCAGTGCAACCCAACCGAGCAGATTTGCTCGTTTTTCTGAAACGTGGGTTGGGCAAAAAGCCAATATTAGGGCTGGAATCACCAGCAAATGATAGTACACTGCGCCGATCATCAAGAAGAGATAACCATACAACCCAACCAGCAGGCGATAACGGGGCAGTTGCAGCCGCCGCACCAGCAACCAACTGGTCGCAGCAGGGATACAAATCCACAATAGGACCTGCCATAAGCGATGAAACCAGAGCGGCAAGGGATGCAGAAGAAAGGGAATGGATTGCAACAGATAGCGGCTGGGATGAAGCGGACTCCACGCCGTTTCTATCCCATAAATCCGCTTGGCGAAATAGAGAGAAGCATAATAATACCGACTGGTCTCCGACCAATCCAAAGAGAAAGGGTGGGTAGAAATTCTCGAAAGGAAATAGCCAACATTAAACCCTAACCCGACCAACAACAGGGCGGTTACGGCTTGGAGTGTTTGATCTTGAGTCAAACCGCTAACCGCCAGCAATAAGCTCGCAAGCCAGACAGCGTAGGCAAAAAGCCAAAAGCGGACAAGTGGGTCGAGAAAAGGCTGCCCATAAGGACCATAAACCAAAAATGCCGCGCCGCTCAAAACACAGGCAATCAGAAACGCACCAAGCCATTTTGTCCATCCATAACAACTTAATTTTTCCCGAAGCCTTTGTAAGAAGTAAAGCTTCTTCAAATTCAAAAGGCTAAACTGCAAAAAGCCAATCACCAAACCAGCACCGACCAACAGAAAAGCAAATATCAAACGACGAGGCAGAAACCAACCTTGGGGGGTGCTAGCCTGTTGGAGCAAAGAATAGCCGGCTGCCAGAGAGAGCAAGACAAAAAGCAAGGATATCCAGCGTGGGTTAATAGCTTGTCTTCCCATACCTAGCGGCAACCCGACAGATTGTATAAGCGGCGGAACGTCTGCCCTGTCCCTTCCTGAGAAGCTACCAATCGAATACAAGGGCGTTCCAAAGCGGATTTTTCTTGGCTGTTCATCCGGCTCCAATAGCGTTCATCTAGGTAGAAATGGGTATACCCTTCTTCCAGCAGACGACCAAGATTGAAGTTTTCGACCAGGTCCAACCATTCAGGAAGTGGTTTGCGGTAATCATAGCTCACTCTTCCGGCAGAACGTCCGAAAATCACAATCGATCGACTGGGATTAGGGTCGAATATCTGCGTATCCGTAGGTAAAACATCCCAAAACAAGCGAGTAAAATGGGCATCGAGAGGCGAAATAAAATACGTGAACTGTGGCTTAGGGATGGAAACCAATTGCACCGAAAAGGTAGCTAATCCACTAAAAATCATAAGAAAGAACAGGAGCAGCAGGGCTATTTGCCAAACAGGCTGAAACCGAGAATAAAGGCGGAATAAAAATGGAAGAGCTAATATCACCCCTAAAAGCAAAGCGACATCTAAAAAGCGGGTGATCTCACGGGAACGATCTTGATAATCGACCACTAACGAGATTGCAATTCCTAGCCAAGGGCAGACAAACAAGGCAGCCGTTTGCCAGTCCCATCTCTTCCAACGCTGCCACAATTGAAAAGCGGATACAATAAGTAAGGCTACTGCCGGTCCCATCTGGGCTAAAGCGACCATCAAGTGATTTAAGTCAAACAATTCCAAACGACCAAAATGTACAGACATCATGGCCGGAGGTAAATGGAGCCGGAAACCGGTCAAGCCATAACCGTATGCTGTTTCACCTCTAAACCAGGAGGTCAACCGACGAGTAAACCAAACCGCAATAACCCCTCCAAACAAAATCGCGCAGATTGTGGCTAACCCAAGAAGCAAACCAGCTTCTCGATATCTCACTCCTTGTCCCTTGAACCACCCCTTTGCCAACCAGACCAGTGCCATGGCTGCGATGATCAAGGCGAAGAGGTGTTCTCCAGTCAGCGCAAGAGAAGCCAAGATCAAGCTGGCAATGAAGGCAGCTTGTAGCGTCCAGTGTCGTGGTGCTATCAGGAGTAGTAGAAAGATGGTCAACGCCAGACAAGCCCCATTACTGGTTAGGGCGAGGTTCTGAGGGAGAAAGATCCCACTAATGTAAGCAAACGCAAAAGGCGGTGCGCTGCCTCCTTCAATTGCCCATGGACGGGTGAGGACATCATAGAAGTCCGCCCCACTCACTGCAGCGGAATTAATGAGCGGGATTTGAGCGCTCACCTTCATCAGCCAAGCAGGTGGAGCAAACAGCAAGAGCCATTGGCTTCCACCGGCGAAATAGGTCACTGTCGATCCGATAAGGCCGCCAAACCAGCTTTGTGTCATTCTCCAAAACCAGAGTGTCGCTAAGACCAACATGAGAGCATGGGTAAAGGCGCGAGCAAAATCAAAGGCACTCCAAGGGTAAAGGCCACCGAAGCGGGTTAGGGCTGCCGCAAACAAATGCAGACCGTAGTGATACGGCATAGGATAATCGGGATACAAGAAAAAATGTGGCGGGACATCACCTGCAGCCATGCGTGAGACAAGAGGTAAGTTATAGCCTTCATCGAAAATGGCAAGCCCGCGATTGATCATGGAAAACAACGCAAACAATATCAGAAAGGCAGGCAAGATTATTAGCGCAGATCTCAACTCCACAACCACTTGGTGCTTATGCAATCTTTTGTTGCTTACAACAATCCCCAAAAGCAACACCGCCCCACATCCCAATGGATAAGCCCATTGAAAAGAGAGGATATGCGAAATCAGATTGGATAACACCAAGTGCAATAGAAAGCCTAATCCCAAACCAACTGCAGCGCGCTCGCGAGATTTGAGTCTAAAAACCGAGCGCCCCAAAAGCCAGCCGCCAATCAACCAGAGGGCAGCTAGGGCAAAAATAACCAAAAACATTAAGGGTGAAGAACGGGACAAGTACATTTTCAACGCTCTAGGATTTCACAGTTAGGGACATCCCTCAGATGGTCTGGCACGCGGTTCAAGGATTTGAATCTCGACCCCCATTAATAACATGCGCCCTTGTTGGATAGGTTTGTAGTAACAAAGCAGGGGTTTTGAAACGCGTTCTACCCAGGCGTCGTTTTCCTCGCCGAACCGCAGCGGTTTTCCCTTTGTGGTGATATAGAGCGGCTCATTGATAATGAGAGCAAAGCGATGCCCGCGCAGGTCTCGATAAAACCGTTGGAGATAAGCTTGGTTGTTTGCCATTGCCATTTCCATTAAGAAAACTCGCTCATAATCCGGCACCAAACGAACGCCCCGAAGATATCCAAAGGTGAGCAATTGACGTTCGGAGATGAACAGCACTTCTTGGTCAACAGGTACGTCTCTAATCAAGCTCTGCAAGCGGCGTAGTGCCTTTTCGGTTGCAACCCAGTCGGGGCGGAAGAACGGATCTAAGGAGGACAAAAGGAACAAGCCGGGCATGATCAGTGTACTAATGAGGGCCGCTCTACCGTGCCACCCTCTGAGAAAATTTGCCAACCCAAAGGGTTTTGAGCACCCTTCAGAATGGGGAATATCCGCAGCCACATTGTGGGTCAACAAGGCAACGAAAACGACCCCAAAACCTATCCAAAAGGCATCCAGATTATGTAGGTTACTGCCGCCCCCGATCTTAACGCTAACAACCAATCCACCCAAATAAAGCCCGAGCAAAATGCCTAGCAAGCCCAGCCAACGCCAATAGTGAACGGTTGTGAAATCCTGACCATAGCGAACGTAAATGAGCAAACTCATCGGCACAATAACCACTAAAGAAGCCAGCAGAATCCCTAAAGGATAAGTCGAATTCGGGAACAATCGATACCAAAGCAATTGCGAGCTAAGGCTTGTGCCGAACCAGGCTGGCGGATTCCCCGAAAGCTGGACATACCCCCAGTGTGCGATCAACGCAACTGCCACTCCGACCACTGTCCAGAGCAATGGCCGCCAAAAATAGCGCCAGAAGCTCCCGTGATAAGGGGTCTCCAAAAGATATAGGATAACAGCAATTAGAGCCGCAACAGGGTACCAGTTCAAGCGGCTTAGGCCTGCCCACAGCGAGCTTAGCACCAAGACCAACACCGAAACACTCTTTGCAACCTTTGTTTCAGCACTTGGGCGGAACCAAAGCAGGAGAGGAAAGATAGCTACCTGCAAATGGTAATAAACCGGGCCAAGCAACAAATACAGAAACAGCCAACCCATTCCAAGTCCCCACATCCATGGCGGCATTCCTTTGCCAAAGCGCCTTAAGAGGGCAAAAGCAGTTATTCCACTGATACCGAGCCATAAGAACACTTGCCACAAACGATGAAACCATAGCGGCGAAAAAGGAATCAAAAACGGAATCGCTTGCAGAAGGTAACGGCTGGGATGTAACACTGTCCAGGCAGTTTTTACACCATAAATTCGTTCTCCCAGAAATAGTGAGGCGTAATAATATCGGCTCGCCTCAGACCACTCTAGGGTAAAGGGATACGTCGAGACTTTGGTAAGCAAGGAAAAAACTTGGAGCAAGATTGTGCTGATCAGAAGGGAGATCCCAAGCGCATAGGCTGGATGATTCACCCGAAGAAAGGATCGTACAAAGGGGATCCCCAAAAGGGCAATCAAAACCAAACTACTCAAACGAGACCAATACGGTTGGAAAAAGCCTTCACTCGCCTCAATAAGCCAGTATGTTAGGATACTATTGATCAGCAATAGACCCACAAGGTTTAACTTTCCCCAATGGGAAAGGTGGCGCTCGATCCGTTGAAAAGTTCCTAAAAGCCAATTTTTTATTTTCCAAAAACTACTCGCTAAGAGAAGCAGAGAGAGAAGAGAAAACAAAAAGGCCGCCGCAATTGCCACTTGATAGCGGCGCGAAGCATCCAGAACCCCAAGTTCAAGTGCTTCGCTGAGCAGCGTCCATCCGACTTGGAACGCTAGAGCGGCAAAGAGGGCGCATCCAAGTCGCCAAAACAGAAACTTCCAGCGTTCATCAAGGGATTGATCATGAGAAGGAAAAATTCTATCCATAAACAAGATTGGTTATTAAGCGATCTCTTGGGAAACCCGCTTCAAATCAGCTTCGACCATCATCTTGACTAATTCCTCAAAGCTTATCGTCGGTTGCCAACCCAACTTTTGGCGTGCTTTGGATGGATCGGCGACGAGTAAATCCACCTCAGCCGGGCGGAAGAAGCGCGGGTCTTGCACCACATATTGACGATAATCCAACCCTAAATGCGCAAAAGCCAATTCACAAAACTCGCGCACTGAATGGGTAACCCCAGTGCCGAGGACATAATCCTCGGGTGCATCCTGCTGGAGCATCATCCACATTCCCCTTACGTAATCGCCGGCAAAGCCCCAATCGCGCCGAGCTTCCAAGTTGCCTAAGCGCAGCTCGGTTGCCAAGCCCAGCTTAATGCGCGCAGCGCCATAAGTAATTTTGCGGGTGACAAACTCCAAGCCACGGCGCGGGCTTTCATGGTTAAAAAGAATGCCCGAAACAGCAAACAGGTCGTAGGATTCACGGTAGTTAACCGTGATCATGTGACCATAGACCTTGGCTACGCCGTAGGGGCTGCGCGGGTAGAAGGGAGTGGTCTCCCGTTGCGGCACCTCACGCACTTTGCCGAACATTTCACTGGAAGAAGCCTGATAAAAGCGGGTTTTTGGATTGACCAAACGGATGGCTTCTAGTAGGCGTGTCACTCCCAGAGCGGTGGCTTCGCCGGTCAAGACCGGCTGGCTCCAGGAAGTAGGGACAAAAGACTGAGCAGCTAAGTTATATACTTCATCGGGCCGATAGGTTTCAATCAAGGAAACCAAAGAACTTTGATCGTGCAAGTCGCCTTGAGCAATGGTGACCGCATCTTGAATATGCTGAATGCGCTCAAAGGTAACCGTGCTGGAACGGCGCACCATGCCAACGACTTGGTAGCCTTGAGAAAGCAGAAATTCGGCAAGGTAAGAACCATCCTGCCCCGTAATGCCGGTGATTAATGCAGTAGGCATTTTCCCTCGGAAATTTTTTGTTGATTATAGCCGATTCCTAACTGAAAGACAAAACTTGAAGAATAAATCGGTATGCACCCGAAAATGGCTCTACAGGACAAATCCGAGAATTTATCCTCCATCTCAATTTTTCTACATTGCAAACCCAAAGAGTGTCTTATCTTGCCCCTCGTATTGTATAATTCTGCATAACTTGTATGGCTCAAACGAAAAGTAATTCCACAAAATCTTCTAACTCGTTGTTAACGATTGTTGTTCCTGTCTACAATGAAGGAAAAGTCCTTGAGAAGACTGTTCAAAGCTTGCTCCCATTCGCACAGGACAGAAATTGGGAGGTGATCTTCGTGGACGACGGATCTACGGATCATTCAACCGAGGTTTTAGCTAAATTGAATTTTATTCCTTTTGTACGCGTTTTACGACACAAGATCAACCGTGGCTATGGGGCAGCTCTCAAGAGTGGCATTTCAAAAGTAACCACTCCCTACGTGGTTACTTTTGACGCAGATGGTCAACATTGTGCTGAAGATGCAGAACGTCTCCTAGAATTTGCCTTGCAAAATTGCTCCGATCTCGTTGTCGGGAATCGACAAGGAACAGAGAGGTTTAGTCGCTATCGGGCTCTCGGAAAGTGGATCATCTGGCAATTTGCCCGCCTTCTCATGCCATTAAGGGTGCGCGACCTTAATTCAGGTTTCAAGCTGTACCGAACGGAATTGGTCAAACCCTATTTGTCACTCTGCCCTAACTCGATGGCTTTCAGCGACGTGATCACCCTGATTTTCACGCATCAACGTCACTTGATCCATGAGATCCCCATTTCAATCAACCCCCGCCCAGCCGGTCGAAGCACCATCAATACCTGGACGGCGTTTGAAACCGTTCTAGAAATTCTCAACACGATCATTATGCTAAATCCTTTAAAGGTCTTTATCCCTTTATCTCTGTTATCGATCTCGGTCGGTATCGCCTGGGGCAGCTATGTCCTCGTACGCGTTGGAAGGGGTGTTAGCGTGGGGAGCATGTTAGCGGTTGTGAGCGGCTTAATCTTCTTCATGCTTGGTCTCTTAGCGCATCAAATTTCAAGCCTTCGATTGGACCTTGTAAAAAATGTCTATATTGCCGAAGAGGAGCAAAGCAATTTTGACCGACCTGAACCTTAGCGAAAAAAAAGCCTCCGACTGCTTAAGATGGATAGATTGGATATTCATTATCCTCCTCCTAACTTTTAGCGCTCTGTTTACCCTAGAAAGAGTTCAGTGGAATTATCCTCACGTTTTTTTGGGGGGCGATGCTGCTAATATCGTCTCCTTCGCCTTGGCTAAGAATCATCCGGACTGGTACTCGAAGGATTTTTTGTTGAATGAGCGCCAAAATTTTGATATCTATCTGCAATTCCACGTCCTCTACACGCAGTGGACTGAGAAGCTTTTTGGAGATGCTTCTCTAGGCTTTCTTTCTTTACTACCGATTACGATCTTGCTCTATCTTGGCGGCTTATACTTTTTAGGGAGATCCTTGTTCGATCATCCGGGGTGGGCAATCGCTTTCACTGCGATCAATGCCTTGCCGATCTATTTACCCTTTGAAGAATACGGAATTCAAACCGATCCCCTTCCGCGCACGCTTTTTCACGGCTTTCTTGCGTTTCTATTAGCGTTTCTATGGAAATGGAGGGACAAGCCAGAGCGATGGTGGTTTCTCGCCGCAGGACTTGGAGGGTTGGTTTACATTCATGCAGTCAGTACGCCAGCCTGGATTCTTGCCTTCTTTTCTAGCTTTCTTTTTCTCATGCCACGCAAATGGAACAAGGTCGAAAGAATTAAGTGGATAGGCGGACTTTGTTTGGTAACCCTGATTACGCTCATCCCTTTTATCCAAAATTATCTACAAAACACCCTCCAAGAACGCCAATTACCCGCTGATCTTGACTACCGATCCTATATACAAATCTTCACCGAGTATTATGGCTCTCCGGATTTACATGACGTGCTTAAAACAACCAAAGTTACTCTGAGTATGCTAACCCAAAGCGGACTGCTTCCATTGGGGATACTTGGACTCCTTGCGGTTACTATCCGTCGAGATGTTAAGCAAAGACCACAAACCGTCTTAGTCCTTATCTGGTTTGCAGCGATTATCATGATTTCGATTATTATCCCCTATTTCGAGAAAATTGTAGAACGAAGATTTGAGATTTTGCCTATTCAGACCGAATTATTGCGCGGGGTGCGGTTTATACGGTTTCTTCTTTCTCTCTCGCTTTTTCTTGGCATCAAGTCAATTCTCCATAATCGAGATAAAGTCTATTTGAGCCTTCTTCTTGGGATTGGATGTGCTCTGTTGGCAATCTGGATGTATAACAATCCTAAAACCCTAGAAATGGTTATGTTTCCCAGAACAATCACCTGCCTAAAGGAAACAAAGCAACTCTACTGCCACCGGCCTTCTCATTTTCGCGAAGCGATCCTCTTCCTAAGAGAACAGACCCCAATCGATGCTGCAATTTTCTTTGCTCCAAAGCCAACCGATACGAGCGCCTTAGCCGTCCGCTATATGGCACACCGATCGCTGGTCTACTCATGGAAGGACAGAGGTCTAGGCTTCGTCCGGCCTGAAAAACTGCTTGATTGGTATAAAATCTATAGTGAGCTAAAGGAAAACAAAAGTCCTAATCGCTGGCTATCTCGCAAACCTGACCAATTCATAAATTTTATGAGAGATATTGGAGCAGATTATTACGTAACCTTAGGTCATTGTACACCTCCAACTGGAGAAACTTCTGAATTTCAGATTCGACCGATCTTTCAGAATGCCGATTATTCAATCTGCAAAATCTATTGAAATCAAGACCGCCAACAATAGCGAAATGGCACTGCCCAAAATTTCCATAATAACCCCGACCCTAAACCGAGCTGTTTATCTCGAGCAGACCATTCTTTCTGTACTGAATCAAAACTACCCCAAATTGGAATACCTTGTTATCGATGGCGGTTCAACGGACGAAACTCTCGATATTCTCCAACGATATTCTGACCATTTGCGCTATGTGAGCGAAAAAGACCAAGGACAATCGGATGCCCTAAACAAAGGCTTGCGCTTAGTCAGCGGAGATATTATCGCTTACTTAAACGCCGATGATGAATATGAGCCGAATGCACTGCTCCGCGTGGGTCAGTTTTTTGCCGAAAACCCTCAAGCCGAGTGGGTGAGCGGCAAATGTAGAATGATCAATGAGCTTGGTCAAGAAATCCTCAAACCCGTCACAGTCTACAAGAATCTTTTACTTTCAACAAAAAGTCGCCTACTGCTGTTGATTGTCAACTATCTATCTCAACCAGCTACATTTTGGCGACGCAGAGTGGTCGAGAGAGTGGGTCTTTTCGATCTAAACCTTTTTGCGGTTATGGATTATGATTATTGGCTAAGGATTTCTAAAGAGTTTCGTCTTTATGTGATTCCAGAATATTTGGCAAGGTTTCGCATCCATTCGACTTCAAAGACTTTCGTTAGTGCTTTGGATGACTTGGATGAAGAATTCAACATGGTGTCTAGATATACGCAATCGAAACTCCTCCTATCCCTACATCGCTTCCAGCGTTTCCTCATCATCCAAGGCTATCGCTTGCTCAATCGTGGAAACCTTTTTCAAGTGAACGTCGATCGCCCGCCAACCCTACACCAAAGATGAGTCGTCTGAAGATTGCTCTCATTCTACTCTGTGCATTGTTTTCTTTTTCTGACGGATTTGCTCAGACAGAATCTACGGCACAAGTTTTGCTCTCCACGATACAAACAGAAAGTTTTCCCTTGGTCAACCCGAGGATAAAAGTTTTCTCAGTAAAAGGAAAATTTATCCACGGCTTGTCCCTTTCCAACATCAAACTCTATGAAGACGGCATTGAGGTTCCTCTGCAAGAAATCAGAGAGCAACGGGTGGGGGTCCAAGCTGTTTTTGTGTTGAACCCAAGCGGAGCCTTTCTAACGCGCGACGCACAAGGCATTACCCGCTACGATTACCTGATGGATGGCTTAGTCGATTGGGCACGGCGGCGCCTTGGCTCGACTATCGACGACTTGAGCATTGTTGTGACTGACGGGCCAAGCCGCTCCCACCTGAACAATCCTCTTGAACTGTTCTATACCCTAGCCTCTTTCCGCATTGCACCAGACGCAACGCCGACTTTGGATTCCCTTTTGAAAGGAATTGAAATCGCAGCCGATCCTTCCCCTCGCTTTGGGATGGAAAAGTTGGTTTTGTTCATCACCGCGCCTCTCACTGGTGACCAGAGCATTGGCATTCAAAATGCCCTTGAGCAAGCCCGGCAAAAGGGCGTACGGGTTCATGTTTGGGTGTTAACCACCCAAGCCGTAGCAAATCCACTAGCCATCGACGCCCTAAGACCCCTAGCAGAACAGACCCAGGGCAATTTTTGGGTGCTGACCAAACCCGCCGATCAACCCGATCCTGAAACGATCTTTGAACCCTTTCGCAATGTCTACTCATTGCGCTACCTTTCCTCCCCAGAGGGAGGCAGCGAGAGGCAACTGGAGGCAGAGGTACAAATTGGTGAAGAGCTGCTTCGCTCCCAGTCGATCACTTTTCGCGTTGATCTTCAGCCACCCAATCTCGTTTTTCTTTCACCGCCAGTCGAGATCCTCCGTCAACCCCCTGAAAACGCTTCTGGAATTGCGACTTCACCTGAAGGCCTCGAGCCGCAATCCTATCATTTCAGTTTGCTGACCGAATTTCCAGACGGTCGACCACGCTCGATTACAAAACTGCGTGTCTATGTGGATGACCAGATGATTCTTGAACGCTTTGCGCCACCCTTTGATAGCTTTGTCTGGGACTTAAGAGACTACACTCAAAGCGGTCAGCACGTCCTGCAGGCAGAGGTCACGGATGAATTGGGAATCACTGCCAAGACAGTCGCCATGCCGATTTTAGTGAAAGTGAACCGTCCTTTGCCTTCACCGTCCAGGATGGTCAACCGCAACATTCCCTTGATTGTCTTTACCCTGGGTATTCTTCTCGCTGCTTCTGGCGTGTTCGTCTTGGCACTGCGTGGCAAGCTCCTCCCAACTTCGCAGCGCTTAAGCCGTCGGCTAGGTATCCAGAAGAAATCGCCTTTGGATCCGTTGACCCAACCCATCACAATCCCACCCTTACAGCCTTCCAAGATGAGCCTTCAGCGCCGGCGTGAGTCGCCCTCTTTCTCACAAACAGAAGCCAAGCCGCCCGTTTTTGCCCAATTGGATCGCTTGGGTGAATCCATAATCGAGGGAGAAACAAGCGGGTCATTTATGATGGTTACTGACGAACTAACCATTGGTAGCAATGCGGTGAAAAATCTGCTTGTGATCGATGATCCCAGCGTCGAGGGTGTTCACGCCCGCTTAGAACGTCAGCCAGATGGCAAGTTCCGCCTGTATGACCTTGGCTCTTTGATGGGAACGTGGGTCAATTATACGCCGGTCTCTCAAGAAGGGGTTACATTGGAAAACGGTGATCTGATTCACATTGGGCGGGTTGGTTTTCGCTTTCGGGTGCGCGAAACAAGGCCCACCGATCTGCTTCCTCAGCCAAGGGAGGAAAACGGATGAGGTTGAGAAAAACCCCTCTAATCAAAACCGCTGCCATCACCCACGCAGGAATGAGTGGCAAAAACAACGAGGACCGCTTTCGCTTGCATCGTTTTATCACCAAGAAACGCCAAGAAGCTATTGTAGCAGTGGTAGCGGATGGCATCGGCGGACACCGCGCCGGTGAAATTGCCGCCGACTTAGCCAGTGAGCAGATTGTACGATCGATTGAAGGACAAAACATTGAGCAACCCATCCTAGCCCTAAGACAAGCAATTCAAGAAGCCAACCGAATTGTTTTGGCAGGCGCTCAATCGAACCCGCATTGGGCTGGAATGGGCAGTACCTGTGCATGTGCATTTGTTATAGGCAACCAACTCTATACGGCTTCAGCAGGTGATTCGCGCATTTATTTGATCCGAGGCAAACGGATTACTCAACTGAATCGCGATCACACCTGGGTTCAAGAAGCCATTGATCTCGGAACATTACCCGCTGCCACAGCCCACTTGCACCCAAATGCGCATGTCATTCGCCGCTATATCGGCGCCCCGAACGGTGTTCAACCCGATACGCGTTTATATCTGCGAGGTGACGAAAGTGATCAACAAGCTGAAGCGAACCAAGGGGTAAAATTAAGGACAGGTGATCGCATCTTGGTTTGCAGTGATGGCTTAACCGATTTAGTTGCTAATCACGAAATTTTAGCCATTATCAAAAAGCACCCCCTGGAACAAGCTTTACAGGAATTGGTACGCCTAGCCAACCAACGCGGTGGACATGATAACATTACAATTGTCGCCATGCAGGTCGGGAACACAACTCCTCAGCTCGTGCAATGGCTTGCTACAGCCTCCCTATTCAGTTTACTTTCCATCGGGCTAATCGCTACTATGGTGCTTTTCTATCTCTTCGGAGGGGATCAAATTTTGGGTCGTTTTGCACCTAGCCCAACGCCCCTCTCATCGTTGCCTTTGACGTTACAGGAAACTCCGCTCATTCTTGGACCCACTGCTACCGAAGAGACTATTCTTCCAACGGCTACTCCGACTGTCACTCCTCATCCGAGCCGAACTCCTTTGCCATCCTTGCAACCGACAGCAACCTTCACCCCTTGGCCGACCAATACTCCTGAGCCCTAAACGCTCAGGGTAAATTAGCATAATAGAGGCGGTTGCCAAAAGCTAGAAAAACCAAACGCTGCTCCGAAGAAACGGCTAGGGCTGTAGCAGGAACTCCCTGGGGCAAAGGACTAAAGGAGGGTGTGGGGATACTGCGAAACTGAGTGTGAAAAGACAACAACCTTAAGCTAAATTGGTAAACAGCCGGTTGGCTGGATTCGAGCAAATAGAGGGCAGGATCGGGCGGTTGAGAGACATAAATACGAGTAAAGGGCGTCTCACTTTGTAAAGGCTGGTTTTCGCGCCCCGGCCGCGAATCTTTGTATGGTTGAGGGTCAACGCAACGGGTTGGCGTCGAGGCATTATAGGTGCATTGCGCTAGGTGACCATCCTTATACAGAAGATACAAATCTTCGCCATAGAGGGCAAAATCAATCACATCCTGCATCGGAGGAACATTCTCAGAAAAAAACAATTCGGGCTTCTCACTGTACTTGTTCTTCCAGTATATCCAAACTGCATTCTTTTCGGGATCAAGCACATAACTGTTGCCCCGATCGATCAAGAATCCACTTAAGGTTCCCATACCCCGCTCATCAGGGGTCAGCGAATCGATCAGCGGCGGGACGCCATAATCGCAGGTCACCACGTTTCCCATCGCATCCAATCCGACAATGACAGCCTGCAGTTGGGTCGCTTTGCGCGTTATGCCAAAGCCGACCAACTTGCCAACAGAAGCTCCTTGAATGCCGGGTCCACAAGAGGCAGTCGGGTTAAGGACGTAGCCACGCGCTGCGGCCGCCGCCCGCCAGACCACACCGGCATGAGCATCCAATAAGAAAAGTTCGTTTTCGGTTACGGCGATCTTCATGATCTGAGCGTCTTTAGGCAAATCGTCCATTGCCACCGCAAAATCCAATCGCTTGACCACTTCAAGTTGATCGATGGCAGCGTTGGCTTGAGCACGCAATGCCTGAGCCTCGGAGGAATTCGAGTAAAGCAGTGCCTGATCAAGGTATGCCAACGTTGCTTGCCAAGCCGAACGTTGCGCTAGAGGGTCTTGAAGGGCTTGGGCTTGCTGGGCAGCCTGTTCGGCAAGTGCCAAATATCGCTCAAATTCTCCCACCTGCCCTTGACGGAAATAAACGACGCTGGCAAGGGTAACCACCACCAGGGGGGTAAGAATCGCAATCAACGCCATAACCGAGGTCGGGATTTGAAAAAGACTCAAATCGGGTACAAGGTTGCCGAGCCTTTGAACCGAGCGCTTCCCAACCTCTACAAGACTGTTCCTTATACCATCGAGAAGTGAGGTACTACGTTTTCCGGGGCGCAATTGAGACGTCTCGTCAATTGCCTCAGAAGCTGTTTCTTGGGTCAACTTTGGCGGGAGTGAAACAGGTGCTTCCTCGCTAGATGGTAAAACGCTTGATGTCTCTAGGGTAACCTCCGCTTGTGACCTCATGGGAAACGGGTGGGTAGTAGAAGACGAGCCGAACTCTAGTTCGGAGAGAGGCAAAGACATTTTTCCTGCCGCTTTTGGTGCAGGCGGGGAAGATTCGGTCCCTCTAACCTTTGAAAGAGTCGCTGCAGTAGGAAGGTGAAAGAGCTTTCCAGAACCCGTTTTGAATTGGATCGCCCACGCATCGATTCCCGTTTCATCTGCCAACTTACGGCGCATGGTTTCGAGCTCTTGACCGCAAAGTGAGGCAAGGAAAGCCGGCCCCCATGTAGCAGGCGGTTCTACGCAAATCAGCAGGATATCCTCATTTTGGACTTGCCCCTGCACAAAACGCACCTTGGCGACTTTGCTTACCCCCAACCCCAGGCCAGACAATTCGGGATCGTAGAGATACTCTACCCCTTCAGACTTAATCCAATAGACATGAGAAGGGCCGCTCTGGGCAATCGTCAACCTTCCTGATTGTTGAACAATTTGGGTTAGGGAAGCAAAAACCCGACCCTCGGCGTCGTTCAGACGAGCATTGCGATCGAAGAGAAATTGATTCAGACTCTCTGCTACAGTACGCAGGGCACCTGTTGTCGTACCGGGCGTCTTATAGAAGACCTCACTTAGCCGCTGTAGCAGCAAAGAGCGCTTCTCAGCCGGTAAGGTTGCGCCTCCCTGTAGGCTGAAATGTAAAAGGAGACGCTCCTTGCGGCGCTGGCGGGCAACTTTGCGTGCTGTTTGAACGGCAAGAAAATCCGAATGACCGCCGGCGCTTCCTTCTTGAGATTCAGCGGATAGGGGTAAAATGTGAATATTGAACACAGGCAACATCCTTGCCGAGTCGGATCAACAACAATTTCACTCTTCTCATTATACTGGTAAAATCACAAGCGTTCATTCATTCATTTTTAGCAAATCCCCTTTTTAGGAGAAGCAGGCTACAGAAAGGAGCTTCTATCTGATCAAACTCATGTGGCAATTCCAAGTTGTTCAAACACTTTGGCAATTCGAATCCCTCGCCGAAGAGTGGAATCACTTGCTCGAGGAGAGTGCAAGTCACGTGCCGTTTTTGCGCCATGAATACCTTTCTAGCTGGTGGCAAACCTTGGGCGGTGGTGAGTGGCAGGATGGAGACTTGTTTATCGTAGTCGCTCGCGATGAAGCTGATGGGCTGCGGGGTATTGCACCACTGTTTTTTACCCACAATCGGGAAGGCGAAGCTGCTCTTCTCTTGTTAGGCAGCATTGAAATTTCAGATTACTTAGATTTCATCGTCCGCCAAGCCGATCTATCCCGTTTTTGTGAAGGGCTGCTCGCTTTTTTGAAAGGAGTCAACACACCGCCATGGCAAGTGCTTGATCTCTATAATCTTGTCGATAGTTCGCCCACCTTGCCAGCCTTAGAAGCTGCAGTTAACCAAATCGGTTGGCACTACCATGAAGAATGCTTGCAACACTCACCTTATATCCCTTTGCCAGGAGACTGGGAAACTTATCTAGCAGGCATTAATAAAAAGCAACGCCATGAAATTCGGCGCAAATTGCGCCGCTTAGAAGAGTCGGGGGTGCCTTTTCGATGGTACATTGTACAAGATGAAAGAGACCTCGATCGGGAAATTGACGACTTTTTAGCATTAATGGCATTGGATACAGAAAAAAAAGCTTTCCTAACAGAGGTGATGAAATCACAGATGCGGTCGGCCATTCGGGCAGCTTTCTGCTCATGCTGGATTCAATTGGCATTTTTAGAAATCGAAGGAGAAAAGGCAGCCGGCTACCTTAACTTTGATTACGGCAACCGAATTTGGGTTTACAACTCCGGGATCAATAATCGCTTCAGCGCTTATTCACCTGGCTGGGTGCTGCTGAGCTACTTGATCAAATGGGCAAATGAAAACGGGCGGGTTGCGTTTGATTTCATGCGCGGCAATGAGGACTATAAATACCGCTTTGGCGCAATCGATCGCTTTGTGATGCGCGTTCGCATTGAACGCCCAAAGCCACAAGCTTTAGAAAATTGAGCGCGGCATCCCCCAGCCGCCGATGCGCACCTCTTGCGGACGATCGCTCCACACACCGGGAATCAGGCTGCCGCATTGGGGACATTTCCCTTCTGCGGTAATCCGATATTGGAAGAGGGTGTACCCTTGACGGCCAACCAGCAGGGTTTTGCACTGCGGGCAAAAAGTGCTTTCAAAGTCACCCACTCGCCCAGGCAGGTTACCGGCATAAACGAAACGCAAGCCGGCTTCTTGCCCGATTTCGGCCGCTCGCAGAAGGGTGCGAGTTGACGTCGGCGGCGGATCGATCATCTTATAGTCGGGGTGAAAAGCGGTAACATGCCAAGGAATATCTGCTGAAACCGAGACAATGTAACGGGCAGCGTCCATTAACTCTTCAGTGCTATCGTTAAAGCCCGGAATCACGAGGGTGACCACCTCAACCCAAAAACCCATTTCATATGCCAGACGGATGCTGTCAAGGACATGTTGCAAAACACCACCAAGACGGCGGTAGTGACGGTCTTGCATGGTCTTTAGGTCAATCTTATATCCACTGACATACGGGCGCAGGTAATTCAGCACCTCAGGTGTCGCATTGCCGTTGGAAATATAAACACACTTCAGCCCTGCCTGCACAGCTTGTCGAAAGATGGCTATCGCCCATTCCGAAGTGATCAACGGCTCATTGTATGAAGAAGCAATCACTTCAGCGCCACTCTCTAAGGCTATTCGAACGATTTGTTCGGGCGAGGCTTTGCGGACATAAGAGGCTGCCAAATTGGATGCCGGGTCGCGCAGAAACTGAGAGGTGAGGTGGTTTTGGCAAAAAGAACAATGAAAATCACACCCTAACATACCGAATGTCAGGGCATCACTACCAGCTAAGAAGTGGAAAAAGGGCTTCTTTTCAATCGGATCAACATTTAGACCGGAAACGTATCCAAATGGTACGCGCAAGGTGCCATCTTGATTAAAGCGCACTTTGCAGATGCCACGCTTGCCCACTCGAATTAGACAGCGATGACCACAGGCAAAACAACGCACCGAGCCATCAGGGAACTTTTCATAAAGCTCCCCTTCGAGGGTTAACGAGTCTAAAACTTCTGCGACTGTGCTCATCCTACAGAGATTTTAACTGATTTTTGGACTAAGTTAGGGGTGATTCCACGGTTTTTCAACAAATCTTAATAACTATTTAGCCTTGTTGCTTTGGACGTCGATTCGTTGGATAAAAATCCCGCCTCAGTACACTCAGGGCAATGCCTCGAACCCTTCTCCCAACGGGCAATGGGAGAAACTCCCCTCTCCCGCTGGGAGAGCGTTTAGGGGCAAGGGCTGCTCCCCTCTCCCTCTGGGAGAGGAGCCGGGGGTGAGGGAACCGTTCAAGCACACCAAAGCTGCAAGAAAGGGATCAAGAGATGATTGAAAAGCCCTAAAATATGGGTAGGGGAATTGACAAAATCCTTATTGTGTAATACTCTATACACAATGAGGTGTGATATGAGAGAACTAGTTCGAGTGCAAATCTTGTTGGACAAAAACGACCATTCGGAGCTCCATGAGGTCGCTAAAGGTCAAGGAAAGAGCCTATCTGAGATCCTGCGGGAACTGGTGCACCGCTATCTGGAGGAACAGCGACAAGCGGAGAGTGAGCAGTTTCGTCACATTCTAGCAAGATTACGAGAGATCCGCGAACGCAATGCCACCGAGTATGGGGTATACGAGGGTGAAATCTTGCAGGATGTACGGGAAGAATACGAGCGGGAGCAGGAGGAAAGATGGCAGTAGTAGTGGACGCCAGCGTTGTGGTCAATGTCCTGCTAGCCCAGCAGTATTCTATTCAAGCAGAGCAATGTTTGGACGGTTGGAAATCCAGAGGAGAACCATTGTACGCCCCTATGCACTGGTATGCTGAGGTAGTATCGGCTCTACGCTTTGCGGTGTTTAAGCGTAAATTGCATCCCAAAGATGCCGAAGCGCTGGTAGATTTACTTCCGCGCATCGGGGTACAAGTCGTGGATCCAAGCCCCGCCCTGCTGAAATCCGCTTTGCGCTGGGCGGAACGCCTAAGTCAAAGCAAAGCCTACGACGCCCAATATGTTGCCCTAGCGGAGCAGCTCGTGGCGGAATTGTGGAGCGCCGACCAGCGACTAGTGAATGCCCTGCAAGCGCAAGGTGCAAGTTGGGCGCACTGGCTTGGAGAGGTGTGAGATGGGGCTTTTCAAAAATTGAATGTCATGCGCCTTAAGGGCACTCCCCTCTCCCGCCACTGGGAGTTGGGCCGGCGGTGAGGGCACTCCCCTCTCCCGTTGGGAGAGGGGTCGGGGGTGAGGGGCACCTTTCAAGCAGGCTGCATCTGCAAGAAAGGGATCAGGAGAAGATTGAAAAGCCCACGAAGCGTGGTAACGGCTATCCTTTACGAAATCGGAGTATTGTTGTAGACTTATACCCAAAAGCAAGCAGGAGGCGGAATGGAGACGGTTAAGATCGTCTTGCGCGATCAAGAATACGAAGTTAAGAGTGGAATGACCTTGCGCGATGCTTTAGCCAAGCTGGGCATCAACCGTGAAAGTGTCTTAGCCACACGGCAAGGTGAATTGATCACCGATGATGAAATCTTACTTCCGGGGGAGACAATCCGTTTGGTGGCAGTGATTTCAGGTGGATCAGCGAAAGCATAACCGATCATGAAATGTCGAAAATGTAACCAAAAAGCCGTGATCAACATGCGTCAGCACAAACTGGCGTTATGCGCGATGCACTTCCCTCAGTGGATGGTCGAGCAAACCCAGCGGTTTATCGAAAAATACCGCATGTTCACTCCCGACGATCGCGTGTTGGTGGCGGTTTCCGGAGGAAAGGATTCGCTCTCTTTGTGGGATATCCTATGGCAGCTTGGCTATAACGTCGACGGGGTATACATCGCACTGGGTATTGATGGCGGCTTCGGTTACTCGCAAAAATCCCAAGCGCTATGTGAAAAATTTGCCGATCAACGGGGCTTGAAGCTGATGGTGATCGATGCTCCTCAGCAGATCGGGGTAACCATTCCTGAGTTAGCAAAAGTGACCCAGCGGGGAAAAAACAAACCCTGTTCAGTGTGTGGCTTGACCAAGCGACACCTTCTTGACCGGGTGGCATTGGAAAGAAAATACGATGTTCTTGCTACCGGTCATAATCTGGACGACGAAGCAGCCGTTCTGTTCGGCAACACCTTGAATTGGCACATCGGCTATCTACACCGCCAAAGCCCTGTCCTACCCGCCCGTCATGCCGGCTTGGTGCGTAAAGTGAAACCGCTCTGTCGCTTCTACGAGCGCGAAATGGCTGCCTATGCCCTCGTGCGAGGCATCGAATACATTTACGAAGAATGCCCCCATGCCGAAGGGTCAACCACGATCTACTACAAGAGTTTGCTCAATCAACTGGAAGCCGATCGCCCTGGGGCTAAATTGAGCTTTTATCTCTCTTTTCTGCAGGCAAAACAAAGAGGGCTATTCGCTCAGCCACAGGAGGGAGAAGAGGGGGTCGGCGCAGGAGGTGAAAGGCTGTATACCTGCCCAAGCTGTGGAGGTCCAACCACCGTAGAGGGATTATGTGCGTTCTGCCGTATGGTGGAGAAAGTAAAATAACTTGCAGCCTAGAGTATCCCTCCTTCTGCCATATTGAAACGCCTCAAGCTTGGGTAGATGTCAAAAAACTCTGGAGTGCAAAAGCATAGCCTTCGCCCTCCAGAGTTATCGTGCTAAGGCGCGCCTAAACCTAAGCTTAGGCTGTTTCCAGATAGCGCTCTAGCTCCCAATCGGTAACCTTCATTCTGGATTCTTCGACCTCTGCCCACTTGGCGCGTTGGAAAGCATCATAGGTAAACGGCCCAAGCGATTCCTTTAGAACCTCATCCTTATCCAGCTCACGCAGGGCTTCCGAAAGCGAGCCGGGCAACTCGGCAATGTTCATTTGGGCGCGCTCTTCGGGGGTAAGGTGATATACGTTGACATTATTCAGCGGCTGCGGGCAAGGCAGTTGGCGATCGATCCCATCCAAGGCAGCCGCCAGCATAACGGTAAATGCCAGATAAGGGTTACAAGAAGGATCAGGACAGCGTAATTCGGCGCGCACCGACTTTTCACGTCCTTTGGTATATTGAGGAATGCGAATTAATGCCGAGCGGTTAATCTGCGCCCAGCCGACATAGACAGGCGCCTCGTAACCGGGCACAAGTCGTTTATAAGAATTGACCGTCGGGGCAACAACCGCCGATAGCGCTCGGGCATGATACAACTGCCCGGCAATAAACCCTCGACCAATGTCTGAAAGATGGTATTCATTGCCCGGATCGGAAAATAGATTTCGGCCGTCTTTGCTGAATAGAGATTGATGGCAGTGCATTCCGGAGCCATTGATGCCGAAGATCGGTTTGGGCATAAAAGAAGCCACCAAGCCATGCTGAGCAGCAATTGCTTTGACGGTATACTTGAGGGTTAGGACGTTATCCGCTGTGCGGAGGGCATCCGCATATTGGAAGTCGATCTCGTGCTGACCTAGAGCAACCTCGTGGTGCCCCATCTCAACTTCTAACCCCATGCTCGACAGCGCCTCCATAAGCTCTGTCCGCACCCGCACCGCTTCGTCGTTTGCCGAGAAATCAAAGTAACCGCCGACGTCGTGTGGCACCGGGTGAATCTGATCCGGACCGTTGCGGCGGAAGAGGAAGAATTCCGGCTCTGGACCGACATTATAAATCCAACCGCGCTGTTCAATTTTTGCCAAGATGGTTTTCAGCGTGCCGCGCGGGTCACCTTCAAAAGGTTCACCCGAGGGAGTATAAATATCGCAAAAGACGCGCGCCCGCCGCAGCTCGGAAGGCGTCCATGGGAGAACGGCATAAGTGGAAGGGTCTAGCACGAGGCGCATATCACTCTCTTGAATACGGGCGAATCCCTCAATAGAGGAGCCATCAAACCAAACACCTTCCTCCAGGGCTTGGGCCAAGCGATTGACTGGGATGTCCACCGACTTTACTGCGCCAGTAACATCCGTGAATTGAAGCGAGATAAATTTGACCTGATCGGCTTTGACAGTTTTGAGCATTTCTTCGGGTTTCATGGTTTCTCTCCTGATGATGTAGATTTTGCAGCCGTCTCGGTCTTCGCTGTCTCAGTATTCGATGATGCCGTAGATGACGAATGATCCCGCTCGGAGCTAGTTGAGCTGCGGCCTGCTCCGGAAGGAGAGCGATGATCCGTGGCATAAAACCCCGATCCCTTGAAGACAATCCCGACCGGCGTATAAACTTTCCGCAAAGCGTTTTTGTTGCACTCTGGACAACGAATCAAGGGAGGATCGTTGAAACTTTGTTGTTGTTCAAACCGAATCCCGCAATTTTCGCAATGATATGTATAGATCGGCATCTTTCACCTCTCTTCTCACACTAAATATCAGGCTATTATAGTCCTATTAAACTTTCTCGCCAAGAGGAGAAAGTAAAGTTTTGTTAACATCAAGCTAAAGATAAACTTTGACATTTCACTCCCTAAGGGGTATAATCTCATCTCGCAATTTATAACCGTTTTATATGGACGAAATTTTCCACCATTTTGGTGGTTAACCTAACTATAGAAAGAGTGGAGAGTGGCGCTATGGAAGCAAACGAGATAGCAGCCCTGACATCAGAACAGTCAATGCCTTTAGAGGGAATCAAGCGCAAAATGAAATTTAGCGGTGTGGTCAAAAAGATCAATATCGCCGGTGCTATTGTTGATGTAGGCTTAGCCGTACCCGGCGTTGTGCACATTTCCCAATTACAGGAGGGTGAGACCAAGCGGGTGGAAGATGTAGTGCAAGTTGGACAAGAGGTTGAGGTTTGGGTGCGCAGAGTTGACCCGAAGAAACAGCGACTTGAATTGACCATGATTAAACCCCTCGATTTAGAATGGCGTGATATTTCCAAAGGGATGGTGGTCAAAGGAAAAGTTACTCGCCTGGAAAAGTTTGGCGTCTTCGTTGACATTGGAGCCGAACGCCCTGGCTTGGTTCATATCAGCGAGATGACCCATGGATATATCAAGTCGCCCTCGGATTTGGTTAAGGAAGGCGATGAAATTGAAGCGCAAGTACTGGAGGTCAACCGGCGCAAGAAACAAATTAAGCTCTCGATGAAAGCATTGGAAGCCCCTCCAGAACCCCCTCCACCCCCACCGAGCAAAGCCGTGCCTGCTGAGCAAGAAGCCCCACAAGAAGCACCATCGCCCTCCTCGGCACCAGAGGGCGAACCGACCGCCATGGAGATCGCCCTGCGTGAAGCCATGGAGCGCTCCAACGTTAAGTTTGAAGGGTTGGTCGGCGTACGTAAGAAAAAGAAAAGAGCTACCGACCAACAATTCGAGCAGCTTTTTGATCGCACCTTGCAAAATCGTCGCAAGTGACCGCATAGAATCCAAAAGAGGAATAAGCGTGGGCAAACCCACGCTTATTTTTATTTTTTTATTTTTGCTCAGGCTTCGCGGAATTCGCCTTCAACCACATCGCCTTCGCCCATATCTCTAGTAGAACGGCCGTTGCCACTAGAGGAAGCTGCACTTTGGGCTTGTTGGGCATAGAGCTGTTGGCTGATAGCATGGAAGGCATTCTGTAGCTCTTCACTTAGACGGCGAATGCGCTCAATGTCTTCACCCTTCGCCGCTTGACGCAAATCGTTAATTTTCTGTTGAATCGACTCGCGTTCAGCGGAGGGTACTTTATCACCCAATTCGCGCAAGGTCTTCTCGGTCTGATATGCCAACTGATCAGCCGTATTGCGAGCTTCGGCTAACTCTTTGCGGCGGCGATCCTCGGCTTCGTGTTCACGGGCTTCGCGAATCATGCGTTCAATTTCGTCTTTACGCAAATTGGTTGAAGCTGTGATAGTCACTTTTTGCTCTTTGCCAGTCGCCTTGTCTTTGGCGGTGACGTTTAGAATGCCGTTGGCGTCAATGTCGAAGGTAACCTCGATCTGCGGAATGCCGCGCGGCGCCGGGGGAATGCCCTCCAGACGGAAGCGACCCAAGCTCATATTATCGGCCGCCATCGGACGTTCGCCCTGCAAAATGTGGATGTCCACGGCGGTTTGATTGTCCTCTGCGGTCGAGAAGATCTCGCTGCGCCGCACAGGGATGGTCGTATTGCGCTCGATGAGGGTCGTCATTACCCCACCTAGCGTTTCCACGCCCAACGACAGCGGCGTGACATCCAGCAACAGCACATCCTTGACTTCACCGGCTAAAACACCGCCTTGAATGGCAGCACCCACAGCTACGACCTCATCTGGATTGACTCCTTTGTGCGGCTCTTTATTGGTGAGCGATCGCACTAGGTCTTGCACCATCGGCATGCGCGTTGCTCCACCAACCAAGACCACTTCATCGACATCGGAGGCTTTCAAACCGGCATCGTTCAAAGCGGCGTTGAAAGGACCGCGCAGACGGGCAACCAAATCTTCCGTCAGTTGTTCAAACTTTGCTCGCGTGAGCTTCATCTGCAGATGCTTTGGACCAGAAGCATCTGCAGTGATGTAGGGCAGGTTAATTTCGGTTTCCATCACGCTGGAAAGCTCGATTTTGGCTTTCTCAGCAGCCTCGCGCAGGCGTTGCAGAGCTTGGCGATCGGTCCGCAAATCAATGCCGTGTTCTTTCTTGAACTCATCGGCTACCCAATTGACAATGCGCTCATCCCAGTCATCGCCGCCTAGATGGGTATCGCCATTGGTCGCTTTGACCTCGATCACCCCATCCCCGACTTCGAGGATGCTCACATCAAAGGTGCCCCCACCGAGGTCAAAGACCAAGATGGTTTCGTTCTCTTTCTTGTCCAGTCCATATGCCAAAGCAGCCGCAGTTGGCTCGTTGATGATGCGCAAAACCTCCAAACCGGCAATTCGCCCAGCGTCTTTCGTGGCTTGACGTTGGCTATCGTTGAAGTAAGCTGGAACGGTAATAACGGCCTTGGTAACAGCTTCGCCGAGATAAGCTTCAGCATCGGCTTTTAGTTTGGCAAGGATCATGGCAGAGATTTCTTGTGGGCTATATTCTCGCCCCGTTACTGGGATTTGCACTCGGGCATCATTAGCCGGACCGCGCACAACTCGATAGGAGACCATCTTGCGCTCGGTTTCGACTTCATCGAAGCGTCGTCCCATAAAGCGTTTGATCGAGTAAATGGTATTCTCAGGGTTGATCACCGCCTGTCGTTTGGCGGTCTGTCCAACCAAGCGCTCGCCATTTTTGTTGAAAGCAACCACCGATGGGCACAAACGGCCTCCTTCAGCCGTTGGAATTACGGTCGGGTCACCGCCTTCCATCACAGCCACCACACTGTTGGTTGTTCCAAGGTCGATACCAATAATTTTCGACATAATTCTCTCCTCTCTTCTTTAGTTTGGGTTCAATCTTGCTATAGGTTAATCTATCTATGCAAGAAATTCGTTAACAAAGCATAGGAAACTTGTTGATCTCTCGCCTCGTGGAAGGGCAAAAACATGTGCGAAACGATTTTGTAAATTTTTAAGACTTAACCGTATTAAGTCCCATTAACGTGCAGGGCTTATTCCTCGACCCCCCATATATAGGGGTAGAAGAATGACAATTTTCTATCCATAGGCTGTTCTTTCTCAATAAAAATTTCAAAAAATTAATTCCTGCACGATCAAGTTTCATAAATCAACAACCTTAAAAAATCTAATTTTTTTAGCCAAGCGTAGAGTAAACGTCTTGCACAGAAATAGGTTTTTTTGTAAAATGCCTCTGACACAACAAACGCCCACAAAAATTTGTTGATCAACGCCAACCAGTAAGCTAGACGAAACCTGCAGATAACTTTGAGAGTACTCCCGTTGGATGGGAAAACTGGGAGAGGGTGATGTGTCGCGCAACTCTAAATTGCGAGGAGGACACGACGATGAAAGCCGAACAAGCTTGGCAAGCTGCAATGGGACAACTGCAAATCGAAATGCCGCGGGCTGCTTTTGACACTTGGGTGCGTTACGCAGAATTCCTTACCTACGAAGATGGCTGTTTCATCATCGGCGCTCCCAATGCTTATGCCTGCGATTGGTTGCAGAGCCGTCTGAGCGGCGCTGTCAGCCGCCTTTTAAGCGGTTTAATGGGGCGCTCGGTGCAAGTGCGTTTCACGGTTTGGCAAAATCCGACCTACCAAGAAGGAGTAAGAGAGGATGAAATTGAACTTGCCCCTCTTACAGTAACAAGCCTCGCTCCTAATAGCAGTCTAAACCCTCGCTATACGTTTGACAATTACGTGGTAGGCGCCAACAACCGCCTTGCACATGCTGCTTCCCTAGCTGTGGCGGACCGACCAGCAATTGCTTACAATCCCCTTTTCATCTACGGTGGAGTGGGGCTAGGGAAAACCCATTTGCTTCACGCCATTGGAAACGTCTGCCATGAGCGGAGTTTGCAAGTTCTCTATGTCTCTGCCGAAGAGTTCACTAATGACTTAATCAACGCCATTCGATCTCAGAACACACAAACCTTCCGTGAAAAATATCGCCGCATTGATGTCTTGCTGGTCGACGATATTCAATTCATTGCCGGAAAAGAGTCCACTCAAGAAGAGTTCTTTCACACCTTTAATACGCTTCATGGACAAAACAAACAAATCGTCATTTCTTCCGATCGGCCACCAAAAGCCTTGGTGACCCTAGAAGAGCGCTTACGCTCACGGGTGGAATGGGGATTGACCGTGGACATTCAACCCCCCGATCTTGAAACCCGCATTGCCATCCTGCGCCATAAGGCTGAGAGAAATGGATATGCGATTCCGAGTGAGTGCGTTGAAGGCATTGCGCGCCGAGTTCAGTCTAATGTTCGCGAACTTGAGGGTGTCCTCAATCGGGTTGCTGCTTATGCACAACTTAGCGGTGCGCCGATCACTCCACAATTAATTGATACGGTGTTAAGTGATTTCTTGCCTTATCGCCAAGAGATCAACCCTGAGGAGGTTATTGAAACCATCTGTCAAATCTATCATATTCCGCGTCAGAGGTTGCTGAGCGCCGAACGAAGTCGAGAGGTTGCCCTGCCACGCCAAATTGCGATGTATCTGCTGCACAAAGAGGCTCAGTGCTCTCTGCCGCAAATCGGTGAACTTTTGGGCGGGCGGGATCACACCACCGTGCTATATGGCTGCGAGAAGATCGAGGATTTACTCGATCGAGATGAGCAATTGCGTCGCCAAGTGAATCAAATTCGCCAACAACTTTTCCAAAAGGCGATCTTTCAACGATAGCGTATTCCTTTTACAAGCGGCGATTAGCTCTTAACCCATTCACCATTCCTCAAGAGCTTGCAGAGGCAGCAATTCTCAATTTGCATATTTGTTCGCCTCTTGGCAAAATGGAGCGGATTTCCGTAACATAGGCTTCAGCCTGTGTCTCGCTTCCACAAGCTAAGGCTTATCTTACTGTACAGTGGAAGCTTACGTACCCGTTGAACAACAACGCCAAGCAGGAATTGAATCAACCGTCTAGCACCCCAGTGCTTCCAATTGCAACCGCTTTGCCTCAATTTTCCAAATCGGATGGTTGCATCTGACGGAGGATTATGTCTAAATTTCGAACTGCTGTTGCAGAGGACGGGACAATGAACCCTGATAGCGAATCGTCAACTGTTAACGGGCGCGAGTCATTGCAAGGTATATTTGCGGCACAAGCTCTCAGCGGTAAAGGTCGCTAAGCGGTGAAAAACCACCTCGCTTTGGGCTTCTTTCTCTTCAGGTGGCAAGCTTAGCAGTTGCTCTACCTGAAAAACCATCTCTTCATAAGCCTGCGGTTCTGCAAAGGGGGCAAGGTAATCAAACAGGTGTTCATGGGCGCGTTTGCGCTCCATCGCTTCGAGCCCATCCAAAATCTGGCGTTGCGGTGTTCCTTCCCAGATCGGCAGGATCATAGCTTCTCGCAGCCAGCGTTCAACGCCGTATTCGGCAAGCACGCCCATCCCGCCATACACTTCCATGGCCCATTTTGCACTTTGCACAGCCATCTCAGCAGTGAGGTATTTCGCCAGATGAGCAATAAGGCGGAAGAGATGATAGCGCGAAGGGTAAGGATGTTTCTCGCGCCAGACCGACTCGAGCAACTGAACCGCTTCCCAAGCTAGACAGAAAGATTGTTTGTGCAGTTCCATCCACTCTTCAAGTTGTTTACGGAGGAGGGGATGGTCCCTAATCGGTTTACCGAAGGCAATTCGTTGGGCTGCAAAATCGGCTGCGCCGGAAAGGGCGCGCTGCATCAGAGCCACACTGCCAACACTGTTGGCTACCCGCGAGAGGTTTAGGGTTTCAAGGATCAAATAAATCCCTTGTTCGGGTTGCCCCAAAAGATAGGCTTCGCTATCTTGCAGTTCCACTTCACCGGTTGGTACGCTGCGCGTGCCAATTTTATCTTTGAGGCGACGGATGGTGTAATTCAAACTGCCATCCGGGCGATAGCGCGGCAGCAGGAAAAGTGAGAGACCGCGCACGTTTTGCAAAGCACTCTCCCGCCGAGCAGCGACAACCGCCAAATCAGCGCCAACGTTGCTTGCAAAATATTTTTCGCCGTTGAGCCGCCAACCTGACGAGGTCTGTCGGGCGATTGTCTGGACATGGCTACCCAAATCCGAGCCACCGCCGACTTCAGTCATCCATGTTGCTCCTTGCCAAACCGAGTCATCTTTGCGCAGCAGAGGCGGCAAGAATTTTTCTTTCACCGCTAGCTCGCCGTATTTTTCTAATGGGACAGCGGTGGAAAGTGAAACCGTGTAGGGGCAATACATGCCGGGGTCATAATACGCAGTGATGTAGCCCAGCAGATAGCAATCGGCTAACGAACCGCCCTCAAACGCACGCCAGACGGCTCCCGCTTTATACCCCTGCCGCAAGGCATACCAGTAAGCAGGAGGGTAAAGAATTTCATCGATGCGTTTACCCAGCACATCGAACATGCGCACCCATGGCGTACCTGCTCGATCGACTTGGGTGGAGATCTCTACCCCTTCAGCTCTCCACCAATCTTCGTAGCCTTGCAAGACCGGAAAAAGCGGTAGTTCTCCCAACATTTTTTGCAGGAAAGTAGTAGGTGATTTCAACACATTAGCATCCATTCGTCACTCCCTTTATGCTCTGCGGAAGAGAACCAAAAAATCTACGGATCTAACCGTAACCACTTTCTGGCAAACCTGCGCACCGTTTTGGCGATCTCTAGCGCTTCGCGGGCTTCCTCAAGCGTGGGCTCCTCGCCAGGATAACGAGAAGCAACTGCATAATCAGAAAGTAAAGTAAGCAATTTTGGAGAAAAGCCCGTCAAAATCCCAGCTTGTTCACATAACGAGTTTAGGGTAGGGAGATCGTGGGTTTTCGGGAAAGTCAGGTCTCTGGAAAGCAATAGGGCTTTGAAATATTTTTCAGCGCTCTGTTGTGCATGGAAACAAATCGCTCGGATGGGTTTACGCTTGCGGCGCAATAATGAGGCAGTCAGGCGATAGTCTTCTTCGGCGTAACGTGCCCAAATCTGCGGATCATCCACGTTCATACAAAACAACGCCTTTCGCCAGGATTTCGCGGAGGAAGAAGTTATGAGGGAGTTCGGCTTCTATCTCTTGGGGTGTTTTGACCAAAAGGTCAACCGGAAAAAGCCGCGGGTACAGGGCAAGAGAAGCCGCAACTACTCTTTCACGCCGAGGTTTGTCTGTGTCCCAAATAATCAGCAAATCCACATCACTATCCGGAGTGGGGTTGCCATAGGCATAAGAGCCAAAGAGAATCACCTTCTCCGGCTGGATTTGGCGAATTAAATTCTCGATCGCCTTTGGCAAGGTTTCAGAGAGAGGAGGCAATCCGCGCGGGGTAACATCCACAGAGAGTTGAAAGACCATTCCGCTTACTATACTAAAATATATCCTGAGACGCCACAACTTACCTCCGCAGACCATAAGCAACCGAGAGTCAATTTCTCACCGCAATAGCGGAGGATTTCAGGGATATTGTAACCACTTTCTGGCAAACCTGCGCACCGTTTTGGCGATCTCTAGCGCTTCGCGGGCTTCCTCAAGCGTGGGCTCCTCGCCAGGATAACGAACGCGCACCGAAAAGCTCGATAGAAATTCGAGTTGCTTATTCTCAAATGCAGTAAGGATGTTATTTTGAAGGCAAAGATAATTCAAAACAACCAGATCGTGTGTTTTCGGAAAATCAATCTGATGAGCGATTAAGAGTGCTTTAAAGTATTTTTCGGCACATTGCTGGGCATGAAAAGCGGCCGCATCGGTGCGTTTCACTTTTCCCCGTAAGGCTCGCTTTGACATATCGATATCGCTTTCCGCTTTGGCGATCCAATCCCGATAGTCACTTTCTTTCATAAAGGCAGATCCCCTTCGTGAAAACCTCCCTCAGGAAAGGAGAAAATTGTTGCAGGGCGATTTCGATCTCTTCTGGCGTTTTCACAATCAAGTCAAGCGGGAACAAGCGTGGAGTCAGTGCCAGAGCGACGCGTAAATATCGCTCCCGATACGACTCCTCTTCTTTTGCCCGCACAACGACTAGCAAATCCACATCACTATCTGGAGTGGGGTTGCCATAGGCATAAGAGCCAAAGAGAATCACTTTCTCGGGTTGAATTTGGCGAATTAAATTCTCGATCGCCTTTGGCAAGGTTTCAGAGAGAGGAGGCAATCCGCGCGGGGTAACATCTAGAGGAATTTGCATCAACATCAATTACTCCATCTTTATTTTATCTTAACCGCTTCAAGTTCAAAAGGCTTTGTTCAGAGGCTAGTGTGCATTCAAAAGTTGTTGGCAACATTGCTTTGTAGGACAACTCAATGAGTTGTCCTACAACTTTTACGTGGACACATCAATAAACGGGGTCTGTAAGACTGTCCAACGATGATGCAACGATCTTCTTCTGCGGAATGGTGCCCAACGGCACGCACTTCACCTGCGCCGCGAAGCGCAGCGAGCGAAGCGGTCGGCTGCAAGCGCAGGTTGGGCGTGCTATATGATGTTAAGAATCATCTCGGCCACCCGTGCTACAATCACGAAAATTCCAAGAATCGTGAGAAGCAAGATGGCAAAACTCACTGCCAGGTCCGCAATTCCTGGTTTGGTAAAGTTCGCGGTCTCTATTATCCCTGATAAACAGGTATTAACATTCCGTACCATCTGATCTCTTGCAACAAATCCCCGCTCAATACATTCTCGAGAGCTATCCTTTACGCGCTCAATATTTCTGAATCTAATGGGAAGGCTAACAGCGGTATAAAAGTCGGCCCTGTCCTGTAATTGAAAATGCAAATGAGGTTCTGAAGAATGACCCGAATGCCCGCATTCACCTATCTTCTGCCCTGTGACAACGATCTCACCCTTTTTCACTTTGATACTACCTGATTTCAAGTGCGCATAGAGCGTATATGTGTGATTGCTATGCTCTATCACAACATAGTTTCCACGTATATCGGGAGTTTTTATATCTACCCATCCTGTTCCTGCTCGATGATAATCCTTGATGTCATTCCGCACATCCACTACAGTTCCATCGGATGCTGCAAGGATAGGTCGTCCAAAAGCCAGATAGTTTTCTGGTCTGTTTGGAGCGCCTTGATACGTTTTCCCAAGATCATCAACCACTGCGAAATCATAGGCATATCTTTGTCCAATCAAATTCCAAGAATGGGAAGTCTGTTTGTTGACACCGCCATTATAAACCTTCCAGAACCCTTCAAATGGCAGAATAAAACTTGTTGAACCATCATACACTACGCCTTTGATGATAGAACGACCAATTGCTATGAACTGACCTATTGACTGATGTAATGTCTGAACCAATCCATAAGGATTCAGGATTGACCAGACAAAAACTGATGCGAGATACTCAATAGATATTTTCAACGCCGTTACGAAAGACATCATTCAATCCTTGTCATCTCGGATTCTGCGCCCAAC
>CALFWB010000018.1 GCA_937928795.1 uncultured Anaerolineales bacterium
GCCCAGAAAATGAGGGTAATTGGCGTAACGGGTACCGATGGTAAAACGACCACATCTCACTTGATTTATCAAATTCTGAAAACAGCGGGTTACTCTGTGGGAATGATTTCAACCGTGAGCGCTGTAATCGGCGATGAAAATCTCGATACCGGATTTCATGTGACGACACCTGATGCTCCCCAAGTTCAACAATTGTTAGCAACAATGGCGAAGCGAGAGCCATCACCAATAACCCATGTTGTCCTAGAAACCACCTCGCATGGGTTAGCTCAATATCGAGTTTCGGCTTGTGAGTATGACATCGGTGTATTTACCAATATCACTCATGAACATCTCGATTTTCATGGAAGTTATGCGAATTATTGCGCAGCAAAAGCGCGCCTATTGGACGAACTTGAACATACAGCCCGAAAGTCAATTGGAAACATCCGCCTTGCCGTGCTTAATCGTGATGATCAATCCTTCGATTACTTATGGGATTATAAACAAAGGCTTCCTTCTGTACAAGTAATCACTTATGGATTGCACGGAGAGGCAGACGTGAGAGCTGAGAAGGTTGAGATTAAGCACCAACGACCACAGTTTATGATCGTAAGCAAACAGCATAGCCATTTTGTTCAACTCAGGCTGGTTGGCGAATATCATGTTTCGAATGCCTTAGCAGCTTGGTGTGCAACGGTTGAAGGGCTAGGAGCGGCTCCAGAAGCTGCCAGGTTGGCTTTGGGTCAAGTTGAGTATATTCCGGGAAGAATGGAAAAGATCGATCTGGGTCAACCTTATTTGGCAATCGTGGATTTTGCCCATACGCCGAATGCGTTGAGAAATGCATTGAGCAGTGCTAGAAAATTAACTGACGGGAAAGTTGTCGCAGTTTTTGGATCAGCAGGTTTGCGTGATCGCGAGAAGCGGTGGCAGATGGCAGAAATTGGGGTGAAACTAGCCGAGATTTGCATTCTCACCGCAGAAGATCCACGCACAGAGAGTGTGGAGGCAATTTTGCTTGAGATGAAAAGCGGAGCAGAGAAAGGGGGAGGAGTCGAAGGTGTAAATTATTTTCGCATAGCCGACAGGCGCGAGGCAATTCGGCAAGCTGTCCGCATGGCAGAGCCGGGTGATGTTGTTCTTGTGCTAGGCAAAGGGCATGAACAATCGATGTGTTTTGGGGAGATCGAGTATGCCTGGGATGACCGTGTTGCTCTAAGGAGTGCAATTGCGGAACAACTGGGCATCCCAGGTCCAGAGATGCCATATTTACCGGATTTACCGCTCTAGCGACGGAATTGTCCGCCCGTTCGTTTGTCGTCTTTCTTTGATGGTTGTGATCGGCTGCCACTCATTTGCCGAGGCGCTCCACTGCGTTGGTCATGGAACTGTGCTTCCTCTGCAGACCATCCTTCGAGCACTGCAGCTCGAGAGAGGCGAATTCTTCCTTGGCTATCAATGTCGGTGACCATGACGGTGATTTCATCTCCAACTCGGACAATATCCTCTACTTTATTTACTCGCGCCGAGTCGAGTTGCGAGATGTGAACCAAACCATCAACATTGGGTAGAATTTCAACAAAAGCGCCAAAATCTGCCACACGCACAACCTTGCCGGTGTAAATTCGACCAACGACCGGCGACTCGGTTAAATTCTCCACCTTTTCGACAGCAATACGAGCTGATTCTCCGTCCGTTGCGGCAATAAAGACCGATCCATCTTCTCCAATATCGATCTTTGTGTTGGTTTCTTCTTGGATGCTGCGGATGGTTTTGCCACCTGGACCGATCACGGCTCCAATCTTGTCGATTGGGATTTGGACGACTGTAATGCGTGGTGCATGAGGTTTTAGCTCAGGCCTTGGTTTAGGGATCACTTCGAGCATTTTCTCTAAAATAAATGCTCTGGCAATCTTTGCCTTGTTCAGGGCTTCAAGCATTAATTCTGAGGATATCCCTTTGATTTTGATATCCATTTGGAGGGCAGTAATCCCATTGGGAGTGCCAGCCACTTTGAAGTCCATATCGCCAAAGTGGTCTTCTAAACCGAGAATATCGGTCAGGATGGCGTAACGGTCACCTTCCTTGACTAATCCCATAGCCACGCCGGCCACCGGTGCAGAAATAGGAACTCCGGTATCCATTAAGGCAAGGGTAGACCCGCAGACCGATGCCATGGAAGACGAACCATTTGAAGACAAGACCTCGGATACTAAGCGCAGGGTATAAGGAAATTTGCTTTCCGGTGGGATGACCGGCACTAAAGCTCGTTCGGCTAAAGCCCCATGACCGATTTCTCGCCGTGAGGCCCCTCGCAAAGCTTTTACTTCTCCGGTCGAGAAGGGCGGGAAGTTATAATGATGCATATAACGTTTGCTCTCAGCAGGAGTTAAGCTATCAATTTCCTGCGCTTCGCGAGGTGTTCCTAGAGTAGCTAAGGTCAATACCTGGGTTTCACCGCGCGTGAACAATCCAGAGCCATGAGCTCGAGGACTGACATTGACCTCACACCAGATTGGGCGAATTTCATCGAGGGTTCGACCATCCGCCCGAATGCCTTCCTCCAAAATGCGCTGTCTAACGATCTCCTTGTAGCACTTTTCAAGGGCTGAGCGAATTTCTGCTTCAGCGGTAGAGAAAGCCGAACCGAACTTTTCAATGAGGGACAATTCCAACTGTTTGAATGCAGCGCTTCTTTCACTTTTGACGTAAGGCTTTTGAAGAACTTGTAGGATAACCGGGCTTGCTTCCTCACGGATGGCTGCGATCAAAGCTTCGTTTTCCGTTGCAATTGGGTAAGAGGCTTTCGGTTTGCCGATTTTTGCCCTCAATTCTTCTTGCAAGTCAATGATCGGTTGGAGGGCTTGATGCCCATACGCAAGCGCCTCGATCATATCCTCTTCGGTTACTTCGTTCGCGCCACATTCGACCATCAGGATTGCATCGCGCGTTCCCGCCATGCGGAGGTCGAGATCGGAATATTCGATCTCGGTGAAGGTGGGATTGATGATAAACTGTCCATCAATCCTCCCAATGCGAACGGCGCCGATTGGGCCACTCCAAGGAATATCAGAAATAACCAAAGCTGCGGAAGCAGCATTGACGGCAAGAATATCGATGGGGTTTTCACCATCTGAGGAAAGGGAATAGAGGATGATTTGCACCTCGTTCCTTAAGTCTTTGGGAAAGAGCGGACGTAAAGGACGATCAGCAAGCCGGGCAGTCAATATAGCCTCGTCCGATGGGCGTCCTTCGCGGCGGAAGAATGAGCCCGGTATTCTCCCTCCTGCGTACATCCTCTCCTCATAATCAACGGTTAGAGGGAAGAAATCTACACTTTCTTTGGGTTCGCTACTCATGGTTGCGGCTGCAAAGACAACCGTATCGCCGAGACGAATAGTTACTGCGCCGCCGGCTTGGGCGGCGATTTTCCCGGTTTCAATTTGAAAACGTTTATTTCCTATTATGCTTTCTACAATTACACTTTCTGGTTTCATATTCTGTCCTATATTTGAAGATGATTGATTATCCCCGTAAATTTTGTTCTCAAAGAATAAAGCAGATGACGGCTTCTGTTCATCTGCTCGGTCTATCTTATTTGCGGCGGATATTGAGACGATCGGTTAATGCAGTATATCGGTTGTAGTCATTACGGCGAAGATAAGCCAGTAATCGGCGCCGTCTTCCGACCAGCTTGAGTAATCCACGTCTAGATGATTCGTCGTGCTTGTGGGCTTTTAGATGCTCGGTAAGCTGATTGATGCGGGTGGTCAGCAGCGCAATTTGTACTTCCGGAGACCCCGTATCCTTATTATGGCGGGAAAACTCCTGCATTAACTTTTGTTTTGACTCCTTATCTAGTGTCATGACATCTGCTCTCCTGAGATGAATTTCTGTGCAGGTCTCCAATTCCAGAGCATTGCTTGCCATGGAACGGCCTAGTCACTTCGTCTAAAATTATAACATAAAATATCCACATCGTAATTGTTCATCCAGTACTGTGTGCACTCAAAAGTTGTTGGCAACATTGCTTTGTAGGACAACTCATTGAGTTGTCCTACAACTTTTGCGTGGACACTCCAGTACTTCTTCATTTAGACGTGAACGCCAAGCTAATTACTGGCGATCGTAGAACAAGTCTCCAACTTGCCACGCACAAACCACAGATTTGCGCACCGGTAGGGCAAGCAGCGATTGGTTTAGACTCCAAAACGGCAGTTTCAGCCATCCGATCTGGGAAATTGAGGCAAATGCGGCTATAAGTTCAAGGCAGTGTCACATAAGCTTCAGCTTGTGCAGTAACATAAGCTTTAGCTTGTGGGAATGAGACACGGGCTGAAGCCCATGTTACGGAAATCCGCTCCATCTTGCTCAGAGGAGAACAAGTGTTCAAATTTAGAATTGCTGTTGTTCATCCCCAAGCATCCGCAAAGGGCACACATTTTGCGGAAAACTTCAATTTTGATCGGATTTTAGCGTTTTATGACTGTCAATAAATCCGATTGCAGTTCAGGGGGAAAGGTTCTTATGCACGATTTGATCAGTTTTTTCGCATCCGCCGCAGGATTTTCGGTGATGGCAGTACGCATGAGATAAGCCATTTCTTTGGGTGATTTGACAATTAGGTTATTGCAAATCGCAATGACATCCTGAGCGTTTTGCGGAGGACAGCGGTTGAGATAGGGTGAAATTAACTTAAAGATTAGGGGCAGATCGCCAAATGAGATCGAGAGGCATAGTTGTTCCACAACCAAAAAGCCAAGCTTGCGGATGGTGGGATGTTCGTCGAGCATCCACTTTTGAGCCTGACCGATCAAATTGGCTGGCTGTTGAGCATGAACAGAGGCATTGATACATTTGGCGATGCTTTCGATCAACTCAGCCTGTGTGCAGCTCGATGCCCATTGCTCGAGTGTTCGAAAGAACTCTTTTTCCATCTCTGTAGGGAGGTTTTCAAGGATGGAGATTGCCAAATCTTTACATTCTTGAAATGGCTGGTCCCAGAGAACCTCAGCCACTGAGAGCGCTTGCGTAGGCTGAGATTGACTTAGGGAAGCAAGTTCTCTTTTTAAGGTGCGAGTGAGAGGTTGAGGAACGTGATAGCTTTTCAGGGAAGAGGGTAATGATACCAATTCACCTGCCCGATAGGTATGGTCAGCATAAGTTTCCAATAAGTTCTTAATGGCGGTGACGAAAAGCTGAGCATCGGACTGATTGGCAAAACATTGCCGAATCTGTTTATTTAAGCGAAGCGGATCAATAACCGGCATAAAAGTTCTAATCCCAACTCCTTTGGTGATTCTTCTCCAATTTCTCTAAAGTGACTTTTTCGAGATCAATTTCAGCTAGGGAGGAGATCTGAAGCAGATAAAGAAAAACATCAGCCAATTCCTCAGCAAGCATTTCTTTATCCATGGGCTGATCTTGCCATTGAAATTGCTCAAGGACTTCAGCAGCCTCGAGCACCAAAGAAATTGCCAGATTCTTGAGGGTCTGAGGGCGGGAGCTCGCCGGCTCATACCAGCCTTTGGACCGCACAAAACGGTGCATTTGGTGGGTGAGTTCTCTAATCTCCATAAAGCCCATTATAGGGTCGATGCGTTTAGACGTCAATTCCGGATTTGTACTGGAGTGTCCACGCAAAAGTTGTAGGACAACTCAATGAGTTGTCCTACAAAGCAACGTTGCCAACAACTTTTGAGTGCACGCATTCTGGATTTAGAGAAAAGGGTGCTAGAGCTTAGGTGCATAATGTTCTTCAGCGGTTGGATGAAACGCTAAGGAATAAGTGAGGAGCGTGATATACTCTACCATCATGCGGATCATCCTGACTCATGAAGTAGCCGATTTTGATGCCATTGCCTCATTATTGGGAGCGTATTTTTTAGATTCCACCAGTATCCCGGTTTTGCCGCGTAAGATCAACCGCAATGTGCGCGGTTTTCTCACTTTATATGGCGCTGAGTTACCCTTTATTGAATTACGCGATTTGCCTGCAGAGCCAATTGAATCCATTACTCTTGTTGATACTCAAGCGATGGCAACTATCAAAGGAGTCACTCCGCAAACCCAGGTGCGTGTGATTGATCATCATCCCTTAAGGGAAGATGTTCCTGTTGATTGGAACATTACCCTATCGGCGACCGGCGCGAATACGACCATCCTGATCGAGTTGATTCGAGGTCGCGAGACATTGCTTACACCAATTCATGCGACCCTGTTGCTATTGGGTATTTATGAGGATACAGGTGCGCTAACTTATACCCGCACCACCCCCCGCGATTTGCAAGCAGCCGCTTTTTTGCTTGAACAAGGGGCAAGTTTATCCGTTCTTGCAAATTATTTGTACCATCCTCTTTCGGACAGCCAGATGAAGATCTTCTATCAACTTCAGTCCAATTATCGGACGGTTGATATCCACGGACATCGAGTTGTCATTGCAAAAGCAGAAATTGGTACCCTTGAGGAAGAACTATCAACCATCGCCCATAAGTTGCGCGACGTTCTTGAACCAGATGCCTTATTTGTCTTAGTTCAAACAAAAGGCGGTATTCAACTAATTGCTCGATCGACCAATGATGACATTGACGTTGCCAAAGTTGCTCAGAAATTTGGCGGAGGCGGACATGAGCGCGCTGCGGCTTGTTTGGTAAAAGATTATGCAATGGCTGACTTAGAAAACGAATTGGTCAATTACCTGATGGAGATCGTCCAACCGGCATTGGTTGTTGCTCAGATATTGTCTAGAGACCCGCAGCTTGTTCCGCCCGAAATGGGAGTTAATGAAATTTCCTCTTTGATGCAGAAATATGGGCATGAAGGTTATCCGGTGGTAGAAAATGGTCAAGTTATTGGACTGGTTACCCGTCGGGCGGTTGATCGAGCTATTGCGCATAAATTGAATTTAACCGCTCGACAGGTTATGGATGCCGGACAGGTGACTGTCTCCCCCCAAGATTCCATTGAGACAGTTCAAATGTTAATGACCACCAGTGGTTGGGGCCAAATCCCGGTGGTGGACCACGAGGGGAAGATTATCGGCATTGTCACTCGTACGGATGTTATCAAGTCTCTTCCTTGGGGTGGTCGTTTGCCTTCCAGAGTCAAGCTTGCTAGTCGTTTGGAAAAGGTCTTGCCTGCCTCTCAGGTGATCTTGATCAAATTGGTGTCCGAGATCGCTTTGGAAAACCGCTTGGCTCTCTACATTGTGGGTGGGTTTGTACGAGATCTGCTCCTAGAGAAGCCCAGCATGGATTTTGACTTGGTCGTTGAAGGGGATGCTATTGCGCTTGCCAAAGCTTTGCGCTCTCGCTTCGGCGGTAGAGTTACCACGCATGATCGCTTTCGTACTGCAAAGTGGTTTATTGATAAAAATCATCCGAAGCTTATCCAGGAATTTCAAAAATTTTCACCAGAAGAGTCGGCCAACTCTCTGTTAGAGGAAATTCCGCCTACTTTAGACTTTGTCACTGCCCGAACCGAGTTCTATACACACCCGACTGCATTGCCGATGGTTGAGCCAAGTAGTATAAAATTAGATTTACACCGCAGGGATTTTACGATTAATACGCTTGCAATTCGCTTGGATGGTCCGCACTATGGCGAATTGCATGATTATTGGGGGGGATTGAGCGACCTGCGCAGAGGAATCATTCGGGTTTTGCATTCGCTTTCTTTTGTGGATGATCCTACACGGATATTACGCGCCATTCGCTTTGAGCAACGATTTCACTTTCGGATTGAAGAGCGCACCCTTCAACTGATTTTTGACGCGCGAGGTCTTTTGTCTAGGGTATCTGGGGATCGCATTCGACACGAGCTTGATTTGATTTTTATTGAAGAACAAGTTCTCTCAATGCTCGATCGACTTCAGGAATTGGATATTTTCAATTATATCCATCCTCAACTGAGGTGGGATGGATGGATCAAGGAGCGCAGTCAGCAAATCGGGCTAACTGATCCCCGTCAATTTGGCATTGAACTCGATCCCGCTAGTCCTGCGGTGCGGCGAGAGCTTTTCTATATTTTTTTGTTGTGTCGGTTCGATCAGGGTAGTTTGTTGACGATCATGGAGCGATTAAGATTGCCCTCGGTTTTGCGGAAAAAAGTTCGAGATGCAGCCCGAATCTGGATGCTAAGAGACCAATTTCCGCAGATGAGCTTGCTAGCAAGTGTTGCTGAATTAGATGGGATTGATCCTTTGGTTGCTTATGGATTGGCACTTATGGATGAAAATATGGTAAAGACCATTGAGTTCTATTTTACAAAGTGGATTAAGACCAAATGTCATACCGATGGTCAATTGCTAAAGCAAATGGGGCTTTCCCCTGGTCCTGTTTACCGACAGATATTGAATGAACTCAAGATGGCTTGGATCGAGGGGCGCATCCACAGTGCGCAGGAAGAAATGGAATTATTGAATGAAATGATCAAGTCCGTTGTTTAGAATCATGAATCAAAATGGTTCGATTCGTCTAATCCAACTCTCCGATTTGCCTGCGTTAGAATGGGATGGACAGTATGTTCACTTCCGGCGCGTTTATCGCGAAGTTTATGAACAATATCGCATGGGACGTGCTTTGCCGTGGATCGTTGAAACCTATTTCGATGGGATTATTGGTCAACTGTTCGTTCAGCTTGATAGCCAAAATAAGAATCTGGCTGATGGTTTACGAAGAGCCTACCTTTTTTCCTTTCGAGTTAAGCCACAATTTCAAAGAAGGGGATGGGGCACCAAGCTGCTAAGCTTTGTAGAGACGTATTTACTAGAGCGAGGATTCCATTGGACAACCTTAAAAGTGTCGAAATTGAATGAGCCCGCTCGTCAATTTTATGAACATCGTGGCTATTCGATTGTAGCAGAGGAGCATAGTGAGTGGAAATACATCGACCATCAAGGAAGTCAACGGGTGATCGTAGAGCCTTCTTACCTGATGGAAAAGAGTTTACTTTTAAGGAAAAAATCCTCTTGCTAAAGTAAAGGCTTCATGATAAAATGACCTCACTCGTTAGTGAGCGGGTTATGATCCGTCGTCGTCGAAAAGTGGGTGTTCCCCACTTTTCTTCTTGTAACGATTAAGATAGGTTTTGTTTGTGAGCATGGAGAATAAACTGAGATGAAGAATGAGTTTGTTTTGGCTTTCAATGAGTTATTGGAAGAAAAACAATTACCCAAGGACATTATTATGGGTGCCCTCGAGTATGCGATGGTTTCGGCATATCGCAAAGCCGAAAATGCCTCGAATGCTCAGCACATTGAAGCCAAGATTGATTTGCAAACCGGCCGGGTTACGATCTACGCCGAAAAAGAAATTGTAGAAGTCGTGCAAGACCCGCGCACGGAAGTCTCTTTGGAGGAAGCGCAGAAGATCGACCCAAATGCAAAGGTCGGTGGCATGATCGTCGTTGAAAGCACGCCAAAGGACTTTGGGCGCGTCGCCGCTCAGACAGCTCGTCAGGTGATTCAGCAAAGGATCAGAGAGGCTGAACGAGAAGCTCAGTTTCAATACTTCAGGCGTCAGGTGGGAGAGATTGTCAGTGGCATGATTCAGGCGATTAGCCAGAATGGCTTAACCTTAGGCTTGGAGATGAAAGCCGAAGGGATCATGCCTCGTAAGGAAATGATTCCGGGTGAGCGCTATCGCGTTCATGAACGCGTTCGAGCCTTATTGCTGGAAGTTAAGGATAGCGGTAAGGGACCTCAGATTATTCTCTCCCGTGCCCACCGCAATTTCTTGCGTAGATTATTAGAGAACGAAGTGCCGGAAATCTACCATGGAATGGTTGAAATCCGTTCAATTGCTCGTGAACCAGGTCAGCGGTCTAAGGTTGCTGTGGCAGCCTTGCAAGCCGGAATCGATCCTGTTGGAGCCTGTGTTGGGATGCGGGGGGTGCGCATTCAAGCGATTGTCCGCGAATTGAACGATGAGAAAATCGATGTCATCGAATGGAATCCAGACCCAGCAATCTACATTGCCAAGGCGCTGAGTCCAGCCCGAGTTACGGGGGTTTACTTGAGCAATCGAGGGAAAGGCACAAAGACCGCTACAGTGGTGGTTCCTGAAGACCAACTTAGCCTAGCAATCGGTCGCGATGGCCAGAATGCGCGTTTGGCAGCTCGCTTAACTTCCTGGCGAATTGACATCAAGAGCTTACCGGAAGCTGCTGTCGATGCTCTCGCAAAAATCAAGAAAGAGCCCGAATATGCAACATTTGCGGAATTGGAGAAAGACGTCATTCCGCAAATTGAACAAATCTTGAACAAAAAAGCAGAAGGAAGGCCGGTTACTCCAGAGGAATACCAGGTGATGAGCCAATTCGTTGATCGGGTGGAGAGAGGAATCCTAAGACAACGAGAAGGCATTTTGCGAGCCGAAGAAGAGAAGCAACTGATTGCAGCAGCCAATATTCCAGATGAAGCATTTGAGATTCCGTTGGAGGACATTGGCTTGCCCCTTCGTTACACAACTCTCCTAAACGGAGCAGGATATCTTTCGGTTGGAGATTTGATGCTACAACTCAAGCTTGACCCCAATAAGATTCTGGCTCTGGAAGGGATTGGAGCCAAAGCCATGACGGCGATTGAAGAGGCTTTAGCAAAGTTCTCCTTGCCGCAAACCCAAGCTGCCGGGGAAGAGGTTGTAGCCGAAGAGCAGGTTGAGGCTGAAGAGCTAGTTTTGGAACCAGAAAGTGAAATGGAGGCTGTTGCCGAATTCCCTGCGTCCCAGCAGGAAGCAGAAATCCCAGAGGTTGAAAAAGAAGAATCGAGCCCTGCTGTTGAGACTGTCATCCAAGCGGAAGCTGAAGAAGAAGCGTTTGCCGACATCGCAGTGGAAGAAAGTCAAGAAGCCGCAAAGGAAGAAGAGAGGATCGAGGAGGCTGAAGAGGAATCTTTAGATGAATTATTCAAATGGTCTCCAGACCAAATCGAGGTTGACTATTCATTGGTTGCGGAAGAGGATGACGAGGAATCGGAGTCGGACAAAAAGAAGAAGAAAAAGAAAAAGAGGTTTGTAGAGTACGAATATGATCCTGATCAGGCTGCCACCGTTATTAAGAAGAAACGCAAACGGGGTGGCGTGGACTGGGATGATGAATGGGCTCTCTAATTTTCTAGAATACCGCTATGGTAAAAAAACCTTCCAAACCTAAGCATATCCCTCATCGAACATGTGTGGGTTGCCGGGAGGTACAACCGAAACGAACCTTGATTCGTATTGTGAGAGGACCGAATGGCGTCGAAGTGGACTTGACCGGTAAAAAGCCAGGGCGCGGGGCGTATATCCATAATCAACAATCTTGTTGGGAGTATGCCCTCAAAGGAAGCCTGGCAAAAGCGTTGAAAGTCCAATTGACGGCGGAAGAGCAAGAACAATTACTGGCGTTTGCAAAATCTTTGCCTCAGTGAACGAAAAGTGATCGAATAGATCAAACCCGTTTTCGGTAATATTGCGCCTGCCTTCTCGCCGTGATCCAGTGTCCTCTCAAAGGAGGTGTATTGTGAGCAATAATGGGCAGAGCGTAAAACAGATTGAATTGCCAGCCACCATAACCATCCGAGACTTGGCAAAGGTGATTGATGCGAGTCCGATTGACATTATTAAGAAATTAATGGCAAATGGTGTGATGGCGAATATCAACCAACAGATCGATTTCGATACCGCTGCCATTGTGGCATCGGAAATGGGTTATGAGGCCACCCTCGAAGCGGATAAAACCGAAAAGAAAGAAGACTTTGGGGAAATTCCTCTCTGGAGACGGATTATCATGCAGGAAGATCCCGCTCAACTAGTCCGTCGTCCGCCAGTTGTTACTATCTTAGGCCATGTTGACCATGGGAAAACAACGCTCTTGGATGCCATCCGGCACACCAATGTCGCTGAGGGAGAGGCCGGAGGAATCACCCAGCACATTGGCGCATATCAGGTTGAGCATAACGGGCGGTTAATTACTTTCTTGGATACACCCGGACATGCTGCTTTTACCGCGATGAGGGCGCGCGGAGCTCAAGGGGCAGACTTGGTTGTTTTAGTTGTCGCTGCGGATGATGGTGTGATGCCACAGACCAAAGAAGCCGCAGCCCACGCAAAGGCAGCTCATGTCCCGATCTTGGTAGCAATCAATAAAATTGATAAGCCCAATGCCGATATCGGACGGGTGAAACAACAACTTGCTGAAATCGGACTCGTTCCGGATGACTGGGATGGGGATACGATTGTGGTGCCGATCTCTGCTAAACAGAAAAAAGGGTTGGATGACTTGTTAGAAGCGATTTTGCTCATTGCGGATAACATGGAGATTCACGCTAACCCGAAGGGTAAAGTGATCGGCACAGTTATCGAGGCAAAAATTGACCGCGCTAAGGGCGTTTTGGCGACTTTATTGGTTCAGAATGGGACCCTTGAAGTCGGCGATGTGGTGTTGGCGGGTGTTGCTTATGGGCGGATCAAAGCGATGTTTGATTTTACCGGCAAGAAGGTGCGAAAGGCGCCTCCTTCAACTCCAGTCTCTGTCATGGGCCTTAACGATGTTCCACAAGCTGGGGAAATGTTTGAAGTCGTGGAATCGGAGCGCGATGCTCGAAATATTGTCATGGAACGCATGCAGACATCCAAACAAGCCGAAACGGCGGCGAAAAAAGCGGTTACATTGGAGCAACTCTTCGATCGATTTAAGTCGGGAGACGTGCGCGAGTTACGCTTGATCGTCAAAGCGGATGTTCAAGGTTCACTGGAGCCGATCGTCAACTCGCTAAAGGAGCTCAGCAAAGGGGAAATTGCGGTAAACATTCTCCATGCCGAAACAGGAAATATCAGCGAAAATGATGTCATGTTGGCATCAGCTTCTGGGGCGGTAATTATTGGGTTCAACGTCCAAGCCGATGTGGCTGCACGTCATATGGCTGAGTCGGAAGGTATCTCGATCCGACTTTATGATATTATATATCGTTTGACAGAGGATGTCGAAAAAGCCCTCAAGGGCATGTTAGAACCGGAAGAGAAGGAAAAAATTCTCGGTCATGCAGAAGTGCGCGCTATATTTCGCATCTCAAAGGTTGGTAACGTTGCCGGTTGTTATGTCCGCGACGGCGAGATTCGCCGCAATGCACGCATCCGAGTTGTAAGAAATGGAGAAGTGATCGGAGAGGGAGCTGTATCGTCCCTAAAGCATCTAACTGAGGATGTGCGCGAAATCAAACAGGGCTTTGAGTGTGGTATTGCAGTGAAGGGTTTTGATGCTTTTCAGGTTGGTGATATCCTTGAATGTTTTGTGCTCGAAAAGGCTCAACCCAGTAAAGATGTGTTTTAAGTGAGGTTTTTGTGGTATCAAAGGTGCGTTTGGAACGAATTGCTGAACGAGTTAAAGAGGAATTAGCGGAATTACTGTTGCATGGTGTTTCCGATCCCAGATTATCGGGTGTTTATGTGACGGATGTGCGCGTTGATCGGGAGTTAGCCTACGCCGATATCTATGTTTCTGCCATTGAAGGGCAGCAGCGAGCCGCAGAAATTCTTGAAGGCTTGGAACATGCGCAAGGATTTCTTAGAAGGGAGTTAGCTCGTTCGGTTGAGTTGCGCATTTTCCCGAAACTTCGGTTTCACTGGGATCCAACTCCGGAAAGGGCTGAGCGCGTAGAAAAGTTACTTGCCTCATTAAGGGAGGAAGCGAATTTATCGGATAAGGAGACGAAAGACCGAGAAAATCAATGAATGATCATGCGCGCACCCTAATCGGTCAAGCCTTACAGCAGGCAGAGCGGTTTTTACTGATAACCCATATTCGTCCAGATGGCGATGCAATCGGCTCTTTGCTGGGCTTAGGGATGGCTCTGCTTGAATCGGGCAAAGCGGTGCAAATGGTTCTGGACGATCCCGTACCGCTTCAATTTCGGCACCTAGAAGGGGCAGAGCTGATTAAGAGAGCAATACAAGGCGATTTTGACGTATCGATCACGCTGGATTGCTCGGATGTATCTCGACTTGGCAAGTTTGGCGAAGGGATAGAATGGCACATCAACATCGATCACCATATCACCAACGATGGATTTGCAAAAATCAATTTGATTGAGCCAGAGGCAGTAGCTACCGCAGAGATCCTAGCAACGAATTTAGATATTTGGGGTTTTCAAGTAAGTAAAGCGGTTGCCAATGCCTTATTGATGGGTATTTTGACGGATACAATCGGCTTTCGCACCTACAACATGCGGTCGGATGTACTCAGGTTGGCGGCGAAATTGATGGATGCTGGAGCCAACCTTCCTGTCCTTTATGCACGTAATGTTTATCAAAAATCATTCGAAGCGGTTAAGATGTGGGGAAGCGGCCTATCTCGTATGCAAAGAAGAGATGGTCTAGTTTGGACGATGATAACAAACCAAGATCGCTTGATGGCCGGTTATCCCGGTAAAGATGATGCTGATATGATTAATTTATTGACCGCCATCGAAGATGCTAAAATTAGTGTTGTCTTTGTTGAACAACCGAATGGCAAGGTAAAGGTAAGTTGGCGCGCTGTGCCAGGGGTCGATGTCTCTCAGGTGGCTTCCCAATTTGGGGGCGGTGGTCATCCTGCTGCTGCTGGCGCAGAGCTGACTGGTGAAATTCAAGAGCTTTGTGAAGCTGTGTTGGAAAAGACTTATCTTCATTTGAGGGAAGACCAACGGAATTCAAAAAATTCTTAAGGAATGTAGGGTGAAACTATGAATTCGGATCATAATATCAAGAATATTGTTTCAGGAGTCCTAGTGGTAGACAAGCCAATCGGTTTGACCTCTCACGATGTGGTTCAGATTATCCGCCGTGGAACAGGTATCCGTCGTGCTGGTCATACGGGAACATTAGACCCCCGCGCTTCGGGTGTCTTGGTTGTTTTGATCGGTCCTGCTGTTCGATTAAGCGAATATGTGGCTGCCTCCGACAAACGCTATCAGGCAACCATTCGGCTTGGGAGCGCTACCGACACTTATGACTCCGAGGGTGCTGTCACGGAAACCAATGCTTGGGAAAATATCACCGAAGAAGAGTTCAATCGCGTTTTGCAAAAATTTGTCGGTGAGATCGAGCAAGTACCTCCTCCTTATTCTGCAGTGAAGGTTAAGGGAAAGAAGGCATACGATTTAGCGCGCGAAGGAGAGGAAGTTGAACTAACCCCTCGCATTATTCAGGTTTACCACCTTGAGGTTTTAGAGTGGGCTCCGCCAGAGGTGGTGATCGATGTTTATTGTTCCTCGGGCACTTATGTTCGTTCTTTGGCAAACGATCTCGGCAAGGAATTAGGATGTGGTGCTCATCTGATCGGGTTGAGGCGCACGAAAAGCGGAAAATTCACGCTTCGAGATGCGATTCCGTTACGGAAATTACAAGAAGCTTTTGAAACGGGCACTTGGTATCGTTACCTAATCCCGGCTGCCGAAGCCCTAGCGGAATGGCCGATGGTCGAGTTGGATGCCGATCAAGTCGAATTGGTGCGCCATGGGCACCGTGTACCCGGTGAACCCAATGAAAAGGGATGGGCTCGCGGTGTTAGTCAACAAGGTGATTTGGTCGCTTTGCTTGAATATGATGCTGAAACGGGTGAATGGCAACCGCGTAAAGTTTTCTTTCAATAGCTGACAACCTTTTATGCTTCATCTATGGTCGTTAGAAGGTCTTTCCCTGGAGGGTTCTTGTTTAGCTATTGGAACCTTTGACGGGGTTCACCTAGGCCATCAAGAAATTATCCGTCATTTGATGACGAAGGCAAAGGAAAAAGGGCTTCCTGCGGTTGTGGTCACCTTTTTCCCCCACCCAGATCGAGTTTTGGGTAAAAAAGAGGGCCGTTTCTATCTATCCACTCCCGAAGAAAGGGCGGAGCTGTTGGGAAATTTGGGGGTAGATGTGGTGTTGACCCATCCATTTAATGTCGAGGTGGCAAACTTATCTGCACATGAATTTCTACAGCAATTGAAGCAGAAGATCGCCTTTCGGGATTTAGTGGTTGGCTATGATTTTGCGTTGGGCAGAGGGCGAGAGGGAACTGTGGATCGTCTGGCAGAGTTGAGCCGCGATTTCGACTATACATTGCACGTCATACCCCCTGTCCAGATTAATGGCGAAGTAGTTTCTTCTAGTTTACTGCGCACCCTCTTAGGTGAGGGGAATATCCAAAAGGTTAACTTGCTATTGGGACGTCCTTTTTATCTGCGGGGGACGGTCATTCGAGGCGATGGTCGCGGGAGGACTCTTGGCATTCCCACCGCTAATTTGGATATTCTGGCTGAACGAGCCGTGCCTCTTGAGGGTGTTTATGTGTGTCATGCCCTCGTGAACCATCAACGATATGGCGCAGTGGTCAATGTAGGGGTTCGGCCGACTTTTGAGGATCATCCCGTTGCGCCAAGGGTCGAAGCCCATATCTTGGATTTTGAAGCAGATTTATACCAGGAAACATTAGCGCTTGAGTTTATCGATCGGCTACGTGAAGAAAGGCGTTTTCCGTCCAAAGATGCTCTGGTGGAGCAAATTCATCAAGATATTTTCCAAGCTCGCCAGCTCTTAGGTATCATGAAAAGCAAGTAAAGATGGCGGATTGCGATCCAAGTTGTTTGGATTGAGGTGCGAGATGAGGGCATATTTGGATTTATTGGCACATATTCTGAGGAATGGCACCAAGAAAGAAGATCGGACGGGTGTAGGAACATTGTCGGTGTTTGGATATCAAATGCGCTTCAACCTCGAAGACGGCTTTCCAATCCTAACGACCAAAAAGATTCACCTGAAGTCAGTTATCTATGAGCTGCTTTGGTTCTTGAGGGGAGATACGAATGTGCGCTATCTGCAGGAGCATGGGGTAAGAATATGGAATGAATGGGCAGACGAGAACGGCGACTTGGGACCGGTTTACGGTGCGCAGTGGAGAGCGTGGCGGGGAGCAGATGGAAGAACAATCGACCAAATCGCTCAAGTGGTGCATGATATCCGACACAATCCTACCTCGCGCCGCCTGATTGTCAGTGCTTGGAATGTTGGCGAATTGGAAAAGATGGCTCTTCCACCTTGTCATTGCCTATTTCAGTTTTATGTTGCGAATGGTAAACTTTCCTGTCAGCTTTACCAGCGTTCTGCCGATGTGTTTTTGGGCGTTCCGTTCAATATTGCCTCCTATTCGTTGTTAACCCTGATGGTCGCACAGGTGACCGGTCTAAAGCCCGGTGAGTTTGTCCATACCTTTGGCGATGTTCATCTCTACCTCAACCACCTTGAGCAAGCAAGGCTACAATTGAGCCGTGAACCGTATCCGTTACCTCAAATGAAAATCAATCCTGAAGTCAAAGATATTTTTTCCTTTCGCTATGAGGATTTTGAATTGGTCAATTACCTTTCGCACCCTCATATTCCTGCCGAGGTTGCCGTTTGATCATCTCTCTCATCGTCGCGATGGACGCAAAGGGGGGAATTGGCAGGCAGAATCGTTTGCCGTGGCATTTACCAGATGATCTAAAGCGCTTCAAGCAGTTAACCATGGGACATCACTTGATCATGGGGCGAAAAACCTACGAGTCGATTGGGCGACCTTTGAAGGGTAGAAAGATGATTGTGCTTTCAAGGCGCCACCAGCCAAATGCTGGAGAGATCATCTTTGTTCCGGATATGAACGCCGCCATTGAAATTTGCCGCAAAGCGGGGGAAACGGAGGTGTTCGTTGTTGGTGGTGCTGAGGTTTTTCGAGAGGCACTCCCTTTTGCTCAGAGAATTTATCTGACCAAAATTATGGCTGAGGTTGAAGCAGACACCTTTTTCCCTAAGTGGGATGAAAGTGAGTGGGAAATTATCTCACAAACCGAGCATCCTGCGGATGATAGGCATGCCTTCTCGTTTCGGTTTGTCGATTATGTCAAACGAAGCACACAAATCCGAGAAGTTGGCTAAGATTATGGTGAGTTCGATATCGGCATTCAGACAGGTCGTTTCGAGGCGCGCAGCGAGGAGAAATCCTTAAGACTTCTTCTTGCTTCGCTCTGAGCGAGATTTCAAGGTGGTAAGCTCATAACGAATTTAGGTCGTGTTTTTGCTAAGTTTTCGTTGGGTGAATTTATCCGTGTCCACGCAAAAGTTGTAGGACAACTCAATGAGTTGTCCTACAAAGCAATGTTGCCAACAACTTTTGAGTGCACACATTTATCCTTGACAGATTCAGGAATCTGGATATAATGACGCCCAATTCATAGAGCGAAAACGTAGATGAGGAAAAGTAAGCTGCTTACGGTTTCGCAGAGAGCAAGGGATGGTGGAATCCTTGCAAACACGAAGTAGCCGAATGGTCCTCTGAGTGCGAGGTGAAAGGAGAAACCAAGTAGCCGCCGCCGGCGCAACCGCCGTTATCATGGGAAAGGGTATTGGTAAATCACCTGTACCCGTTCTTGAGTGAGGCTGGCCCTTTATATCCCGTTGCAACACCAACGGGATTTTTGATTAAAAAGGGCTGCCTAAGCGGGGTGGCACCGCGGACTGCGCGTTCGTCCCCAAGTCGGGAGGAGCGCGTTTTTTATTCTAAAAATTAAATTCTTTATGAAGGAGGCTTGAAATGTCTGAATCAACCCGTTTTCTACTCAGTGAGAGCGACCTGCCGAAATACTGGTATAACATCAATGCCGATATGCCTGTTGCTCCAGCGCCAGTCTTGCACCCTCAAACTTTAGAGCCAGTTACTCCGGACTTCTTAGCTGTGTTGTTCCCAATGGAATTAATCTTGCAGGAGGTCAGCACAGAGCGATATATTGAAATTCCAGAAGAGGTGCGTGAGATCTATAAGCTCTACCGACCTACCCCCCTGATCCGGGCGCGCCGTTTGGAAAAAGCTCTCCAAACACCAGCACATATTTATTATAAGTATGAAGGAGCTTCCCCGGCCGGCAGTCATAAACCCAATACAGCCATTGCACAAGCCTATTACAACAAAATCTCCGGCACGCACGCACTAACAACTGAAACAGGCGCTGGACAGTGGGGTTCTGCCTTGGCTTTGGCGTGCAATTTCTTTGACCTTGATCTAGAAGTTTATATGGTAAAGGTGTCTTACCACCAAAAACCCTATCGGCGCATCATGATGGAGAGCTATGGGGCAAAGGTTTATGCCTCTCCAACCGATCAAACACAATTTGGGCGCTCAGTTTTAGAGAAGGACCCAAATTCGAATGGCTCGCTGGGAATTGCGATTTCAGAAGCCGTTGAGGTCGCTGCAACTTCGGGTGGCAAAAAGAAATACAGTTTAGGGAGTGTCCTGAACCATGTCTTGTTACACCAAACCGTGATTGGTGAAGAAGCCTTAAAGCAGATGGATCTGGCGGGTGAGTATCCGGATGTGGTAATTGGTTGTGTGGGCGGCGGCTCTAATTTTGCCGGAATTGCTTTCCCCTTTTTGCGCATGAACCTGCTAGAGGGGAAAAAGACCCGCATTGTGGCTGTTGAACCGGCGGCAACTCCCTCTCTGACCAAAGGGGTCTATACATTTGACTACGGGGATACCGCTCGGATGGCGCCGATTGTCAAAATGCATACCTTAGGTCATACCTTTATGCCGGCTCCGATCCATGCCGGCGGCTTGAGATACCATGGAATGGCTCCAACGGTAAGTGCACTATATGACGCTGGTTACATTGATGCAGTAGCAGTCAAACAATTGGCGACCTTTGAAGCTGCCTTGCAATTTGCGCGTGCAGAAGGAATTATTCCTGCCCCAGAGAGTGCTCATGCCGTTCGGGCAGCCATCGATGAAGCCCTCGATGCAAAAGAAAAAGGCGAGCGGCGCGTGATCCTCTTCAACCTTTCTGGACATGGGAACTTTGACATGTCTGCTTACCAAGCTTACTTGGAAGGTAAACTCGAAGATTACAGCTATCCTGAAGATGAGGTAAAAAAGGCAATGGAACACTTGCCAAAAGTTCAGCTCGCGGCATAGGCGGAGGTGTTTCTTTAGGAACAAAAGTTGGTTCGGGAAGTCCAAGCATCTCGAACCAACTTTTATTTTGGAACTGTTGCGAGGATCAGTCTATCGAGACGACAGGAGTGGTGAAATAGAAGGTAGTTCCAACACCTAATTGACTCTCGAACCAAATTTGTCCGCCTTGAATTTCAACCAAGTACTTTGTGATATTTAACCCTAGTCCGGTGCCCGGGTTTTCGCGCACTTTTGCATCTTCTGAGCGGAAAAACTTCTGAAAGATCTTGGTTTGGTCTTCTGGTGAGATACCTAATCCGTGATCGCGAACCATGGATAACACCAATCTTTGATCAGCTTGTCCTTCCCTGCTGCGCGTTGTCTCTTGGCATTTGACTTCGATCTTTGCTTCAGGAGGCGAATATTTGATTGCATTGCTGATTAGGTTGTTGTAAATTTGGATTAATCGATTGCGATCGCACCAAACAGGAGGTAAATCTGTGGGAATGTCTAAAAGAATTTGTTGCTTTTTCTCCTCCAGTTGAGTGGATACGGTGCGAATAACTTCCTGCAAAACCTCTTGAACTGAGGTGGCTTCGAAATCGAGGCGCAGTTTGCCCGATTCGATGCGGGATACATCGGCTAGATCGGAGACCAGATTTGCCATGCGATTAACATTTGCGCGAATCGTGGATAAAAAATTTGCCTGCACTTCATTAATCGGGCCAACCGCCCCCTGCGCGATGAGGTCTGCGTAACCCTTAATCGCTGTCATGGGTGTCTTGAGTTCATGAGAAACTAGCGAGACAAATTCGCTCTTGGCGCTATTGGCTTGCTGAACTTCTGAATACAGAAGCGCGTTAGATAGAGCCATGGCTGCATGAGAGCAAAGGCGGGACAGGAAGGATTGGGTATCCGGCGGGCAGAAACTGCTAACCGAGCTTTCCAGAATGAGGAGCGCAATGACTTGCTCCTCCCTTGTCAGTGAAAAAGTGACTGTCTTCTGCCCGTTCTTCAGAAGGAAGCTCTGCTCAGTGATTTGAACTTCTAAGGTTGAAGGATCAAAAGGTAATTGCTCCACTGGGATTGGCGAAGTGGGAGTTGAATCGTAGCCAAACCAGTGGAGAGGATGAAACTGGTTTTCTTTGAAAAGACCAATGAGTCCACCTTCGGCTTGTGATTGTTGGACAGCATGATGCAAAGTGATTGCAAGCGTTCGTTCAACCTCTAAGCTGGCATTTAACTCGCGATCGATTTTCTGAAGCGTTGCCAGTTCATTCAATCGGGATTGCAAGGCTTGATCGGTTTCAGCGTATTTAAGCGCATTTGCCAAAGCAGTGGAGACTTGATGCCCGAGCGTTGTGATTAATTCCTGATCATCGGGAGAGAAGGGCGCAGCTTTGGAGTTTCGCGATAGCAAGAGGATTCCTATGGGGCGTTTTTCAATGAAAAGCGGATCAATTAGGATGTGTTTTGCCCCTTCTGCCTCTGATGCCGGTAGGTCTTTTTCGATGAGGATTTGCCTTAATTCAACTGCTTTTTGGATAGATGTGCGCAGGTCAGAGTCGAGGTGGATTTTCTGCAAGCCTTGCGGAGTCGGTTGTAAATATTCACCGTTTGTTTCATCTAGTATAAGTGCTAACCATTGGTCGCAAGGGATTAACTTTTGTCCCTGTTGTTGAACGATGTCTAGGATGGTATCCAATTGGAGAGAAGCCGTTAGGCTGCGCCCAATCTCGTTTAGGGTTGCCATTCTCTGAGCTTGAGTCTGGGTGGCTCTCAAGAGTCTTGTTTTTACCAACGCAGCCGCAGTTTGGTCGGCAATGGCTTGTAAGACTTGAAGCTGCTTCTTTGAGTAGGTGATGGAAATATCGCGATGGCCGATACTGATCGTGCCAAGGATATCTTTGCCTGATAGGAGCGGGACACTCATCCATGATTGGATAGCAGGATGTCTTGGGGGAATACCATGTAGTCGTGCGGTCTGGTTGTAATCATCTGTTTGCAATGGCTTTGCCTTTTGGAGAACAATTTTTTCTAAATGTTCTGATAGGTCTAGGGGGATATTTTCTTGATCAAATTGGCGTTCTCCATTTTCAACGACACACGCAAACGAGAAGAGATGGCTAGTCGGGTCATAAGTTGATAGCCAGAAGTCTGTCAGAGGAAGGATATTCTCGGTTTGGGCAAAGATCAATTCCAGCAAATCATCGAAGTGCAAAGTGACATTAATGCCTTGGGCAAGGCGATTCAACGTTTCCATTTGATGAATTTGCTGTCTAACTGCTTCTTTCTCAAGTAAATGGTGGATCAAGAGAGAAGATTGGCGACAAATTTCTTCCATGAAGTGATGATCTTCACGGGAATATTTTTTCGTTGTGAGCGGTTGGCCTAGTCCGATAAAACCAATTAATCGATTCATGCTAAGCAACGGATAGCAAACGCTCATTTCCAAAAGAGATAGCTTAGCGCGATCGCTTTGAGATAACTTGGGTAAGGTCTCGTCGGCAAATAAAACTACGGCTTTACCCTTTTTCCTCAACAGTTCAACAAAAGGAGAATTTTCGGGGAATGAGATTTCCTCAGAGGAGAGTTGGTTAGGATGGAAAAGAGTGTAGTTGAGCGTTTCAGCCATCCAGAGAAAGAGATAGAAAAACTGAGGAGCAATGCTTTCATTGAGTGTTTTTTCTAGTAAATGGTAATACGCTGTAACATCATCTGTGTTCACCAAGGATGCAGAGAATTCTTGCAAAGCGATTCTGAATTTCTCGTCAATTTGAGATGAGCGCATTCTTAATATTGGGCGGAAAGATCGCAGTTTTGTCGAGACCATGAGACAATTGTTTATCCCTAACAGAATATTGTGCTTAATCCATTAACATAACATACCATAAAAGTTGGGATATGTAACTTTCAAAATGGTTAATCCGAAGGGTATAATATAGAGCGTTATGCTCTAAAATTATGGCTGTAACAGTTCAGCTTGCAAAAGTATCCGCAAGTGACGCAGATTGCGCAAAACATTCAAATTGAACTAACTAAACGAAGTCTGTGGTTAGGAACTGCGAAGGTTTTGCTGCTGAATCGTTGCATTGTAACAATCTTTGTGAAAATCACATCTAATACTGTGCAAAATTACGCTTTACGAGAAAGGACAAGAGAATGAAAATTAGTTTAAGCGGCATTTCATCTTTATCTTCTGCAGAGGACTCTAAGATCGAGCGAGTAAAAATCTTGATCCTCGGCTCTGGTCCGGCAGGATTGGCGGCTGCGCTGTACGCAGCGCGGGCAGATACCAACCCGGTTGTGTTAGCTGGCATGGAGCTGGGGGGGCAGGTCTCGTTAACTTATACGGTGGAAAACTACCCCGGATTTCCGGATGGCATCGGTGGTCAGGAATTAGTTGAGTTATTTCAAAAGCAGGCTGAGCGCTTTGGGGCGAGAATTGATTTTGACCTTGCCACGGAAGTAAACTTAAGTGAACGGCCTTTTCTGGTAAAGGCTTATTCTAAGTCCTATTTAGCCGATACCCTAATCGTTGCCACCGGCGCTACACCGAATCACTTGAATGTTCCAGGAGAAAAGGAATTAACCGGTAAGGGGGTTTCTTATTGCGCAACCTGCGACGGTTGGTTTTTTAAGGACAAAGATGTCCTCGTAGTTGGCGGTGGCGACTCGGCATTGGAAGAGAGCATCTTTCTAACCCGCTATGCCAAAAGTGTCACCGTCGTACATCGCCGTGATACCTTGCGCGCCGGAGCAATCTTACAAAAAAGGGCAAAAGAAGAACCAAAGATTTCATTTATTTATAATACAGTGGTTACTGAAATCATTGGGGAAGAGGCTGTCAGACAAGTGCGCCTGAAAAATGTTCAAAGCGGGGAGGAATGGCTCAAGGATACGGATGGTGTCTTCATCTTTATTGGACATTCCCCCAACACGCAACTCTTTGAGGGACAACTTGAAATGGATGCGGCTCATTATTTGGTGATCGATCACCTCATGCAGACGAATGTTCCTGGGGTGTTTGCTGCTGGAGAGGCGGCTGATCCGCATTTCAGACAGGTGATCACTTCGGCAGGCATGGGCGCAGCGGCAGCGATGCGAGCGATCCATTACTTACAAGAACATAGCGCCGAAAAAGTTAGCGCTTAGGTTAGGAGAGGAAAAGATGAGGCCGAAGGTATCGATTATCGGGGCAGGAATGACGGGGGCGACCACTGCACATTGGTTGGCATCCCTTGAAATTGCTGACCTTGTGCTGATTGATGTCGTTGAGGGGTTGGCAAAAGGAAAGGCGTTAGACCTTCAACAAGCTATGCCAGTTATACGGAAGGACCTCAAGATTACAGGGGGGACTTCTTTCGAGCTTACTGCCAACTCGGATATTGTGGTGATAACTGCCGGACTGCCGCGCAAGCCGGGCATGAGCCGCGATGATCTTTTAGCGGCTAATGCCGATATTGTGCGTCAAGCGGCAATCAACACGCTCCAGTACTCTCCGCAGGCGATTTACATCATCTTAACTAATCCTCTGGATGTCATGACTTACTTGGCTATGAAAGTGACTGGTCTGCCTGCTCAGCGAGTATTTGGACAAGCCGGTATATTGGACTCTACCCGCATGGCAACTTTTGTAGCTGAGGAATTAGGAGTCAGTGTTGAGAATGTGCATTGTTATGTGTTGGGGGGCCATGGGGATGAAATGGTCCCCTTATCCCATATCTCTAATGTGGCGGGAATCCCTCTTGATCAGGTCTTACCTCCGGAGAAATTAGAAGCCATTGTCGAGAGAACCCGTAAAGGGGGTGGAGAGATTGTGGATCTGTTGAAAATGGGCAGCGCATTTTATGCGCCGGGGGTTGCAGTCGCCAAGATGGTTGAGGCGGTGCTGCGCGATAAACACTTGATTGCACCGGTCTCAGCCTATCTTCAAGGGGAATATGGGCTGCATGATCTTTATTTCGGTGTAGCGGCCCAGTTGGGCAGAAAAGGGGTAGAAAAGATTATCGAATATCCTCTTACCGACAATGAGCGTAAAGCCTTGCAGCGTTCTGCAGCTAATGTGAAAGAAAATATTGCGAAGCTAAAAATTTGAGACACTTTTTCGTGGAGATAGTCATGAATCTGAAAACGCAAATTGCTGAACAACTTCCAGCTTGGAGAGCTCGGCTCAAACGCTTAATCACTGAATATGGTCAGGTTAAAGTTGCCGATATCAACATTGCTCAAATCCTCGGTGGCATTCGGGATGTAAAGGCGCTCGTTACGGACATTTCCTGTGTTGATCCGAATCGAGGAATTCGCCTGCGAGGATATACAATCCCGGAGTTGATCGATCTGCTCCCAAAACGGCCGGGCGACCAAATGCCATTTCTCGGTGGTTTGTATTACTTGTTGTTGGTCGGACGGATTCCAACTTATGAAGAAGGCATGGAAATTGAAGAGGAATGGAAGAAACGACAAGAGGTGCCCGGTTACGTTTACGATGTCGTGCAGGCCATGCCAAAGAATACTAGTGCAATGACCTTGTTTTCTCTGGCGATCTTGGCGATGCAACGTGAGTCGCACTTTACCAAAGAGTATGATCGGGGGTTGAAAAAGGAAGATTATTGGATCCCCACGCTTGAGGATAGTCTTGACCTAACGGCAAAGGCACCGGCCATAGCTGCTTTCATTTACAATTACAAATTCCGCAATGGGCAAATTGTAAAACCTAGAGCGGATTTAGATTGGGCGGCAAATTTCGGAACGATGATCGGAATTGAAAACGAGCAGTATTACGAACTAGCGCGCTTATACTTTATCATTCATTCCGATCACGAAAGCGGTAACGTATCGGCTCATACCACTTATTTGGTTTCCTCAACGCTTTCGGATGTTTATTATGCTGTTTCGGCTGGACTCAATGGTTTGGCTGGCCCTTTGCACGGACGGGCGAATCAAGAAGCAATGGAATGGCTGTTGGATGTTTATCAGAAATATCAAGGTGTGCCGAGCAAGGAGCAATTAACTGAATACGCCTGGGACACTTTGGGTGCCGGCAAGGTTATCCCCGGTTACGGACATGCGATTTTGCGCATCACCGATCCGCGCTTCACTGCCCAACTTGAGTTTGGAGAGCGGGTGATGCCCGATTATGATCTGTTCCGTTTAGCTAAGTTGGTCTATGAAGTTGTGCCCGAAGTTTTGCGCCAACAAGGAAAGGCAAAAGACCCTTGGCCGAATGTTGATGCAATTAGCGGTGTCCTTCAGAGATATTATGGGGTGATGGATAGCAAAGACAACGATCCCGGTGGATTTTATACCGTCCTTTTTGGAGTTAGCCGTATTTTGGGTGTGACAGCAAATACGGTGTGGGCACGGGCATTAGGCGCACCCATTGAGAGGCCGAAGTCGGTTACTACCCGCACCTTAGAAAATATTGTCACAGAACAGACGGGAGTTGAAATCCCCCTGCATGAGTCATACGCGCACGAGCGAGGATGTAGATAACGCAATAGCGCATATTATGGAGCTGGCGTGCCCGCCACGCCGCTCCAAGTGAATACGCGTTGTTCACTGTTTGCGCCGGCAGATTGCCAGATGGGATCACCGTTTTCATCGGTTCCGATTTGACGAACGGTAGTCACCCACCAACGAATGACGTGAGGTTTTGAGTCCGATGGACGAAAACTGGGCGGAATGATGTATTTTGTGTCGATGACATAATCGACAATTTTTCTTTCTCCGCCATCAGTAATGTCTATAATGTTGACTTGATAGGCTTCGTTTTCCCGCAACACACCAACAGAAGCCCATTGGAGAGTAATGGTTTGATCGGCTAAAGTGAATGGCGCCCCGTCTTGAGGTAATAATAAATTAGGTGGCGGGTAGGGTGGGGGAGGCGTGTTAGTGGGAGTAGGCCCCGGTGTGCCACGGCGCTCACAAAGAGGAATGATCAGAGGTTGTCCGGAACGGACAATGTCGTTCACCAATCCATTGTAGGATTTCAAAACCGCGATCGGGATGTTGTAGTTGGCAGAAATTGTGCTGAGCGTGTCGTTATCTTGGACGATGTACTCGATCTTGGTACAAGCTGCTTCTGTGGCTTCGGCCGGGCTTAGCGTTGCGGTAGGGAAGGGTGTCGGCGTTGGGGTTGGATGAGGGATTAGAAGCGTTTGCCCGATATACAAGGTATCACAGGTGGCTGGGAGGTTGTTCAATAGGACAATGCTCTGGATAGAGACACCAAAGGCAAATGCAATGGAAGAGCAGGTATCATTGGCTGCCACCCTATAGCTCAACGGAGTGGGACTGGGTTCCGGTGTGTTGGTAGCCGTCGGAGTCAAGGGAGTAACCGTGAAGGTGGCGGTAGGCGTTGTGGTAAGGGTCGGCGTTAGGGTCGGTTCGGCAACAATGCCACTCTGCTGCATGGCGATATAAACCAAACCTGCTCCAATGGCGAGGAACAACGCTAGAAAACCGATCGCAGCCGGTAACGTTAAGGTAACCTCTGGCATGCGTGAGCCTTGGATGGGTTTGGCAGGAGTTACGGCTTTAATTTGTGGGTTTAGAACGGTACCACAAACAAGACAGCGCTGAGCCTGTTCGGATATACGGGTACCGCAAGTTGGACAAACCCGTGTTGGTTTTGACGATGGTTCGTTGGTCATAATTCTTTTTAGTGTCTTTGTTTAACGCAGGAGGATTATACCAGCCTCTGAGATAACGTAAAGGGCGATGAAATCGAAGCTAATGATATACTCATGGAGTATGAATACGGCTGTTTATATTCATATTCCCTTTTGTGCCCAGCGGTGTAGTTATTGTGATTTTAATACTTATGCCGGCTTGGATAACCTAATCCCTGCTTATGTCCAAGCGGTTTGTCAAGAGATTGAAATGGTGGGACAGAGTCTACCGTCGTCCTATTCCAAGAAATTCCACACCGTTTATTTTGGCGGTGGAACCCCTTCTTTACTCTCACCCGAGGATATTCAGAAGATTTTGATTGCGCTAGAGCGCAATTTGGGTTTTGATGAGAACGTGGAAATCAGTTTGGAAGCAAATCCGGGAACGCTGTCTTTGGAAAAAATGAAAGCCTATGTAGATATTGGCATTAACCGCTTGAGTCTTGGCTTTCAATCGGCAAATGAACATGAATTACGCCTTTTGGGGCGGATACACACGCTGGATGATGTTCTCAAATCCGTTGAGTTTGCGCGTTTGGCTGGGTTACGCAATCTTAACCTCGATCTGATCTATGGCTTGCCGGGTCAATCGCTCGCCGAATGGCGACATACTTTGCAGGTTGCCTTATCTTTGGACGTTGAACACCTTTCCCTCTATAGCCTTACGATTGAAGAAGGGACATCGTTGAATGCCCAGATTCTTCAAGGACAATTACCTTATCCCGATTCGGATTTTGCGGCCGATTGTTATGAATTGGCGCGAGAGAGGCTGGCGAGTTGTGGATATTTGCATTACGAAATTTCCAACTGGGCAAAAAAAAGGAGTGGAGAGGAAATCTATTTTTGTCGCCATAATTTGCAGTATTGGAAAAATCGAGAATATTTTGGCTTTGGCGCAGGAGCGCATGGGTTTGTGAATGGATTTCGGTTGGTGAACGCGCTTCATCCTTCAACATACATCGAGAAAATGATTTTAGCCCAGTCTTATCCTTTTCCTCTTTCCGCAGCAACGGTAATTGCGCATCCAATCAACCGGGAGGAAGAGATGCGCGATACCGTTTTGCTGGGTTTGCGCCTGGTGGAGCAGGGAGTCGGTGACCTGGAATTTGCACAGCGTTTTGGCAAAACATTGACCCAAGCCTTCCCTAGAGAAATCCACCGATTATTGAGGAAAAGGTTAGTTGAATGGATCGAGACTGACCAACGCAGGTTGAGGCTAACCCGTTTTGGGCAGTTGTTAGGGAATCAAGCCTTTATAGAGTTCGTGTAAGGCTATTTATTGGATCCGCTCACTCATTTGAGCGGCGATTTGGGTTAGCGCCTCAAAGGCTAAGCCAACCGGATGGGCTGCATCGAGTTCCATCAGCGCTTGCTGGGTGAGACGCTGGGCTTCTGCCTGAGTCGCTGCCCGGATGCCTTCCTCTTCAAGCCATGCTGCCAATTCAACGACTTCATCTGGTTGGATGTGACCTTCCCGCCAACGTTTGGCAAAAGCGCCGTTGGCCTCAAGACCTAAGATCACCGGGTAGGTCTTCTTGCCGCTGAGCAGGTCTGAGGAGGCCGATTTCCCGGTTAAGGCTTCGTCTCCCCAAATTCCGAGTAAATCATCCACAACTTGAAAAGCCAGTCCGAGGAATTTGCCAAATTGGCGGAAATGGTTTTGACGAAGTGGGTTGCAATTTGCAAGGAGTGAACCGAGGTGAGCACTGGTGGCAAAGAGCGCTGCCGTTTTCCCTTCAATCATGGTCAGATATTCTTCGAGAGAGATTTCGGATCGGTTCTCAAAGGTGATATCTAGGAATTGACCTTGGGTCAATTGAAGACAAGTCTCCAAAAGGAGTTTAGCAGATTGCAAGATCATCTCGATTGGTAGAGAGTCGGATAGACGATGAAGCGCAAGATGGCTTAGGGTGAATAGGGCATCCCCGGCATTGACTCCTTGGGATAACCCCCATTTTGCCCATACCGTCAAGCGCCCTCGCCGATAATGGCTGTTGTCTTCAATGTCGTCATGGATCAGAGAGAAGTTGTGGACAAATTCAACGGCTGCGGCGGCAGGTACGGCTTTTTGCCAATCTCCCCCACCGGCTGCGGTACACAGGAGTAAGATCGTCGGCCGAATACGCTTGCCGGTGGCTTTCGGCCCTGCTCCTTCACCAACCCAACCCATGTGATAGGCTAGCATTTCATGATATTGTTGGTAAGGGGGTTGAGCTAGACTCTCTAACTGTGTCTGGAGCTCATTTTCAAGCACTATTCGCATCGTGTGAGTCAATTCATCGGGAGTTGACATCTCTATGCCACCTTTAGTTGGAGGTTGCGTAATTCTTCAATCGATTTTACCCCTGCTGCGAACATGGTGATTTGAATTTCTCTTTTCAGCTCGTTGATCGTTTCGATGGTGTCGGCTAAAGAACGGGCGGCGGCTTTAAGAAACGGAGATGCCATGGCGCCTAAGTTGGCTCCCAAAGCAAGACACTTGGCAATCTCAATGCCATTTCTCAAACCACCTGAGGCAATAATGGGAAGAGAAGGATGGAGAGCACGGATGGTTTTGATACATTCCGCGGTTGGAATTCCCCAGTCAATAAAATGAGAAGCAATACGGGCAGCGCTTTCGGAACGGGCGCGATACATCTCAACTTGCGACCAAGAAGTACCGCCTGCTCCGGCGACATCGATCGCGGCAACCCCTGCTTCGATAAGCATTTTGGCGGTTCGCTGTGAGATTCCCCAGCCCACCTCCTTTACAATCACCGGAACGGGCAGAGAATGACAAACCATGGCGATTTTATCGATCAAGTTTTCAAAGCGGGTATCTCCTTCGGGTTGAAGCGCTTCTTGAAGCGGGTTTAGGTGAAGAACGAGAGCATCTGCCTCGATCATCTCTACAGCTTTTTTACATTCGTCAATCCCATATCGATAATTGAGTTGGATGGCGCCCAGATTAGCAAAGAGAAGAATGTGAGGAGCGACCTGACGCACTTGAAACGTATAGGCTAATTCAGGGTGTTCAATGGCAGCCCGTTGAGAGCCAAGCCCCATGGCAATTTGAGTTTGCTCGGCAGCTTCTGCAAGGATCAAGTTTATTTGGGCCGCTTCCACGCTCCCGCCAGTCATCGATGAAATGAGGATTGGTGCAGCGAGGGACTTGTTAAGGAAGATGGTTTGCGTGTCCACATCTTCGAGGTTACATTCTGGTAGGGCTTGATGTTCAAAGCGATATTTTTCCAAGCCGGTTGTAATGGCAGATTGAACGTCCTCGCGCAAGTTAATGCGGATATGATCGGATTTCCGTTGACTAATCGGCGTAACTTTCTTCATGGGGCGGTGTTCCTGATAAAGAGATTACTCCTGTCGTAGATTCTTTTTTGAGAACTTGACAGATTCTAAGCTGGGTATACAATACCCAAAATTTGTTTTGGAGGAAGCATCCATGTCAGATACATATGAAAAAGTCAAAGCCATTATTGTGGAGTTGCTCGGGGTTGATGAGTCAAAAGTGACTCCAGAAGCTCGTTTTCGAGAAGATTTAGAGGCCGACTCTTTGGATTTGGTTGAGCTCATTATGGAATTTGAAGACAAATTCGGCGGGCAGATTTCGGATGAAGATGCCCAAAAGATCACAACAGTAGGAGAGGCGGTCAAATATATCGAAGAGCACATGGAAAAACACTAAAGAGAAGCACGAAATTTTTTCAGGGCTGTCCGCTGGCAATAGTCTCTTGGACAGCCCCTTTTTTGTAATGGCGCTTAGATTTTCGTTAATAAATCCGGGATTTCTTCGGGGTGACGAGCAACTTTAGCCCCGGCATCTTGAAGGGCTCGGATTTTGTCTTTAGCTAACCCCGATCCTCCTTCAATGATTGCGCCGGCGTGCCCCATGCGTTTGCCAGGTGGCGCGGTTTGTCCGGCAATAAAACCAACCACCGGTTTGGTCATTCGACTGGCAATGAATTCGGCAGCTTTTTCTTCGTCGGTTCCGCCAATTTCGCCAATCAGCACCACCTGTTCGGTGTGAGGATCATCCTCAAACATCGCCAAGACATCGATAAAGTTCGTGCCATTAATCGGGTCACCTCCGATGCCGACACAAGTACTAACCCCAATTCGGCGTAATTTCAAGGCGTAAAGCACCTCATAGGTTAGCGTTCCCGAGCGGGATACAATGCCCACGTTGCCCGGAACGGAAATGTCACCGGGGATAATCCCTACTTTGGATTGTCCAGGGGATAGCAAACCGGGGCAATTCGGTCCTACGAGACGGCACTTTTTCTGGTCAAGATAATTCCGCACGCGCATCATATCTTGCACCGGAATACCTTCGGTGATACAGACAATCAGCGGGATTGCGGCATCGGCTGCTTCAAAAATCGCATCCGTTGCAAAACGGGCTGGCACAAAGATCACGCTGGTGTTGGCGCCGGTTGCTTCTACGGCGATACGGACCGAATCGAAAACGGGAATTTTTCCATCTAAAACCCATTCGCCGCCTTTGCCGGGGGTAACACCGGCAACGACCTGGGTGCCATACGCGACCATCTGACGGGTGTGAAACATTCCTTCGTTTCCTGTGATGCCTTGAACAAGCAGGCGGGTGTTTTTATCGATTAAGATACTCATTGGATAGCTCCTTTCGATGCGGCAACCGCTTTCTGGGCAGCATCCACCAAGGTCTCGGCAGTGATCATTTGGGCGGTTGCTAATATTTCCCGTCCTTCTTCTGCGTTTGTTCCCACAAGGCGAACGACCATTGGGACCTTTGGTTTGACTTCTTGCATTGCAGCCACGATACCATGCGCAACTTCATCACAACGGGTGATGCCACCGAACACGTTGAGTAAAACGGCTTTGACATTTGGATCGCTAAGGATAATCCGAAAGGCTGCTGCTACCTTATCGGCATTGGCACCGCCGCCAATATCAAGAAAGTTCGCTGGGTTTCCTCCAAAGAGCTTAATAATATCCATGGTGGTCATCGCTAGCCCGGCGCCGTTGACCATACATCCGATATCCCCATCCAGTTTGATAAAGGATAAGCCATATTTTCGGGCTTCGATTTCAGAGGGAGCTTCGGCATCCAAGTCGCGCATTTCAGAAAACTCAGGGTGACGGAATAGGGCATTGTCATCAATGATCATTTTGCCATCCAGCGCAATGAGTTGATTTTCGGCTGTAATGACTAAAGGGTTGATTTCGGCTAGCGTTGCGTCACATTCTGTGTAGACTTTCCAAAGTCCATGGGTGATGGCGATGAAGTTTTTCCAGTGGTCACGCGGCAAATCGATTCCGGCGGCGACATCGCGCGCTTGATAGTCACGCAACCCAAGTAAGGGATCAATGTGAACTTTGACAATCTTTTCAGGGCTTACTCGAGCCACTTCTTCGATATCTACACCGCCGGCTGCTGAAGCCATAATCACGGGTTTTCGAGCAGCGCGGTCGTTGGTGATGCCCAAGTAGATTTCGCTGCTAATATTTGCCGCTTCATCGACCAGAACCTTCCGAACCGGTAGCCCTTTGATTTCCATGGAGAGGATTTGAGTGGCGAGCTCTTCGGCTTCGGTTGGGTTTTTGGCAAGGCGAATACCACCGGCTTTGCCTCTTCCGCCGACCAGAACTTGAGACTTAATGACGACCTTACCACCTAGCTCTTCGGCAATTTGTTTTGCTTCTTGAGCTGTTGAGGCGACACGCCCCTTGGGAATGGGTATCCCGTAACGCGCAAAGAGTTGTTTCGACTGATATTCGTGTAGTTTCATCAATTGTTCTCCATCTGGATCGTTTTTAGATTAGATAAGCTCCCTTGTATTTATATTATAGCTTCATGGGATGGAAAAGTGCAGGATTTGACCCCTACCGGCGTCGGTTACCCATAATCCCCCGCTTGGGTCAACTGCGACTGAGGCGGGCAGAGTAAAAGCGGCAGCCCCTTGACCGGCCTCTCCCCAATATTGCAGGAAATCGCCGTTGGCATTGAACTGGAGGATACGGAAGCCTTCAGGATCGGTGCAGTAAACGAAATTATTGCCATCGACAGCTAGATAGGGCTTGTTATCGAGTGATTGACCATACCAGCCAAAGATTTCCCAACTGGTCTGGAAAACGAAGTTCAATTGTTCATCAATTGTGAAAACTTGAATGCGTTGATTCCAGGTGTCGGCAACGTAAAGTCGCCCATCTGGACCAAAGGCTAAGCCAACCGGTTCGTCGAATTGGCCGGGTAAGAGTCCGCCTTGACCGTATGATGTAAGATAGTTTCCTTCGGAGTCAAAAACCACAATGCGCTTGTTGCCGGTGTCGGAGATATACACTCGGTTTTCTTGATCAATGGCAATATCACGAGGACCCCAGAAAGCCGTGGGCGTTTCGGCTTGACCAAAATATCCCCACTGCGTGACAAATTGCCCTTCAGCGGTAAATTTTTGGATGCGGTGGTTCCATGTGTCGGCAACATACACAAAGCCCTCTTGGTCGATAGCGATTCCCCAGGGTTGATTAAAGGTCCCAGCGGGGGCATTTCCGCTGGTTATGTCGCTAAAGGTGCCCCACAAATGCAAGACTTTGCCGCTGCTATCGAGATGTTGCACTCTGTGATTTTCTGTATCGACAACGTAGAGGCTGCCATCGGGTGCAACCGCCAAATCGCGCGGGCGTTGAAAGAACCCAGGCTCTGTGCCGCTGCCTCCTAGAATCTTATCAGCTTGAATTTTGGCTTCTTTTCCCTCATAAGGATCAGCCGGGATGTTGACTTCGGCTGGCATACTTCCGTAGTTCCACAAGGAGGCGACAATATCTTTGCGGATGTAAAGTCTCATGCGGCTGGAAGGATACCAATTGGTGAGGCTCATGTCTTTGCCGGTCAATTGACCATAGAGGGTGTAATCGCGGTTTAGCCAGATTTCAAAGATGGCTTGGCGCATGGCGGGGTTACTGATCGCCTCGCCAATCCTTTGCCAAGTGAGGTCAAAATAATCTTGGTTGGGCCACCACAAGCGGATGAAATCGTAGCGGTGATAGGCTTGTCCGACAACAGCCTCGATCTTTCCATAGTTCTTCTCGCCGACCAAGATAATTGGTGCATTGCGCAACTCCCGCGTTGGAGCGTCACCGTAATATTGCTGGTTGGGATAATTGCGCAGATACCACCAATAAGGGTAAGTGGTTTCGTCGTCATAAGCGACGCGGATGGCAAGTCCTCCGGTGGTACGGCGCGAGATTTCTTCAATTTGTTCGAGAATGTCTTTGGGTCCTCGGGCAGAATGCGCGTAGACAAGATACTCGGTTGCGTTGTCGTAGTTGATGAAGGATGCCAATACGCTGGTGTGAATCGTAAGGATAGAAAGGATGATAAAGATGGTGATTAGGCAAACTTTTAGCGCCTCCGAGGGTTGCCAAGTGCGGAATGCCCAATAGAGGTACCCGCCGCTGAGAATGGTAAACAGTAGGGCGCTCAAGAAAGAGGTTGTTGCTTGGAGTTGCTCCAGTTCTTTCCCTCGAAAGGGTGGGGTTGTCCCAAGAGCCAAATAGAAGGTCATGAAGAGGGAGGCTATAAATACGATGAAGATGAGGGAGAGCAACCATCCTCGCTGACGGAAGACATATTTCCAACGGATTGACTCCAACACTTTCCCGATTCCCCACGAGGTCAGGATGATCATCGGCAGGGTGATATGAAATGTGAGCCAGGGCATTTTCTCGCCGGCTATGGTATAGGCGACCAAGCTGGTGAAAGACCAATAGAGGAAAAAGTAGAAAGTTTGGTGATCAGTTTGAGCTAAGCTTTGCCTTCTTGATCTGGAGTCGCCCTGCCTATGCTCAACGACTTGTTTTGCGATCGGTTTAGGCCTTTGTTTCCATAGGTAATAAAAGATAGCGAAAAGAGCCCCGATGAGTGGGAGGTATTCGTAAATGGGAAGTTGCACTAGACCATAGTAATACCAAGGCTGGCTGCCGCGGTTGACCCCTTGTTGATCGAGCCAATATCCAAGCGAGCCCACTAAACCAGTAAAAATTCCAAAACCATTGGTGAAAATCGTGGAGTAAAACAGCACAAAGATGGAATAAAAAACTGTTGTATTGATTAACCATGTCCTCGGACGCCATGCCAAGCCAATAGCAATAGCTATCAGGCTGAGCAGCACGACAAAACTTGCCACAAATAAAATGTTCTGAGTGGAAGTGTAGTCGATCGGATCCCGCCCAAGGAACTTCACGGGGAAGGGGGCGAGCATGGGTAAAACTTGAGTGCCCAAGAGGATCGCTAGATCAAAGGTTGGTTCTTTTAACAAAGCTTGCCACGAGAACCCTCGAATAACGATAAAAATACAAGCGAGTAGTCCGAAGATGGCGACGGCAATCAAAACAATTGTGGCGGTCGAGATGATTGGAACGGAGGAGGGTTGCTCGATGGAAATATTGGGTTGTTGAGGAGTTTCCCGGGCGTTCTGCTCGATCAGGGTAAGTCCTGCAGCAAGAGAAAGAAAGAGCAAAGAAGCAATCAGGATACTCAAAAACAACGTTCGATATGAGTCATTTTGCCATGGTCTTTTAGATAACGTAAAAATGAGGGATAGGGCTAGGTAGATCAAGGCTTGGGCAGTGTAGATGAAAGCCGTCTCTTTGGATATGAAATGTAAAACGGAAGCAATAGTTACCCAAAGCAGATAACGCGGTTGTTGAGAGTTCAGGTAGTTTAGCATTCCCCACCAAAAGAGAACGGCAAAAAAACCGATCAGCGCTTCATTGCGAGCATAGCGTCCATAATACAAGACATAAGGGGAGATGAGGAGGAGAAATGCGCCTACGAGGGTTCCGAACCTTCCTAGAATGTTGCGATAGTACCAGAGAAAGAAGACGGTTAAAACGCTCAGCGTTGCTGCCGGCACCCTTGCGCTGAAGTCATTATCTCCAAACAGGAAATAGCTCAAGGCAATCAGATGAAATTGAAGAGGACCATGGGTAATCGGGTCGTGACGATAACCCTTGCCTTGGGATAACAGCCACGAAAAGTAAACGTGCGAAGTTTCATCGTGGCTCATCACGCGAAGACCCAAGATATAAAACCGGGTGAAGACGGTGAGAGCTAAAATACAAGCGATTAGGATAATTTCCCAGCGCGCAATGGGTTGCGATGGAGATACCACTGATGGGAGAGAAATGGGTTCTTGGCGCTCAGGTTGGTTAGGTAAGGACATGCTTATTCCTTCATCAGTAATTTCGGTTTTCATTCTTCGGCAAGCACAATGATTTTATCCTGATGGGTAAATTGAATCAATTCATTTTTCGGCGGATTCAGGTGAATTCCATAATGCGACGATGGGTCGTTAGCTTCTGTAGCAATACGATAGCCGATAGCAACTTCATCACGGCGTTTGGCGGCTTCGGTAAGGGTATAAAAGTTGACCGCTTTTCCTAAATGAATATAGTGATCAACGGGTTTGAGATAGATTTCAACGCCTTCGGGATCAAATAAATCTTGAAATACGAGAGCTAAATTACGATTTTCGGATATTTGCGTGAGCATTAAGCTGATCAATTTTTGGCTGACGATAAAATCATCTGCTTTGGCGATTTCGGCTAACTCACGATTGCGGTTGTCGAGCATTTCGGATACGATTGAGAAGCGATTTTCCGATCGATCAGCGATCTCGCGTAAGTGAAGGAGGGTGATCAGGGTTTGGGCATCGGCTTCCTGAATATCCTCGACACCTGCATAGCTCAAGAGGATTACATAGTCGTATTGGGGTACTCCAATGGCTTCTAATTCATTTCGTTTTGTGGTATCGGCTTGGATAAATTGCACCGTTTGATGCTCTAGTCTTAAGTATCGAAAGGCTTGTTCCATTTCCTCTTTAGGGATTTTCGATACCACACTTGTTGTAGAGTTTGCAGCCACATAGCTATCGAGCTCTTGAACTATAAACGGCGCACGGTCATTCCAACCCAAAATCAAGGTTTTTTCAGGTTTTGTTTCTGGTTTAGGGGGAGCAATGATGATCTCTTCGTCAATTGATGGGGTGGGGCTAGTGGATGAAACGATCGTGTCGTCATCTTTGGCGATGAAGATCAATTGATCTCCTGCATTGATGGGAGTTCTTGAGGAAGGAGCTAAAGCAATAGAACCATCTGATTTGCAAATGCCAATAAGGGTTGAATCAGGATAAGCCATTTGAAGCTCGCCGAATGATTTTCCAGTAAAGTGAGGTTCAGCTTTGAAATAGATTTCGTCGCCGCTGAAGTCCAATAATTCGGTATAAACTACCGAGAGACCCGATTGACGACAGGTTTGCGCCATGATGCGAGAGATAAGATCATCGGCAAGGATGATGGTCGCTTCATCTTTGCCGACCATCTTAGCAATTTCGTAGTTCGTTTCATCTTGAATCGTTGTAACGATGTGATACTTAACAGGGTTTCGATCTGGGTTATGAACAATGGCTAACAGCGTTTTGATCACGAAAGTATCCGGTTGTCTTTGATCCGGGGGGAGGAGAATGATGGCGCGAGAAGCGTCGATGTTTGCAATGCGTAAATCATTCGGATCTAAGGGGTTGCCACTGCGACAGATAATCTGTGTAGTTTTACGAGCGGGAATGCGTTCCGCAATCTCATCCTCCATCTCCACTTTATCTCGATCGGCCAAAATGACAATAGAAGCGCGTTTTTTGTTTTCATTGGCGATGATCAATTCGGAAAGAATATAAAAAATTTGAGAGGACCATCCTAAAATGACTGTATGGTTTTCTTCCAGAACGATCGAACGCCCTTTGCGCAGTTGGGTGATTTTCTGGTCGAAAGCGGTGGTCAGGATACCGATGAGTGTGCCAACCATAAAGATGCCGCCGATTGTTACTGCGAACATCAGGAAAAGAAATGGATAACTACCCTGATCACCTCCCATGGTGCCGGCATCCAGAGTGCGCATTAAGCCCATCCAAATCAATTGGGATAGGGGAAGGTCTTGCCCTTCGGGAGTTAATTTAGCCAACAAACCGATAAATACCAACATGACAGCAGTTGCAATGAATAACCATAGCAACAAGGCACTGGTTCCTTTTGCCATAAGATTATCGAACCAATAGCGAAGGCGTAAGCTCAAATTTTTCATTTCTGTCTCCCTGATGCTCGATCGACGTTCGATTTTTGTAGCGTCGAGTGGGGCTGACGCAGCTTTTTCACCTCAGCGGGAGTTAAGTATCGCCATTGCCTCGGTTTCAAGTTGCCCAGCATAACCGTGCCGATTCGGATGCGAATGATCCGTAATACTAGCAGTCCGGTAAGCGCACCCATTTCGCGGATCTGTCTCTTTCTACCTTCTCGGAGCGTAACTCTTAGCCAGGCACCTTTGGGGGTAGTCATTTCAATTCGTACATCAACGGGTTGTGTTCGATAACCATCTGAAAGGACAATGCCGCGGCGCCAAGCATTTAATTGAGCTTCGTCAGGCCGCTTGGCAACCAAGACGCGATATTCTTTCTCGTGTCCATAGCGAGGGTGGGAAATTAAATTGGCCAGTTCTCCGTCGTTGGTCAGGATAATCAACCCTTCGCTTTCGACATCTAAGCGTCCAACCGGAAAAAGGCGGGTTCCTATGTCAACCATGTCGCAGACGGTTTTCTTCCCTTCGGGCGATGAAGCGGCTGAGACTACGCCTCGCGGCTTGTATAGGGCAATATAGACCTTGGGAACTTGGGTCGTGATCGGTTGGTTGTCTAGAAGAATCTGGTCCTTTTGGGGGTCTGCCTTAGCGCCTAATCCGACAGTGACCCCATTGACCTTCACTCTCCCTTGAAGAATCAGAATTTCACACTGCCGTCTTGATCCGAAGCCAGCCCGAGCTAATATTTTTTGAACTCGTTCTTCCATAGTAGGTTCACGACTCAGAATGGGGAGTGCTTTCCTTAACTGCAGGGTTGACTTCCAGGGGCGGTTCTCCCGATTCCCAATCCCATGGGGGCAACTCCTCGATGGATAGAAATCCAAAATGTTGCAGAAATTCGGTCGTGGTTGCATATAAAATGGGGCGACCGGGTGCTTCTGCTCTTCCAGCCTCTTGGATTAACCCTTTGCTCAGCAAAGTCCTTAAGACGCTATCGCTGTTCACTCCACGGATTGCTTCGATTTGGGGACGAGTGATGGGTTGTCGGTAGGCAATGACGGCTAGGGTCTCCAAGCCCGCTTGGGTTAGGCGAGCGGTTGTTTCCAACCCTAAAAATTTTTGGATCACTGGGGCGATCTCGGGCGCGGTGGTCAATTGGTAACGTCCCTGATGTTTTTGCAAGCGTAGATAAGAGATCGGTTGGGTAGCGAGCAATCTCTGTTCGAGTTCCGAGATAGCTTCTGCGGCTTGCGAGGGTGAAATCTCTAGAGTTGTGGCTAGTTGATTGAGGCTCACCGGCGTTGAGGAAACAAAAAGCAACGCTTCAATAAGAGCCACAAGGTCAAAACTTTTGGATGATGGGTCACTCATGCTGTGTTACAATTTGTCTCGTTGAAATATGGGTATTGAGTAATCTTACCATGTCGAAAGGCTTAATTGTTTCTATATTCCTCATAATTCTTTTCAGTACCCTGGCTTGCCGGTTGAGTGGTGAGCTTGTCGATGAACCCGACCAGATCATTATCCTAACCGAAGAAGCAGTTGCGGTGAATGAAAAGTTAGAACAAGCGGTAAAGGACGCGGAACAGAAGGGCACTTTCACGCTCGAAATTACAGAGCAGCAATTGGCCTCCTATGTGGCAATCAATTTGGCATCCCAAAGCTCAATTCCAATCACCGAGCTACAAATCCGTTTGCGAGATGAGCAGATTCGGATCAGCGGGATTGCCCACCAAGATAACCTGCAACTTCCTCTCTCCGTGGGGGTTAGAGTCGGTGTTGATGAAGCAAATAATTTCAGGCTTGAATTTACCGAAGCCAAGCTAGGCCCGTTTCCATTACCGCAAATTATTTTGGAATCGATTACCAAAGAGGTGCAAAAGGCTTTGGCAGAGCAGATGGCTAAGGTTGGGGAGGGGTATTCTATCCAAGAAATCTCAATTGGTGAAGGATCCATTTTGATTCGTGGCATCAAAAAATAGTCTTTTGCCATTTGGCATTATTTCGGTAAAGATTATACCACTCAGAGTTTTCGTGGCAAAAGTAGCCTTGTTGCTCATAGGGGTTAGCTTATTAGGGGGGTGTATTGTCGCTGCTGAAGGCAGTCCACAGAGCTTTGTGGTGGAGATTTTCGCAGATGGAAAAGTTACTTCGATTGAGGTGGCACCGAACAGCACGGTTGGAGAGGCGCTTCACCAAGCGAAGATTACACTCGGCCCACTCGATCGGGTTGAGCCAACTCTTTCTTCGTTTATCAATGAACCAACCTCGATCCGCGTGATTCGTGTTCGAGAAGAATTTGAGGTTGAGAGGGTGATTCTGCCGTTTGAACAAAAGGTCGTGCAAACCGACTCGTTACCCGAACAAATCACCTTATTAGCCCAAAAGGGACAAAACGGAGAGGCGGAGGTCACGTACCGCATTCTCTTTGAAGATGGTGTAGAAGTATCGCGCACGATGGTCAACGAACCTGCGATTCTCAAGGAACCGGTTGCCGAGATTGTGATGGTCGGGGTTCAGAAGCCGTTTATGGCTTATGAACTCCCCGGTAGGATTGCTTTTTTATTAGGGGGAAACGCTTGGTTGATGGAAGGGAATACCGCAAATCGAGTTCTGGTTGTCAGCAGTGGTGATTTAGATGGACGCGTCTTTCGGCTCTCTCGAGATGGACAGTGGCTTTTGTTTACCCGTCGCGAGAACGAGGAAGGGTTGATCAATTCGTTGTGGGCAGCCCATTTGGTGGATTTGGACAAACCCATCAAGATAGTGAATTTGAAAGTCGCGAATATTGTGCATTTTGCGGATCTAATTTCTCTGTCGAGCGCTTCACGAGTTTTCTTTTCGACCGTGGAACCGAGAACAACGGCGCCGGGTTGGCAAGCCAATAACAATCTGATCAGCCTTGATTTTAGCCCGAATGGCTGGGTATCGAAATGGAAGACGATTGTTGAAACGAATTCGGGAGGCGTATATGGCTGGTGGGGGACAAATTTTGCTCTGGAGCCGCGCAGCGAGCGGATTGCGTTTGCTCGGCCGGATGGTGTCGGCCTTCTCAATGAGGAGGGTGGATTTGATGTTCTCCTCAACCTAATTCCTTATCAGACCGGGGCTGACTGGGCGTGGGCACCTAGCATCGCTTGGAGCCCCGATGGTCAGTTTCTTTATACAGTGGATCATGTAGCTGAAGGGGAAGGAGTTAACCCAGAAGAGTCGAAAGCTTTTGCTATAACTGCGCTCTCGCTTGCTAGCCGCATTCCCATTCATCTTGTTCAAAAAGTAGGAATGTTTGCATCTCCCGTTCCCTCGCCTTTGATGGCATCTGAACAAGGGGGGCAATTTCGCATAGCCTACCTGCAAGCCATCCAGCCGGAACAGAGCGATGTTAGCCGCTATCGCCTAATGGTGATGGATCAAGATGGATCGGATACGAGGGCTCTGTTCCCAAACGAAGGAGGAGCTGGATTAGAGCCACAAATGATTTGTTGGTCTCCAGCCCCAATGAGTGATACAGGTCTTTATGCCATTGCGGTTATCCATCAGGGAAATTTGTATCTCGTCGATGTTCCACAGCAAGGAGGTGAGGAAGGACAGATTCGTCAAATTAGCGGCGATGGATTGGTCAGCCGAGTTGTGTGGAGTCTGAGTGAGTGAGGTGATAAATGCGTATTCTGATTACTGGAGCGGCCGGTTTTTTGGGTTCTCATCTTTGCGATCGTTTGCTTGCAGAGGGACATGAAGTCATTGGGATGGATAACTTCATCACCGGCAGCGTGGAGAATTTGGCTCACCTAGCCGGCAACGAACGCTTTTATTTCATTCGACATGATGTCTCTAACTTTATCTTTGTGCCGGGAAAAGTGGATGCGGTTTTACATTTCGCGTCACCGGCGAGCCCAAACCCGACTTCGCCTTATGGATATGTCAACTTGCCCATTCAAACGATGAAGGCGGGCGCCTTAGGTACTCACAATACGCTTGGCGTGGCTCGCAAATATGGAGCGAAGTACTTATTAGCTTCCACCAGCGAAATTTACGGTGATCCCTTAGAGCATCCTCAAAAAGAGAGTTACTGGGGGCATGTGGATCCGATCGGTGTTCGTTCAGTCTACGATGAAGCCAAACGGTTTGCCGAAGCACTAACGATGGCTTATCATCGCTTTCACGGTATTGATACTCGGATTGTGCGTATTTTCAATACTTATGGACCGCGAATGCATTTAGAGGATGGGCGTGTCGTACCGAACTTTATCCAACAGGCACTGCGCGGGGAACCCCTGACCGTTTATGGGGATGGAAGCCAAACCCGCAGTTTTTGTTACGTCGATGATCTGATTGATGGAATTGTCCGTCTGCTCTATTCGAATGAGCATTTGCCGGTGAACATTGGCAATCCTCAGGAGACGAGCATTCTGGAGTTCGCAGAAGTCATCAATCGCATTGTGGGAAATAAAGCGGGTATTGTCTTTCTCCAAAAAGCTCGCCTTGAGGGAGACCCTCAACGGCGCCAACCCGATATTCAGCGGGCAAAAGAAATCTTGGGCTGGGAGCCACGCGTCTCGCTCGAGGATGGATTGCGGGAGACGATAGCCTATTTTCGTTATAAAATGGGATTAGAATAATGTTGATTCTGCGCAGCGAAAAAGACAGAAAGCGCTTCATTCGTTTTGCAATTGTGGGTGCCATAGGAACCGTGGTGGATTTTGGTTTTTTTAATCTTTTTGCTCATGGAATACACCTCAATGCGGTACTGTCAAGTGTATTCTCATTCTCGCTGGCGGTGATCAATAATTTTACTTGGAATCGATATTGGACTTATCCTGACTCTCGCTCCAAACCATTGGGATACCAATTGATGCTATTTGCGATCATTAATGTTGTTGGCTTAGCGATCCGCACCCCTTTATTCGTTTTCTTAGAAGGAAGGTTAGTGAGAACCTTCAATCAACTTGAGGTTTTTCGTGTGCTTCCCATTCGGCCTATTTGGGTTGCGCATAATCTCTCGTTAGGGTTTGCTATTGTGGTCGTAATGTTTTGGAACTTTTACATCAATCGCTATCTTACCTATAATGACGTTCAATCCTAAGTTGTGTATTATGAGGTTGGACGAAGGATGGAAAATCAAGTTCGCAAGAAAATTGTTGTGATCTATACAACCAGTGGTGATGCAGCCGCATTTTTGGTTTATCCCTACATTTACAACCGCCAAGGAGAATGGATTGGATGGGTTACTCCCACCCGTCAGGTCTATTCTGTTCATGGGCACTATGTAGGTTGGTTGAGCGATGAGCCGCGCATTCTGCGCAAACACTCCTCAGGCTACCTTAAACCGCGTTTAGCTCCCCCTCCGCCGCCCAAACCGATCAAACCTCCTGCAACAACCCCTCTGGCACCGATGATGCCGGATATTCCCATTGGGGCGTTCGATGTATTGGAGGATAATCCGGGCTTATTGCCACCGGTCGATTTCGGTGACTTGAAAGAAGATATGGACTGATTTATGGCTGAGAGTTCTGAGCAGGTGACCTCTGGAGAGGGGGGTGGATATCCGCTTGAAGCCACTCAGGAAACTACTTCTGAGGTTACAAGCGGAGTCCGTTCTTTGAGGGAACTCATCGAGCGGGTTACAGGAAAGGGTTTCAATGCTTTGCAGGTGCAAGAAGACGCCGGGATTGCGGAAGTCATTCCGTTCCCGTTTCTAGCGATAGTCAACCAATATGAGATGAAAATGGCTTTGCTCTTGGCGTTGATAAATCCTGCCATGGGTGGAGTGTTGTTGATCGGTCCAAGAGGGACAGGTAAGACGACGGCTGTGAGAGGATTGTTGGATTTGCTACCTTTGGTGCCGAGAAGTTTATGCTATTATGGTTGCCTGCCCGAAGATATTGAAAGCATGGGGATCGATGCAGTTTGCCCAGATTGCGCTCGCAAATATGCTGAAGGCAAGCCATTGGCCGTGATGGATCGAGCCCGGTTGGTCGAATTGCCTTTGAATGCCCGTTTAGAGGATGTAATCGGAGGAATCGATGAGCGGGCAGCCCTCCATCATCGACTTAGATTACAAAGAGGGATTTTGGCTCAAGCTGACCGCAATGTTTTGTACGTTGATGAGGTCAATTTACTCAATGATGACATCGTCAACGCCTTGTTAGACGCGGCTGCTCAAGGCAGTTATACAGTTCGGCGTGGACCGGTATCGGCAACCTACCGTTCAAGATTTATCTTAATCGGATCGATGAATCCCGAAGAGGGCCATCTTCGCCCCCAAATTCAGGATCGCTTTGGCTTGCGCGTGATCGTCAAGGGTTTGGATAATGATGAGGAAAGACTTGAAGCCTATCGGCGGGTCAAGTCTTATTTAGCCAATCCGCGCTTGGCTGCTTCCCAATTTAGGTTAGAAACCGAGATGGCGCGTGAGGAAATTCAGATTGCTCGCCAATTGTTGCCTAAAGTTAATCTGCCAGATCAGGTGGCAAAGGTGGGGCTGAGGTGGATCAAGGAATTAGGGATTGATTCGTTACGGGCGGAGATCACCCTCTTTGAGGCAGCGCGCGCTTACGCAGCAGCCGACTCTCGGGAGGTGGTTGAAGTGAGCGATCTAAAGCAAGTGGCTCCAATGGCTTTGCGCTTGAGAAAATCCATTTTTATGAGTGATTACCTGAATCGACAAGCAGAAGAGCAAGCACAGCTCCAAGCGATAGTTAACAGAGACGCCTAGCGGTAGCTCGTTTATAAGGATGGGAGTTATGGAAACTGACTCTGAAAAAGCCTTGCAGACCCTCTGTAATTCCGCTTGGGCAGCTCATGCCAACGGGGATGAGACTGAGGCGGAGAAACTCTTTCGTCAATGCTTAGCGGTCGAACCCGACTCGATTGAGATTATCTATGGATTAGCGCTCGTGATGAAAGCTAAAGGGCAAAATGGCGAGGCAATACGGCTCTTTGAGGAAGTCATCCGTAAAATTGAAAGCCGCAAATGGGAAAACCATGCTCGGGCAAGGATGTTACGCAGATTAGCTTTAGGCCAAGTGAATTACTTAAGAGAACAAGATTGGAATTTAGAAAGAGAGGTATGGCAGCGATGAATCAGACGCATCGAGAACGAATTGAAGCCTGTTTATCGGGGAAGAAACTTGACCGTGTGCCGGTCATTTTGTGGCGACATTTTCCGGTGGATGACCAAGACCCCCTTCGCTTAGCCGAAGCCACAATTCAATTTCAGAAACAGTTTGATTTTGACGCTGTAAAGGTCACACCGGCTTCTTCATATTGTGTCAAAGATTGGGGAGCTGAAGATGTATGGCGAGGGGCGATAGAGGGCACGCGTGACTATATCCAACACCCGATTCAAGCGGCGGAAGATTGGGAACATTTGCCAGTCCTTGACCCGACAGTCGGATGGCTGGGAAAGCAATTGGTTTGCCTAAGGGCGATTGTTGCAGAGTTGGGTAAAGAAACGCCGGTTATTCAAACGATTTTCAATCCTTTGACGCAAGCAAAAAATTTGGCTTCACGTGATAAGGTGTTGATGTGGATGCGAAAATATCCCGAATCCTTTAAGCGCGGGTTGAGAACGATCACGGAAACCACATTTCGGTTTATTGAGGAAGCTCGCAAAACCGGCATTGATGGAATTTTCTATGCTGTTCAACACGCCCAATATGGATTGATGAGCGAAGAGGAATACCGGGAATTCGGTTTGAAATATGATTTAGAAATCTTAGAAGCAGCCAAGCCTTTCTGGTTTAACATGCTACATTTACACGGTGATGACATCCTGTTTGATCTCTTTGTGGATTTTCCTGTTCAGGCGGTCAATTGGCATGACCAAGAGACACCACCGAGTCTGGTGGAAGCCAAGGCAAAATTCAAGGGGGTTGTATGCGGTGGGCTTTTGCGCTATACGACCATGGTGCTTGGCACACCCGAGGAGGTTACGGCTCAAGCTAGGAGAGCCATCGAGGCTACCAATGGCGAACGCTTCATCCTTGGCACCGGTTGTGTGGTTCCGATCACAGCTCCTTATGGCAATATCCTCGCGGCGCGCAAGAGCGTTGAATTATCCTAGCCTATGCGAGTGATTTCCGGGAAGGCAAAGGGGCGGCAGCTCAAATCTGTCCCAGGAGATACCACCCGACCGATTACCGACCGCACAAAGGAAGCCTTGTTTAATATTATCGGGGCGGATATTGAGGGGGCAAGCTTCTTGGATTGCTTTGCTGGAACCGGCAGCGTTGGCATTGAGGCGCTGAGTCGAGGGGCAGCGTTTGTGCGTTTCTATGATCTGAACCGCAAAGCCATTCAGACCATCCAAGAGAACTTGCGCTTAACGGGTTTAGGGAAACACGCTCAAGTGATCCAAGCTGACGTGCTGCGAGAATTAGAAAAACCAGCCGATTGCTCGTTCGATTATGTTTATATCGCACCTCCGCAGTATAACCGTTTGTGGATCAAGACGCTGGAAGTGATTGAACGAAACACCGCCTGGTTAGCGCAGGATGCTTGGTGTGTTGTTCAAATCCATCCTTTGGAATACGAAAATCTTGCCGAGAGCCGGCTGCTCCAGCAGCTTGTGGAGTTAGATCGGCGTAAGTACGGCAGCACGCTGTTGGTCTTTTACAATTGCCCTTGAGTCAGTTCTTAGCCCTTGAGAAATTCCTCCAAAGCTTCCTTGCTGATCCGATAAGCATTGCCGATCTTTTTAGCTTTTAGGTCGCCGGCGTTGATGGCAGCGATGACATCCTCTTCAGAGACCCTTAGGAAGGCCGCCGCTTCACTGGGGGTCATGACGGGTGGAATAGCGGGTGGCGTGGAGGATGGCGAAGGTGTTGGGGCGGCCGATTGTCCGGGTTGCATTCCTTGCAAGGACTGACTGAGCACATTCCCAATTCCCATCCCTGCGCCGATTCCAGCCGTCAGTCCAGCGCCCCCACTCGGATTTTGAGCAGCGTCGCGCAAGGCATCTGCGGCTTGTAACTGCGTATAGGTTGCCATGTCCAGCATACCCATGGCGCGCAGCTCTTCGGCAGATTTGGTTGAGGGCTTTAGGTTCTCGATGTAAAAGGCTTTTAAGGTCAAGCCGAGGGCTGCAAAGTCGTCTTGCGCTTTGGCGCGTACGCCGCTGCTTAATTCATCGGTTAGGGCAATGAGTTCCGGGACGCTGTGTTTTGCTGTCGTCTCACCAAGTAGATCGCTCAATTTTGATAGAAGGATTGAACGCAAGCGATCTTCTATATCACTAATCAGATACCTACCCTGAGCACCGACAATCTGGGTGACAAACTGTTGAGGGTCTTTGACTTGGAAACCATAGGTGCCAAAACCTTGCAGCAGAGCTACACCTAAGCCCATATTCGGGTTTCTAACGATGATAGGTTGCGGTGTGCCCCATTTGCGGTTGATAAAATCCCGCATGGAGACGAAATAAACTTCTGCCGGGAAGGGAGTTCGCTCATTGAAAAATGTTTTGCCGATTCTCTCAATGAGTAGGGGAATGTTGAGGGTGGTAATGGTATGCCGACCGGGTCCGAAAACATCTAGGGCATTTCCATCCCGAAAGAAAACGGCTGTTTGGGTTTCGCGGACAATGACTTGGGAGCCAATGCGAAAGTCGCCCGGACCGCTTTCAGGAAAGCGATGCACCAGTTCGTCCTTCATTTCATTTGGGTACTCAATTACATCAAATACTCGAGCCATAATTTCCTTACCTTTCTTCTATCTGTCTAACTGCTTATCTTAGAGAAATATTTCTAGCGAAGGATCATTCTTGAAATAAAACCTTTGCGCGTCTCTCATACAAATCGATGCATTGTTGAGCCACAGTCCTTAAGTGCCGAATTGCGGCAGAAACCCCCTCGCTTCCCAGAGAAGCTTCGACATTGTCAATTGCTCGTGCCACATCATCGGCAAAAGCGAGCAGAGTGGCATCGTATTGGTAAAGGCGTTCGAGTTCATCGCTGTTGATTTTGACAGCGTCGAATAAGCCAGAATAGCCACGGGGTGCACGGCGGACGCGGTCAATAAATGCGCGCAGCTTAATTGCTGCGCCCTCTAGGTCATCCACTAAGTGGATTTCTCCTTGTGCAATGACATCCCGTTGAATGGTGGATATTCTTTGCCACAGTTCTTCAAAGCGGTTAGCAATCGAATCGCGCAGGATCTTGTCTTGATCGCGGCGGGCTTGCCGGTCGATGTATCCTTTGAAACCGGGGACATAGCTCAAGATCTTTTTGAAGGGGTCCATGTCTCCGGCTACTTTTCGTACGATTTGGTCAATTTCATCGCTCATCATTTCTCCTTTGGGTGGGTATCCTTAGGCTAATATAGATTCTTCGTAGATGATTTGATTATATTCTACGTTCCTAAGCTCTGCAACACATTTACGGATGAAAGTAAAAGAAGTTGCATAAGTCTGTTTAGCTCGTGCGAAGGGACACGGGCTGACGCCCATGTTACGGAAATCTGTTTGGTATGGCTGATCGAGCGTAACATAAGCTTCAGCTTGTGGAAGAGTCCCACGGGCTGAAGACCATGTTACGGAAATCTGCTGGTTATGACTGATCGAGCGTAGCATAAGCTTTAGCTTGTGGAAGAGTCCCACGGGCGGAAGCCCATGTTACGGAAATCTGTTTGGTGGTGTTTCTCCGCCGTAGCGTGGAAGTGACCCCCTCTGTCCTTCGGACACCTCCCCCAAATCCTTTGGATTTGGGGGAGGCTGGGTGGGGGCGGAATGCTGAGTGCAAGGCACTTGGGGAAGCCGTAGGGCTTTTCAATTATCTAATCGCTTTGTGCCTTTCTTGCGGCTTTGGTGTGCTTGAATGGTTCCGTCATCCCCCCAACCCCCCTCCCATAGGGAAAGGGGAGTCCCTCCCTTCGTCCTTTGAGAGAAGGGGTGGAGTGTTGTCCTGAGCCGGTAGGTTGAGCTTGTCGAAGGGCGCTGCCCTGAGCGCCGCACTGAGCTGGTAGGTTGAGCTCGTGCTGAGCTTGTCGAAACCTTGTTGAAGGGATGAGGGCACAAGGGTCGATCCTACGCGGAGCTTGCTGTTCCGAAAAGAGCCTCACATTATTTTTTTGAAAAGACCTAAGTTAGAGAGAATTTTGTTGCCAGTGAGGGTATAATTTTTATTAAATCCCAGTTATTTTACGTAAGGAGAAAAATATGACAGCGCCAGAATTACAAACGATACTCGATCAGCTTGAAGGAAGTGTGACCATTGAACATGGTAAGGCTGTTATCAAAGATCGGGCAAAACTGCGCCAGAATGCCCATAAATTGGCAGAACTCTCCGCCCTTGAAAAAGGTGCTTTGCAGGGATGGGCGCGATATCTCACTCGCTTGATCGCTTTAGAAGTTGATTTGGTACCGGCTTCAATTCATGATTTGTATATGGCGCGTGGTCGAGGTGAAGTGCCTCCAACTTTCACGGTGCCGGCTATGAACTTAAGGGCGCTTTCATTTGATGCAGCCAGGGCCGTCTACCGCACGGCGCTTTCCTTAGACGCGGGCGCGTTTATCTTTGAAATTGCTCGTTCGGAAATTGGTTATACCGATCAACGCCCTGCAGAATACGCTACCAGCGTGCTAGCCGCCGGCATTGCTGAAGGCTATGAGGGACCTGTTTTTATCCAGGGAGATCACTTTCAAATTTCTGCCAAGAAGTATGGAGCTGATCCAGATAAAGAATACAGCGCCGTAGAGAGTCTGATCAAAGAGGCAATTAGTGCGGGCTTTTATAATATTGATGTGGACACTTCGACCCTCGTTGATATCAGCAAGCCTAATCTCGTAGAACAACAGCTCCTCAATACAAAACTTTCTGCCAACTTGACGAAATATATCCGTTCTCAAGAGCCAGATGGGGTAACAATTTCGGTGGGTGGTGAAATTGGCGAGGTGGGTGGAAAGAATTCCACCGAAGAGGAGTTGCGCGTCTATATGGATGAATACAATAAAGCGTTGGGCGGCTTGGGAAACTATGTCGGAATTAGCAAGATCAGCATCCAAACCGGCACCACCCACGGCGGTGTCGTCTTACCAGACGGAACAATTGCCCAAGTGAGCGTCGATTTTGACACGCTCAAGCGGTTAAGTCAGGTTGCGCGACTGGAATATGGCTTAGCTGGAGCTGTGCAACATGGTGCTTCAACCTTACCTGAAGACGCGTTCGGTAAGTTTGTGGAAAACGAAGCGTGTGAGGTGCACCTGGCAACCAATTTCCAAAATATGCTTTTTGAGCGCTTGCCCAAAGATCTACGGGATGAAATGTATGCTTATCTGGATGCAAATTATGCCAATGAGCGCAAAGAGGGGATGACGGATGAGCAATTTTATTATAAGACGCGCAAGAATGTCATTGGTCCGTTCAAGGCGCAGACGTGGAATTTGCCTCCCTCTTTCAAGGAAGAAATTGGAAATGCCTGGCAAGCACAATTCACCAAACTCTTCCGCTTGTTAGGTGTTGGGGGTACCCGAAAATATGTTGAGCAAACCGTTAAGCCTCCGAAGATTCAACCCAATATCAAAGATTACCTGGGAGATTGGGTGACCGATGAGGATATCCGAGATTTAGCGGACTGATTCTCTTGTTCTAAAATTGCCTTTAGGGATAAATAAAGCCCTTCTCGCCTGTAGAAGGGGGAAGGGCTTTTTCTATCGTGCTTGGTTTTGTTTGCTCTGCCTCCCCTACGGATTTTGAGGCGTTCTAAATAGTGCTCTAAGTCTTTGCTGTTTGCTCGAATTGCGCTAAATATTCATTGATTTGCTCTGCTTTTTCTAATGATATAGGTTTTTGCTTGGCTTCTTTGCGCAGGAAGTCCTTGAGCTTGTCCAAGTGAATAGCTGGCGCGGGGGGGTTTTCAGAGGGATCGATATCAATAACTGCCTTTGGATTCATAAAGACCAGAGCGCCGCGCACGGGGATAGAGGTTTCCTCGGCAAAGACTGGTTTGAGGAATTTCTGGATTTTCTCAATTTCGTAGGGCAACTCTAGGTCTGGACGTCCGAGGCTTTCTTTTCCAAAAAAACGCAGAAATGCGCTTCCGCCATGTTGCCAGCGACCTTTTTTGAACGTGATCCTACCCGTCAAGTGATAGGGAAAGAGAATCCAGATGCCAGCCGGTCCGCTCAACAAATGATAAGTTGGGGTGGTATAGTGACAGAGGACGTACTTTTGATCTAACCCCTTGAGGGCTTGGTTGATTAATTCATCTGTGCTGGGGTTTCGGCCCCACCGATTGGTGAAAAACATCCCAATTTGGGCAAAAATAAATCCTAAGAGCAGGGCTAGGAGAGAATAGGTCACTTGGTTGGGAAAGCGGAGGGAAATCACCAGCCCACTGATGAGAATTGCCATTCCGAGGAGGGTGGAGATGATAGCGATGCGGCGGTTTCTTTTTTTCTTTCTTTCATTGGTGATGATCTTCATCCTAAATCCTCTATTCGGTAGTCTTAGTCTTCCAAAAATGTTGTCGGCAAAGCCGAGAGACGATCAGCGATGGCAGTTTGGAGCTCTTGCAGTAATCCAGCTTCAACAGCTTGGCGAGCAACGCGGATGGCATTGACTAGAGCCATGTCATCGGACCTCCCGTGTCCAATAAAGACCAATCCATTTACGCCTAATAAGGGTGCAGCACCGACCTCGCCCGGATCCATGATCTTCTTAACGTTGGCAAAGGCTGGTTTGGCAAGCAAGGCGCCGAGTTTGGTCTGAGCCGACTTGAGCATTTCTGCACGGATGATCTCGGTTAGGAATTTTGCCACCGCTTCACTCGACTTGAGGAAAATGTTACCGGTGAACCCGTCCGTGACCACCACATCAGCCTCGCCGTTAAAGAGTTCCTTAGGTTCCACGTTGCCGATGAAATTTGGTAGCAATTCTTTGAGCAGAGGATGGGTCTCTTTGATTAGTTGATTTCCTTTACCGGCCTCTTCACCGTTGGATAACAGAGCCACCCGTGGAGGGTTCTTTTGGAGGACTTTTTCGGCGTAAACCGCACCCATGAGTGCAAACTGGACTAAATATTCTGGTTTGCAATCGGTGTTCGCGCCGATATCCAACACGATACAGTAGCCATTGCGCACTGGAAATTGGGCGGTGAGAGCAGGACGCCGCACGCCGCGAATGCGGCGCAGTTGAAACAATGCCGTTGCCATGGCGCCACCGGTATTTCCGGCTGTAATAAAGACATCAGCTTCTCCGCGGCGGATCAACTCCATACCGACAGCCATAGAAGTGTCGGTTTTGCGACGGGCGTTTTCGGCTGGTTTGTCGGTCATCTCGAGGACTTGGGAGGCGTGCACAATGTGAAGCCGAGCGGATGCAGGAAATGCAGCCAGCTTAGACTCAAGCAGATTTTGAGGACCAACCAAGAAAATTTCGTCGGGGTATAATTGCGTGGCTTTTAAGGCTGCATTGACTTCAGGGTCTGGATGGCGATCGCTGCCCATCGCATCAAGGACAATGCGCATAGTAAACTCCTAGAGGGAAAATATTGTTTTTGGTGTGGGGCTTTGAGTAGAGGTAAGGAACCATGGAAAACGCATTCATGGAAAAGGTTCTAAGACAGATCAAGTCGCGCATGAGAAGCTGAAGATTTCTTGACAGCAGGCAATAGCAGATTATAATACAAAACAACTGCGCTGGTGCTGGAATTGGCAGACAGGCATGGTTGAGGGCCATGTGCCGCAAGGCGTGTGGGTTCAACTCCCACCCAGCGCACTGCGAAAAACGAGCCGAGGTAGCTCGTTTTTTATTCCTTTATGTGCATTTTGCGTTCAAGGAAGCGAACAAACCCTGATAACAACAAAGTCATAGATAGGTATAGAAAGGCAGCTACATTGAAGGCTTCCATGACGCGAAAGGTGCTGGAGCGGCGTAGGCGGGTAAGTTGGGTTAATTCATTGACGGCTAAAACGGTAGCCAAAGAGGAATCTTTCAATAAGGCAATGAAGTCATTCCCTAAGGGAGGTAGGATACGGCGAATCGCCTGAGGAAGAATGATCAGGCGCATCGCCAGAAAGTAATTCATCCCTAAGGAGCGAGCGGCTTCCATTTGACCTTTGCCGATGGATTGAATTCCAGCCCGGAAGACTTCTGCCTCAAACGCGCCATAGCCAATTGCCAGGGCAATGATCGCCCGTAGCTCCATCGAAATGTTACGGATGCTATAAGTTGCTAACCCATTGAAGAATTGAGCTAATCCGCCACTTTGAAACACGCTTATCCCCCATTGCCCGATTTTGTTGGTTAGGTCCACCAGAATCGGCACCAGACCAAAGGCAATAATTAGGATCAAGACCACCAGTGGTATGCCGCGCACCACTTCGATATAAATCGTGGCGATGGTATTTAGGATGATATTTTTTGAAAGGCGCGCTAACCCCACAAATAATCCGATAACCGTTGCGATCGGAAAAGCAAGTAACGTGATTCTCAGGGTAGTAGCAACACCGGCGATCAAATATTGGAAGGTTTCGGAGTAATTTTTATCGGTAAAGATAAAGTAAATGATCACCAAACCAAGAATGAATAAAATAATCGCCCACCAAGGGAGAGTAGATAGCGTAAGGGTTTGCGGTTTATAAAGGCTTTGTGTTTTGGGTTGAACGGCTTGCATTTTCATCCTCTTTGAATGGGGGTAAGCCGGGAGAGACGAACTCTCCCGGCGCAGCTTCAGAAACGGCTATTTTGTAAATTTATTGGGTTAAGCCCCATTTCTTGTTGAGCGCTTCTAGGGTGCCGTCCTCAATCATAGATTGCAAGGCAGCATTGACGGCTTCGCGTAAATCGCTGCCGGGTGGGAAGACAAAGCCGAGTTCCTCGTCTGAGGTCAATTGCCCGGCGATTTTGAGCTTGCCCTCATTTTCACTGATGAAGCCAGACGCGCTAACGTTATCGATAACGACCCCGTCAACATCGTTTGAGAGCAAAGCCAAGACAGCCGCTCCAAAATCCTCAAAGGATTTTACTCTCTCCGCAGGGAAGTGCTTTTTGGCGACAATTTCATTGGTCGTACCGAGTTGCGTGCCGATGATCCGATTGGGGTCTGCTTTCATCTCATCTACACTGGCTGTTTCGTCAGCTCTGACCAATAGCACCTGACCGACAATCACGTAGGGGATGGAAAAATCAACGATTTCATCTCGCTCAGCCGTGATGGTGACGCCGTCTGCGAGCATGTCGTATTCTCCAGCCTGCATAGCTGGGAAAATACCATCCCAAGCAGCTTGCTTGAACTCTGGGACACAATTGATGCGCTTACAGATTTCTCGCACTGTGTCGTAATCCCAACCGATCCCTTCACCCGTTGCTTGATCGATCATATTGAAGGGGGGATAGGCATTTTCAACGGCCACTGTAATGGTTCTACCCCCTAAATCGGGTAAACCTGAGCCTTGAGGCTCAGCCATTGGAGTTTCAGACACCGGCTCTGGGTAAGGCGCTTGGGGTTCTGCAGGTGGAGGTGGTTGAGTTTCTGCCGGGGCAGGCGGTTGCGTCTCGACTGCCGGGGGTGGGGTAGCTCCCCCGCCGCAGGCTGCGACAAGGATACTTAGGATCAATAAAAATGGGATTAGGTAGGACTTTTTCATCATCTCTCTCCTTCGAATTAGAATTTGGTTGTCGCCGTTTCTGAAAGAGGGTTGTTCCTTTGGCAAGAATGCGATAAGGATAGACCAAAACGAAAAAATTTGCAAGCTTTTCGCTTATAATGTGGCTGTATTGACTATTTTAACCTATTCAGAGGAGGAAAGATGGCAATTTTTCCTGAAGTGGATTGGTTTTTGAAGCTCAAAGACAAGCTGAATTCCGACCCTCAATATGCTCGAATTGCCCATAGCTGGGAATGGGATCTGTTATTCGCTATAGAAGCGGATGACACCCTGAAAGAACCCCTTTATGTTCACATGGACCTATGGCATGGAACTTGTCGGGATGTGAAAATCGTTGAAGATGTCAAGCAAGTCAAAGCGACTTTTATCCTTTCTGCTCCTTATCAAAATTATGTGGCTATCCTATCCGGAAAGCTTGACCCGATGCAAGCGATGCTCACGCGCAAACTGCGCGTGCAGGGAAATATGGCAATTATGATGCGCAATGTGCCGACGGTTTTGGATTTTGTGCGCTGTTGCCGTGAGGTCACGGATGGTTTTGTGGGAGTTGCAACCTAAAGACGAATACGCCACCTGTATGATAAACTAATTCAAAAAGGGATGATTGGGCGAGTTCATAAGGGGAAATTTGTCCTCCTCTTGCACCGAGGTAGACATATTCCAGGTCATTTTCTTGCATGAGGTTGGCAATCCGAGAGGCATCGTGCGGTTTTTCAAGGACTTTCTGGGAGATTTGATTGATTTGACGAACGCGGTCACTTGATTCGGACAAGGCAAAGAGAACTGGAGGTGGGACTGTCGGACGCTGCGCAAGGGCAGGAATCCAGGAGCCGCCATCGTGCCCTGCATAAAGTCCATATCCCCACAGGAAGGGCTGAATGAGAAATTTCTGATTCGGCTGTGTTTCCTTCTGCAGAAAATCCATGGCTTTGAGGTCATCTGAGCGGACAAGCATGGTGACCGGGTTGAGCAGGGGAACTAACCCTCGCGCCCCAACCAGTGCCGCCGCAAGAAGAGCAAAGAAAGAGATCATTCTCATAAGCCCTCTGGCTTTTGGCGGGATCAATTTGCGTAACCGCTCGAAGAGATGGGCTATACCGTGTGCGCCAAGGGCGGAGAGCGGCAGGTAGAGGCTAATTGTCACAGAAGTCGTGTTGAGGAACCCAACCCCTCTGGCAATCCAATGGCTTAGATAAATCGTTGCAAAACACATCACAACCCAAACAAAAAGAGTCAGTCCCCTGCGTGAGCGGCGCAGCGTTTCTAAGCCAAAGCCGATTCCAGCCAGCGCAAGGACGATTTTTCCCCCTGCTGCGGTGAGTAGGCCCCATGGGATTGATTCGGGGGTAGCAGGGGGTTGATTCCAGGCTTTGAGTTTTGGTAAGAGCAAGGTTCTCCAAGCTTCTGGTAACCAAGCGGCTGAGAGAAGGAGCGTGAGGGTGGCAATGACCAGCAGAGAAGTCAGAAGCTGAAAGATTTTGCGTTTTCGGGATTGGATGGGGGTATGAAAGAACTTCTCTAAAGCGGACAAACCGAGGAGTAAAGCGAACAAGAAGCTCACTCGGTAGTGAATTACGATTAACCCAGCAAAGAGCGAGGCGATCAAGATGAGAGTAGGATAGGTTGTGCTGGGTTGACTATCTGCATAATGCCACAGCTTCCTCCTAAAGAGATAAATAAGGGCTGGCAGGATCAGTAAGCCGCAAAGTTGCGTGTAGCGGCCCCAGCTTGTGTAATAGGCTGGCATCGGTGAGAGGCAAGCAACCAAGAAGGCTGCCAAGATCGCGGCCGATCGTTTGGGATAGAAGGCGAGGGTAAAGACGTAAGCACTATAGACAGTAAGGGCGTTGAGGATTTGACCGAAGACCAGCATGGCTTTGGGAAGTGGGAGAGCGGTTAGCCATGTAAAAAAAGCCAAGTTGGCGTGAAAACCTGAATGATAAGAGACTGTTGTTGTGTCTAAAAAGGGTAGATATGAGGTTGGGTAGGCGCCGTTGTCTAGGATGAGGCGGGTGATCAGGCCATGATGGACCGAGTCGACCCAGGCAGGGGCAACCAGATTGCGAGACATCAGCAGACGGATGAATAGGGCAAGGATGGCAATGAGCAACAGGCTGCAGTCGTCGCTTCGGAGTTTGGGCAGGCGATCAGGCAGATTGCGCATAGCCATCAATATAGATATGAGGAAACCTACGTAGAAAATCAGCCGAATAACGTCACCATTCCAATTAAGATCCAAGGCACTTGTCCAAGCCAAGCCCAGTGGGATGATCGCCAGGCTTGTGCTGAGGATGAGATAGACACTCAGAGATCGATCTAATGGCAAAGGAAAGCGGATTAATTTCAAGAAGAGTGCTCCCGGTGAGATGAGCAGTGCCAGGGTAGGGAAGAAGAGCCAAAGGTCTTGAACGAGGCGGCGGCTATCCTCGCGGAGGCTTTGGGCAGAATAGCGATATTCCAGCGAGAACCCCAGATCGGCTGAGGTGACTTGACCGTTGAGGGAGAAGTCACCTTGCGGATAACTATCAAGCCGATTTCCCCAAAGGTGTAGGGGCGCTGAGCTCTCGATGAGAATTGCGTATTTCCCGGTTTGGAGCCTCTGATCTTCAGGGATGATAAAAGCGCATTGAGCGTTTTGGCAAATTGTCAAAGGCTGAGAAATGGCAAAGAGGTATTTAGGTTTAGCGTTGAGATCGAAGAAGGTTAAGGTTATGGTTGCGTTTCTGGGGGACGGATCGGCTGGGGAAGCCCAGATCGTGATTTTGCTTAGGAATGCTTGGCTTAGGACGAGAGTTTGCGAAGCCAGCTCATTCCTTTGCAAAGTGTGAATGTTATCGGTATGCCACTCATGCGAGGATTCGGGGTCATAAAGACTGACACAGCCGCTGAGTAGAATAGCGAAAACACCGAGCCCCAATAGGTTAGCGAGAGGTTTCGGCTTCCCCGATTTGACTGCGCAGATAGGCTTCCATAAAGCCATTGAGTTCCCCATCTAAGACAGCGGCCGTATTGCCGGTTTCATAACCTGTCCGATGGTCTTTGACCATTTGGTAGGGGTGTAGTACATAGGAGCGGATTTGACTGCCCCACTCGACTTTTTGAAATTCCCCGCGCAGTTGCGCCATTTGTTCTTCCTGCTCTCGTTGCTTTAACTCCAATAGTCGCGAGCGCAGAACGCGCAGGGCATTTTCGCGATTTTGAACTTGAGACCGTTCGTTTTGGCAGGTGACCACAATCCCGGTCGGGATGTGGGTGATGCGTACTGCAGTATCATTCTTTTGGACGTTTTGTCCGCCTGCACCGGCCGAGCGAAATGTGTCAATGCGCAAATCATTGGGATTGATTTCGATTTCATGATCGTCTTCAACTTGCGGTAAGACTTCAACCAAAGCAAAGGAAGTATGGCGGCGGTGAGAAGCATCGAAGGGCGAGAGACGCACCAAGCGATGGACACCTTTTTCGGAACGCAAATATCCATAGGCATATTTGCCTTCGACTGAAATGGTCACACTTTTGATCCCGGCTTCTTCTCCGATGCTGCGGTCGAGAATGTCAGTTTGATAGCCGTTTCGCTCCGCCCAGCGTAAATACATGCGCTCCAGCATTTCAGCCCAATCTTGCGAGTCTGTGCCACCTGCTCCGGCGTGGATCGCCAAAAGCGCATTGTTGCGGTCGTACTTGCCCGAGAACATGGCGTAAAATTCGCGATTTTGAATAGCCGCTTCAATTGCTTCGATCTCTGCTTCTAACTCAAGGCGCAGCGATTCATCGCCCAGTGAAGCCAATTCTATGGCATCGTGCACCTTCTGGCGTAACTCCAGCCAGGGTTCTAATTCATCGCTCAGGATGGCAATTCTTTTCATTGCCTCTTGAGCTTGTTCGGGATTTTGCCAAAAATCTTCGGCTTCGGTTAGTTTTTGAAGTTCATTGCGTTGGTGCTCTTTTTGTGGGATGTCAAAGACGCACCCAAAGATGTTGAATTCGTTGCGATTGTTCGTGCAATCTTTCAAGTAAATCTTCCATGTGTCAAGTTCTCCGATTTTTAGGGTGAAGAAGGTGAAAGAATACCGTCTAAGAAGGCTTGGGGATTAAAGGGCTCGAGATCGTCAAAGGTTTCACCTAAACCGGCAAAATAGATCGGAACACCGAGTTCTTTTTGGATGGCAAAAGCCATGCCGCCCCGCGCCGAGGAATCCAGTTTAGCAAGGATAACGCCGTTGATATGGACGGCTTGTTGAAAGGCGCGCGCCTGTTGGAGCGCGTTTTGTCCGGTGGTGGCATCCAGCACCAACCAGACGTGGTGCGGTGCGCCGGGTAAGGCTTTGCCGATCACGCGGTGTACCTTTTTGAGTTCTTCCATAAGGTTGTAACGCGTGTGTAAACGCCCAGCCGTATCGATGATGACGATGTCAACCTTGCGGGAGACGGCAGCTTGAACGGTATCGTAAGCCACTGCGCCGGAATCTGCCCCCGGCGCGCCACTGACAATAGGAAGTTCTAGG
>CALFWB010000019.1 GCA_937928795.1 uncultured Anaerolineales bacterium
GGGAGAGGGGAGCATGCCCTCACCCCCGGCCCCTCTCCCAGGGGGAGAGGGGAGTAACGGCGACGAATGCGGGTCTCGGTACGGGCTGATGCCCTGCGACAAGGTTTCGACAAGCTCAACCTATCAGCTCAGGGCGGCGCCCTACTCAACCCGCGCCAAAAGCCCGCGGGTTGAGTAGCGGAACGCAGTGGAGTGTATCGAAACCCGCACGGCGCATGTCGAGACCTGCCCCACCTCAATCAAAGCCGTTGAGCGACCCCGTTCGATGGGATCGCTCAACAGCAACGAAAGGAGGAAGGAGAGACGGCAACGAGCTAGAGTGGCTCGCTACTTGCTCTGGAGATATTGGTGAATGCCAGCAGCGGCTTTCCGACCGGCAACCATGGCGGTCACGACCAAATCGGGGCCGGTGACATCATCGCCGCCGGCAAAGACCCCCGGTCGAGTGGTGGCGCCCGTTTCCTGATCGACCACAATCAAGCCCCAATTGCGCGTCTCTAAACCGGGTGTGGTTTCGCCGATAATCGGATCGGGCCAATAGCCGAGGGCGAGAATTGCCGTGTCCGCTTCGACAATGAAGTTGCTGCCTTCGATCGGCACCGGTTTGCGGCGCCCTTTGGCGTCAGGTTCGCCCAACTGCATGCGGATACATTCGATTTGGGCAAGGCGCCCATCTGGGCCGGCGATGAAGCGCACCGGCTGGGTGAGGAAGTGATAAACAGCGCCTTCCTCTTTAGCCAACTCACGGTCATGCCGTCCACCGGGCATTTCGCGCTCGGTGCGCCGGTAAAGACAAAAGACCTCTTCAGCCCCCATGCGCAAAGCCGTGCGCAGACAATCAGAGGCGGTATCCCCTCCGCCGATAACAGCAACTTTGCGCCCAATGGTTGGTCGTTCGCGCATGTGTTCGGGCAGCAATTCCAAATCGACGTTCGCTCGCGCCAGAAAATCGGTTGCTTTATACACGCCGGGTAAATCTTCGCCCGGCACTTCCATCGGGGCATCGATCTCCGCCCCTACGCCGACAAAGACCGCGTCAAAGCCTTCGGCAAACAAGTCGTCAATCGTTTTATCCTTGCCGATATAGGTATTGCCGACAAATTTAACTCCCGCCCGCTCGAAATCTCCCCAACGGGCAAAGACAACATCTTTGGAAAGTTTGAAATTGGGAATACCATAGACCAACAAACCGCCCGGGGCGGGTTTCATGTCGAAAATGGTTACTTCGTGACCGCGCTGCACCAGTTGTTCAGCACAGGCAAGGCCGGCTGGGCCGGCGCCAACAATGGCAACCCGTTTTCCGGTCGGCGCACCGACTGGAATTTCGACCCCGACGGTTTTGCGCTCATAACAGGCAACGAAAGCTTCCAATGCCCCGGTTAAAACCGCTTCGCCGTATTTGTTACGCACACAGGAATTTTGGCAGAGTTGCTCGTGCGGGCAAACCCGACCGCAGATTTCGGGGAAAGAGCTGGTTTGCCGATAGAGCTTGGCTGCCTCGAGGAATTGCCCTTGCTCAATCAACCACATTGCAGAGGGAATATCATTGTGAGCCGGGCAAGCCGTCACACAGGCGGCCGGGTCGGGACAATGCACGCAGCGAGAAGCCTCGAACATTGCCCTTTCGGGGGTAAGGGGGATTAAGACATCATCAAAATCGCAAATCCGCTCCTTGGGGTTGCGTTGTTCTAAATCCTCGGTTGGGATATGGGCGCGATATTTACGGTCAATCGCTAAGAATTCGCTTGGAATAGCTTGCATCGTTAACATCTCTCCTTTCTACCATTGTTGCTGCGTGATATGATAATAACGATAAAAGAGGTTTAATTTCAGTCATGGATGTCACGTCTTTTCGTGAAGCTTGTCACAACGCAGGTTGCCAACTTAGATGTCGTTTTAAGACTCTTGTCAGGGGGAAATTAAGGTTAAGGACTGAGTGAGTCGCTCTCCTCTTCCGCTGCAAACTCTCCGAACGCTAAACCCAAAACTCAAACCTCCTTAGATTGTGAAACCTTGCGCCATGATCCCTGATTTTCTTCCTCTTGGTGGCATGATTTTCGTCTTTGGTCTTGATTATCTATTACAGATTACTTTACTCTGAATTTGGGCGATAATCAAAACAATCCAGAACGGTTGTACTTTTAGAGGTGGTTGATGGCGGTTCCTTTTTCCCGTAGTCTATGGCTGGCTTTTGTTCATGTAGCTTTTGCCCTGCCTGAAGAGTCACTGTGTGTGCTCCTCAGCGGGACATCACGGTTTTAAGAAGGCGGTGCGATGCGTACAAAACTCTCTCTCCAAACCGTTCGCGGTGAGTTTGTCAACCGCATTGAAACCATCAGCGGTCAAAGTTTATTAGCCTGTAACCAGTGCGGCAAGTGCAGCGCCGGCTGCCCGGTTGCCTTCAGCATGGATATCCTACCCAATCAAGTGATCCGTATGGCACAACTCGGCATGGAGGATGTCCTCCAAGCCCAGACCATCTGGACTTGTGCAGCCTGCCTAACCTGCGTCTCGCGCTGCCCCAAGGGCATTGATCTGCCACGCGTGATGGAAGCGTTGCGCCAAATTTACATGGAAAGGTTTGGCAATGTGTTAGACGCCGATCAGATTGCCCCTGAACAGGCAGCCGAGATGCCGCAACTGGCGATCATCGGGGGCTTCCGCAAGTATTCTGTTTAGGAGAGGAAAGCATGGCGATCCCCTATTTTCCCGGCTGTACCCTATCGACCAAAGCCAACGGATATGACCGCTCCGGGCGGGCGGTGGCGCAAGCGCTTGGGCTGGAGTTTCAAGAGCTGGATGAGTGGCAATGTTGTGGCGCAACCTTCCCGCTTGCTACCGATAACGCCATGGCGCTCATTGCCCCCACGCGCCTGCTACGCCAAGCCCAAGAAGCCGGCGGACAGGTGACCACCTTATGCGCCGTCTGTTTTCACGTCTTGCGCCGCACGCAAAACTTCCTCCAAGGACATCCCGATGCCCTTGAACGCATTAATTGGTTTACCGAAGAGCCCTATCTGGGCAATGTGCGCGTCACCCACTTCCTAGAACTGCTGCGCGATCAACTCACCTGGGAAAACCTGCGCGCCAAAGTGGCACAACCCCTCAAGGGCTTAAGGGTTGCCCCCTATTATGGGTGCTTGTTGCTGCGCCCCCAAAGCGAAATCTGCTTAGATGACCCCGATGACCCCCACATCTTACACGATTGTTTGGCAGCCTTGGGCTGCGAGGTGATTACGTTCCCGTATCAATCCGAGTGTTGTGGATCGTATTTGGCGGTCAACAAGCCTGAGGTGCCGCAGCAGTTAGCCCAAGACATTCTCGCTTCTGCGCAACGGCATGGGGCGCAAGCGATCGTCACGGCTTGTCCGCTTTGTCAATACAACCTCGATTACCCGCAGCAATCGGTCAGTGGCTGGGCGCTCAAACCCTTGCCGGTGCTGTATTTCACCCAGTTAATGGCGGTGGCGTTGGGCTTGCCCGGCGAGGTTTGGGGCATGGAAGAGCACATTGTCGATCCGCTCCCACTCTTTGCACCCTATGGCGCAACCGTTGCCTAACAGATGGACGGGAGGAAGCGTTAATGATCGAAAGAGCGTTGGTGGTTGGAGCAGGAATTGCCGGCATTCAAGCCGCTTTGGATATTGCCAACAGCGGCTATGAAGTGGTATTGGTCGAACGCGAGCCCTCGATTGGCGGGCACATGGCTCAACTCTCGGAGACCTTTCCCACCCTAGACTGCTCGCAGTGCATTCTCACCCCCCGCACAGTGGAGACTGGCAAGCACGAGAATATCCGCCTCTACACCTATAGCGAAATCGACTCTGTGCAACGGGACGAAAACGGTGATTTCTGCGTGCGCATCCGCCGCAAAGCAGCTTATGTCGATTGGGATATCTGCACCGGTTGCGGCGTTTGCCAAGAAAAGTGTCCGTTCAAGGTTGAGTCACTTTTCGAGCGCGGCATCGGCACGCGCAAGGTGATTTATACCCTCTCGCCGCAAGCTGTGCCTAATAAACCAGTGATCGATGCCGAAAACTGCCGCTATCTGCAATCCAAATGGGATATCGAAGCCGGGCGGGTGCCTGCGGTGGACGCCAAGGGCAATCCCGCCAAGCCCAAATGCGGCGCGTGCGAGAAGTTCTGTCCCACCGGCGCCATCCAATGGGATCAGAGCGATACTTTCTACGAAGAAAAGGTCGGCGCGGTGATCCTCGCCACCGGCTATGACCTTTTTCCCCAATCTCGCCTGCCTGAATACGGCGGCGGCAAAATTCCCGATGTGATCGATGGCTTGGCTTTTGAGCGCTTATTAGCTGCCAGCGGGCCAACGGCTGGGAAAATCTTGCGTCCCTCGGACGGCAAGCCGCCACTGGAAGTTGTCTTCGTCCAATGCAGTGGCTCGCGCGATCCTGAACGCGGTGTCCCCTACTGCTCGAAAATCTGCTGCATGTACACAGCCAAGCAGGCAATCCTCTATAAACACCGCTTGCACGAAGGTCAGGCTTATGTGTTCTATATTGACGTGCGCGCCGGCGGTAAAGGTTATGAAGAATTTGTCAACCGAGCGATGGAGGAAGACGGCGTCATCTATCTGCGCGGCAAGGTGAGCAAGCTCTTCCGCGAAGGCGACAAGGTGATCGTCAAGGGTGTGGATACGCTCAGCAACCGCACGGTAGAAATCGCTGCCGATTTGGTGGTTTTGGCGACTGCCGTCATCCCGCGGCTGACCAACCCTCAAGTGGCAGAATTGTTTGGCGTGCCCTGTGATGAAAATGGCTTTTATTGCGCTGCCAACGAGGAGTTAGACCCGGTCCTGAGCCTTGCCCCGCGCGTCTTCATGGCTGGCACAGCCCTAGGTCCCAAAGATATTCCTGAAACGGTTGCCCAAGCCAGCGGCGCCGCTGCCAAAGTGCTTGCCCTCTTTCAAAAGCAGCGCCGGGTTTACAAGGAAGCACAAGCTGCTCTAGAAGCCGTGGGTGACTGAGGAGAAGTTCGATGAGTCGGATTGGAGTTTTTGTCTGTCACTGTGGACATAACATTGCCGGGACGGTGGATGTCAAGGCGGTGGTCGAGCAATTGCAGCGCAACGGCGATGTGGTGTTCGCAATTGACTATAAGTATATGTGTTCCGACCCTGGGCAGCAATTGATTCGCGAAAGCATCGCCAAGTATCAACTGGACGGCGTGGTGGTGGCAGCTTGCTCCCCCGCCATGCACGAATCAACCTTCCGCCGTACGGTTGAGATTGCCGGACTGAACGGCTACCGCTGTGAGTCGGCAAACATCCGCGAGCAGGTCTCGTGGGTTCATCAGCAAGATAAAGTGGCTGCTACCCAAAAGGCGGTTGAAATTGCCGAGTCGATTGTTGAGAAGGTGAAGCGCAACGAGGCATTAGAGCCTCTGGTTTTGCCCCTCACCCATCGCACACTGGTGATCGGCGGTGGAATTGCAGGAATGCAAGCTGCCCTTGACATCGCCGAAGCTGGTTACCCAGTTATCCTGATCGAGCGCCAAGACCATCTCGGCGGGCGCATGGCGGAACTGAGCGGCAGTTACCTGAACTTTCAAGCTGCCCCCGATTTGCTGGAGCGGAAGACCCAACAGGTTCTCACTCATCCTAACATTCAGACCCTCCTAAACGCCGAGGTGACAAGCTTGTCGGGCTATGTGGGTAATTTTCGCGTCCAAGTCAAGCAGAAGGCTGACGCTGCGGAGTCGCCCGTGATGCCCTTAGATGAGCTGCAGCCGCTGAGCTTTACCTTTGATGTGGGTGCCATTGTGGTCGCTACCGGTTGGCAACCCTATGACCGCGCCCGCTTGCCCGAATACGGCGGGGTGGAAATTCCCGATGTGGTGGATGGCTTGACCTTCGAGAAGATGCTGCGCCAAGGCGATGGGATTCGGCGTCCCTCAGATGGCAAGCTCGCCCGTGAGGTGGTCTTTGTGCAGTGCGCCGGCTCGCGCGACCCCGAACATGGCGTCTCATATTGCTCGAAGGTTTGTTGTATGTATGTTGCCAAGCAAGCCATGCTGTACAAAGAACGCGTCCCGGATGGGCAGGCCTATGTTTTCTATATTGACATCCGCTCGGCGGGCAAGAATTACGATGAATACGTGCAACGCGCCATGATCGATTACGGTGTGCTGTATTTGCGCGGCAAAGTCAGCCGTATCTTCCGCGAGGGCGGTCAGACGGTGGTTTGGGGCAGCGATACCCTGACCGGGCGGGCGGTGGAGATCGCCGCCGATCTGGTCGTTTTGGCAACCCCTATGTTTCCCTCCAGCGGGTCGATTGAACTCGGTCAATTGCTGCACATCAGCACCGATGGCTATGGCTTTTTCAACGAAGCGCACCCGAAACTGCGCCCGGTGGAAACCCTGACAGCCGGCATTTACCTCGCTGGCGTGGCGCAGGGTCCAAAAGATATTCCCGAAAGCGTCTCACAGGCGTCCGGTGCCGCAGCCAAGGTCTTACAGCTCTTTTCCAAAAATGAGATGACCGCCTCGCCGTTGGTTGCCAGCGTGATCGAAGAGCTGTGCGCTGCTTGTGGCGCGTGCGTCAAGGTTTGTCCCTATGGGGCGCGCCAGATTCATCCCATCTGGAACTACGCCACCGTCAACGCTGCCTTGTGCCAAGGGTGTGGCGCCTGCGTGGTTGCCTGTCCCAACAAAGCCAGCCAGGTGCGCAACTGGCGGGTCGAACAGGTGCTGGGGATGGTAGACAAGCTGTTGTGAGGCAATTATGCAAGACTTTATGACAGAAATGAGCACTTTATCCGAGCAACCGATATCGCTGTGCTTCCACTGCCATAAATGCACAGCCGGGTGTCCGGTGGTGGCGGAGATGGAGTACGGGCCGGACCGCATTCTACGCATGGTGCAGTTAGGCGAGCGTGAGAGATTGCTCCAAAGCCGCGATATCTGGCTGTGCGCCGCTTGTGAGACCTGTGGCACGCGCTGCCCTAATGAGATTGACATCGCTAAGGTAATGGATGCCCTGCGCATGGAAGCCCTGCGCAGCGGAATCGCTCCTGCGGAGCCGGATGCAGCCAAATTCCACAAGCTCTTCTTGTTTGTAGTGCAAACCTTGGGGCGCAGTCATGAAGCCAGCCTGTTGATCGCCTATAAGCTCTGGACGATGAACCTTTTGGCGGATATGGATAGTGGCATGAAGCTGTTTCTAAAGGGCAAAGTGCCGCTCTTACCCAAAACGATCAAAGGGCGCCAGCAAGTCAAGCGCATCTTTGTCAAATCGGCCGAAGCCATGGCAAAAGGGCAGCCCAGCCCTACTCCCGCTCAGGAGGCAAAATGAACGCTTACACGTATTATCCGGGTTGCAGCCTCGAATCGACCGCCTCCGAATATGACGCCTCGGTGCGAGCGGTATTTCAGGCTCTTGAAGTTGAATTGCATGAGCTTGAAGAGTGGAACTGCTGTGGTGCTTCTTCTGCCCATAGCGTCAATCCCCTGCTGGCGCTGGCTTTGCCAGCCCGCAATTTAGCCTTAGCCCAACCGATCGGCTATGACCTTGTCATGCCCTGCGCAGCTTGCTTCAACCGCCACAAGAGCGCCGACCATGAACTGCGCCACAACCCCGAACGGCGTGAAGAACTCGAAGCGATTGTTGGCTTTACTTACGAAGGAAATGTCAACGTGCGTCCCTTGCTGGAGGTGCTGACTCTCGGCGTTGGACTTGAGCGCATTCGTGAGCGGGTGGTACTTCCTCTGGAGAGCTTGAGGGCGGTAGGCTATTACGGTTGTCTCTTGGTGCGTCCACCCGAAGTGACCCAGTTTGAAAATCCCGAAAACCCGCGCCTGATGAACCAACTGCTCGATACGCTTGGCGCCGAAGCTGTTGATTGGTCATATGCCACCGAATGCTGCGGTGGAGGGCTTTCGTTGACCAAATCGAACGTAGCCGCCCGCTTGGTGGACCGTTTGGTCGAACGCGCTCGCGAAGCCGGCGCCGAGGCGATTGTCACCAGTTGTCCCTTATGCCAAATCAACCTTGAAATGCGCCAAAGCGGTCAACATAAGATGCCCATCTTTTACTTTACCGAATTGATGGGCTTGTCTTTTGGATTGTCCGAAGCCGAAAGCTGGTGGAATAAACACTTGATCGACCCGCGACCCCTGCTGACAGAGAAAAACTTACTGAGCCAAGCGGTGGTCGGATGAGATTGGTCATGGGGAAGTGAGCATGAGCACAGATCAACGTTTGACCCTTCAACCCTCGAATCAACCGATTGGCGCTGTCCTTGTGGTCGGCGCCGGCATCGGCGGTATGCAGGCTGCGCTGGATTTGGCAGAAGCCGGCTTCAAGGTTTATCTCTTGGAGAAATCGCCGGCCATCGGCGGGATCATGGCGCAATTGGATAAGACCTTTCCCACCAACGATTGTGCCATGTGCATCATGTCGCCCAAGTTGGTCGAAGTCGGTCGCCATCTCAACATTGAAATCCTGACCACTGCTGAGGTCGAAGGGATCGAAGGCGAGGCTGGCAATTTCCGTGTCAAAGTGCGCCGCCATCCTCGCTATGTCAACTTAGATGCCTGCACCGGCTGTGGTGACTGCGCCACCGCCTGCCCGGTGCCCCGGAAAGATGAATTCAACGGTGGGCTTTCGCAGCGCAAAGCTATCTATAAACCCTATCCGCAAGCGATCCCGAATGCCTATGCCATCGAAAAAGCCGGCATGGCGCCCTGCCGAGCCGCCTGCCCGATCAATCAGCGTGCTCAGGGCTATGTAGCGCTCGTGCGCGAAGGACGCTTCTTAGACGCTTATCGCACAATAAGAGAAGAAAACCCCTTCCCCTCGGTTTGTGGCCGTGTTTGCAACCATCGCTGCGAAGAGGCTTGTTCCCGCAATCAAAGCGACCAAGCGGTTAACATCATGTCCCTCAAGCGTTTTGTCGCCGATTGGATTTGGTCGAAAATGGACAGCGGTGAACTGAGCCTTGACCAAGTACGCTGGTCGAGCGAGGTTGAGCCGAAGGATCAAAAAGTGGCGATTGTTGGCGCAGGTCCGGCAGGCTTGACCGCCGCATTGGACTTGGCGCGCATGGGCTATGCTGTCACGGTCTTTGAAGCCTTGCCGGTCGCCGGCGGGATGATGCGGGTAGGCGTCCCCGAATATCGTCTGCCCTACGCGTTGGTGCAGCGCGAAATTGACCAGATTTTGGCTGAAGGCGTTGATCTCCGCCTGAACAGCCGCGTCGAAAACATCCCGGCTTTGTTGAAGCAGGGTTATGATGCCGTTTTTGTCGCTGTTGGCGCTCACGGTGGGATCAAGTTACCCATCCCCGGCGCAGACCTGCCTCAAGTCAGCGTGGCAACCGACTTCCTGCGCCAAGTCAGTTTAGAGGATAAAGACCGACTTGCCGAGAAGATCAAGGGGAAACGTGTCCTTGTACTGGGCGGTGGCAATGTCGCCATCGATGCGGCTATGAGCGCTGTGCGAATGGGGGCAAGTTGGGTGGGCATGTCCTGCCTAGAGAGTCGCGAGACCATGCCTGCCCACGATTGGGAAGTGCGCGATGCCGAAGAAGAAGGAATCGCCGTTTATCCATCCCGCACTTTCAAAGAAATCACGCAAGCGGATGGCAACGTCACGGGAGTGCGCTGTGTACAGGTCAATTTTCGCGGTTTTGTTGATGGCCGGCCGGATTTCGATGAAATCCCCGACACGGAAGAGATCATCGCAGCCGATTTTGTCATTTTTGCCATCGGGCAACGCCCCGAGTTGGAGTGCTTGAACGGCGAAGTTGAGACCGTGCGCGGCCGCTTCCTCAAGGTTGATGAAGAGACGTTGGCGACCAACGTGCCGGGCATTTTCGGCGGCGGCGATGTCGTAACCGGCACCTCTTTCATTGTCAACGCGATTGCTGCGGGACACCGCGCTGCTCAATCGATTGACCGCTATCTGCGCGGTTTGCCGTTGGCTGTTCCAAGGGCACAACCGCCCAAAGTAGAACTCAGCCCGGCTGAGGTTGCGGCGCGCTTATTGCAGTCACCCGCAGCGCGCAAAGAGCGGGTCGAAACCAAAGCCCGCCCAGCCGCCGAGCGCAAACAGGATTTTATGGAAGTGTATGTCGGACTGACCGAGGAAGAAGCCCGTGCCGAGGCAGCCCGCTGTTTGAGCTGTGGCATTTGTTCAGAATGCCTCCAGTGCGTCTATACCTGTCGCGCCAAAGCCATTGACCACAATCAGGTGGAGACGATCGAAGAAATTGAGGTTGGCGCAGTTTTGCTTGCGCCCGGCGTGCAGCCGTTGAGCGACCAAATCCGCCCAGAGTACGGCTATGGACGATATCCCAATGTGGTCACCAGCATCGAATTTGAGCGCATGTTGAGCGCCTCTGGGCCATTTGCCGGCGTGGTACAACGCCCCTCCGATGGCCGCCACCCTGAAAAGATCGCCTGGATTCAGTGCGTCGGCTCACGCGATAACGCCTGCGGGCAAGGTTACTGCTCTTCGGTGTGCTGCATGTATGCCACCAAAGAAGCCGTAATCGCCCGTGAACACGATAGCCGCATCCAGCCCACCATTTTCTACATGGATATCCGCGCCTTTGGCAAAGGCTTTGATGCCTACATTGCCAGAGCTGAGCGAGAACAAGGCGTGCGCTATGTGCGCAGCATGGTCTCCAGTGTGCGCGAGGTGCCCGGCAGCCGCAATCTGCGCCTCAGCTATGTGACCTTTACCGCCGAGGGAAAGCCGGTTCCGCATGAGGAAGAGTTTGACTTGGTTGTCCTCTCAGTCGGTCTCAAACCCACACCCGAGGCGATCGAAACCGCCACGCGTTTGGGGGTTAATCTGAACCAGTTTGGCTTTGCCGAGTCTCCGCATTATCTGCCGACGCAGACCAATCAGCCTGGCATTTTCGTCGCCGGTGCTTTTGGTGAGCCGAAAGACATTCCTGAAACCGTGATTGAAGCCAGTTGCGCCGCTGCGCAGGTTTCGGCGTTGTTAGCTGGCGGACGCGGCACACTCACCCGCCAAGCAGTTTATCCGCCGGAGCGCGACATCAGCGGCGAAGAACCACGCGTCGGCGTATTCGTCTGCCATTGTGGGATCAATATCGGTGGCGTAGTGGATGTGCCCGAGGTGGTTGAATACGCCAAGCGCTTGCCCGGCGTGGTCTATGCCGAGCGCAACCTGTACACTTGTTCGCAAGATACCCAACAAAAGATTGTTGCCAAGATTCGCGAACACGGTCTCAACCGCGTGGTGGTTGCCAGTTGTACGCCGCGCACGCATGAGCCGCTCTTCCAAGACACCATCCGCCAAGCCGGCTTGAACCCGCATTTGTTTGAGCTGGCGAACATTCGCGAGCAGGATGCTTGGGTGCATCGGGCAACTCCGGACATTGCCACCCAAAAGGCGAAGGAGCTGGTGGGGATGGCGGTTGCCAAAGCGCGCCGCTTGCGCCCGATCCAGCGCGGCAGCTTTGAGGTAGCTCATCAGGCCCTGGTCATCGGCGGCGGCTTGGCAGGGATGACTGCAGCCCTTTCCATTGCCCGCCAAGGTTTCCCTGTTTATTTGGTCGAGCGCCAAGCCGAGTTGGGCGGAAACCTGCGCCATATTTACGTCGGTTTGGATGGCACAGATCCACAAAAGCTACTCAACGATCTGATCGAGGCAATCCGCGCCGAACCACGCATTACTGTCTTGGCAGAGTGTGAAGTGATTGAAACGCGCGGCTATGTTGGGCAGTATACATCGGTTGTCCGTCATGCGGACGGCTCTTGTGAAGAGTTGACGCATGGCGCCATCGTCGTCGCTACGGGCGGACGGGAAATCCCAACCCGCCAATATGGATACGGTGAGCTGAATGGCGTGACCACGCAGCGCGAACTCGAAAGCCACCTAAAAGAGAGCGCTCAAGTTCCTGAAGCGGTGGTCATGATTCAGTGCGTCGACTCGCGCGATGAGGATCATCCCTATTGCTCACGCATTTGCTGCACGCAAGCGATCAAGAACGCCCTAGAGATCAAACGGCGCAATCCGCGCAGCCGCGTTTATATCCTCTATCGTGACCTGCGCAGCTACGGTTTTCGCGAAGGTTATTACACCGAAGCGCGCCGCCAAGGGGTGGTTTTCCTGCAATACGATGCCGAACGACCGCCGCAGGTTGAGAAAAGTGCTGATGGAAAGCTATGGGTGCATGTTATCTCGCAGCCCGAGGGAGAAGAAATCCATTTGTGCGTTGAGCAAGTAGTCTTGAGCGTAGGCATTGAGGCGGAACCCGGCAACGAAGCGCTGAGCCGCTTGTTGAAATTGCCGCTTACGGCAGAAGGATTCTTCCTTGAGGCGCATGTCAAACTTCGCCCGGTCGATTTTGCTGCCGATGGTGTTTACCTAGCTGGGCTTGCCCATTCACCCCGCTCAATCGATGAAACGGTTGCTCAGGCACAGGCAGCCGCAGTGCGGGCGGTTTCGCTGCTGGCAAAGAAGCAACTTACCGCTACGCCGATCATTGCTTCGGTTAACCCGCGCTTGTGTTCGGCGTGCGGCTTGTGCGTTGAGGTTTGCCCGTATGGCGCCCGCCGTTTGGAGCCCGGCGCCGCTTATGCCGAAGTGGTGGCTGTGTTGTGTCAGGGCTGTGGCGCTTGTGTGGCTGCTTGTCCCAATAAAGCCAGCCAACAATTGGGCTTTGAATTCTTACAGGTTGCTGAGATGATCGATGCAGCTTTGACCTAACTTTGCTTTGCTAAGAGAGAGTTTAGCTAAGGAGTCAGTGGATGGCAGAAAGCAGCGAATTTGAACCCAAAATTATCGCCTTCTTGTGCAATTGGTGCACTTACACCGGGGCCGATCTAGCCGGCACCAGCCGTTTGCAATATCCTCCCAACGTACGCATCATCCGCTTGATGTGCAGTGGCGCTGTTGATCCGATGTATGTCCTCAAGGCCGATTTGGCCGGTGCGGATGGCATTCTGATCGGCGGTTGCCACCCCGGCGATTGTCACTATCAGGAAGGCAATTACAAAGCTCGGCGGCGGGTGATTGCACTCAAAGAAATCCTCAAAAGTGCCGGCTTTGATGAGGATCGCATCTGGCTGCGCTGGATTAGTGCCAGCGAAGGAGCGCGCTTTGCCGAGACCGTGCGCGAGATGACCGAAGCCCTGTATGCCAAAGGTCCTAACCCCATGCGACAAACCTGGGCTGTTTAGCGCAAGGCGAGGTTGATTCTTAGGATAAACGGAGATAGAGAAGACGCTATGAAGACCTCTTTGCCCGTTGAGAATGGAAATGCGCTGGCTGCGTTACAAGGTTTCTTGAAGAGCCTGCTGGAAAAGCAACTTGTTGATGTGCTGCTCACCCCGATGCGCACGCCCAGCGGTTCGATAACGCCGGCTCTGGTCAGTGACCCCGCGCTGCTTGAACACGCCGATCCTCTTGCGCCGGTTCTGCCGCTCAATGCAGCCACTTGGGCCGGCAAGGTCAGTTTGCGCTCGCCGCGCCCCCGCGTGGCTGCCGTCTTGCGTTCTTGCGAAGCGCGGGCGCTCATCGAACTGACCAAGATGGCTCAAGCCAGCTTAGATGACCTCTTGATCATCGCCCTCGACTGCGCGGGTACATATACGCCATCCGTTTACCTGCGTAAACAGCAAGATCAAAGCGATCATCCCTTATGGGTTGATCTCTATGCTGCCATCCGCCAGAAACCAGACTTGCCCAACCCTGAACTGCGCCCCGCTTGTCAGATTTGCGAACAACCGCTTTTTGAGAACGCTCCTATCCGCCTGCGCCTGTTGGAGAGCGATTTAGAGCATGAAGTGCTGATCGAAGTTCAGGATGAGATCGCCGGTAATCTGAATCTGACCGGTGAGGTCGGGAACGGGCGCGCCCCAGAGGTTGAAGCGTTTATTGCTGCCCGCACTCAAGCGCGAGACCAAGCCTTTGCCGAAATCCGCGCTCGATTAGAAGGTGAAGAGGGGATTACCGGCGTGTTTGCCGCCTGCATCCGCTGCCATAATTGTATGACCGTCTGCCCGATTTGTTATTGCAAGACGTGTGTCTTCAAGAGCCACGTCTTTGATCATGATCCGATGAAATATTGGGAGTGGTCGCGCCAAAAGGGCGCCCAACGGATGCCGCCCGATACGATGCTGTTTCATCTCACACGGCAAAACCACATGGCCCTTTCTTGCGTCGGCTGCGGCATGTGCACCGATGCTTGTCCCTCTGAGTTGCCGGTTGGGCTGGTTTTCCGCGCCGTGGCACAACGCTTACAGCAAACGTTTGACTATCTGCCCGGACGCAACGCCGAAGAGCCCTTGCCGTTGGTGACTTTCAAGGCGGATGAATGGACAGAAGTTGGAGAGTAATTGGACCTTTGAGCAGGAAATTAACCCCCAAGGAGTGCGTATGGCTGAACGAAACGATTTGATCCCCATTTATATCATGGGCAAACGCTACGATGTGCCTTCCAGCTTGACCATCATGAAAGCCATGGAATACGCCGGCTACACGCTGATCCGCGGTGTGGGCTGCCGCGGTGGCTTCTGCGGCGCTTGTGCGACCGTCTACCGTATCAAAGATGACCCTAAGCTCTATTTCGGGTTGGCTTGCCAAACGGTGGTCAAGCCCGAGATGTATCTGGGTCAGATTCCTTTCTTCCCGGCAAAACGCGCTACGTATGACATTGCGCAGTTGCAAGCGCAAGCTTCCACGCTCTTCCAAATCTATCCGGAGGTTTTGCGCTGTCTAGGCTGCGGCACCTGTACCAAAGCCTGCCCCCAAGAACTGAACGTCAAGGGGTACATGGCGGCTGCCATGCGTGGGGATATTGCTGCGGTTGCCAACCTGTCCTTTGATTGCATCATGTGTGGTCTCTGTGCCGCACGCTGCCCGGCCGAGGAGCCTCAATACAACATTGCCATCTTGGCGCGGCGGTTGTACGGGCGCTACCTTTCACCGCGTTCTGAGCATCTCTATCAACGCCTAGAGGAAATCCGACAAGGCGCGTTCGATCAAACTTTGGCAGAATTGAAAACCCTCGACCTTAACGCCCTCAAAGAGCGCTATAAAGCTCGCCCGATTGAAGCTTAGGAGGTTGGCATGACCTACACACCTGAACTGCTTGAACAAATCAAAATCGTCGAAGCCACGCGCCCGCAGCGCCTCGGTCAAACCTTCCCTGCCATGCCCCTAGAGGAACGTCAGGAACTGCTCAAAAAATTTCACCCAGATTACCTCGAATCGGGTATGCGTGAGGTGCGGGTTGGGAGTTATAAAGGCAATCGAATGCCCGTTGAATTGGCAGATGTGGTCGAAGGGCGCCCACACGTTGATCCCCATTTTGATTTGAGCGCCCCTGATTTTGAGACCGATGTCTTAGTCATCGGCGGCGGAGGGGCTGGAGCCAGCGCAGCCCTTTTGGCTCAGGAAAACGGCGCAAAAGTTGTCCTTATCACCAAACTGCGCTTTGGAGACGCCAACACGATGATGGCTCAAGGCGGCATTCAAGCCGCTGACCGCCCTGAAGATTCTCCTGCCACGCACTATCTTGATGTGATCGGCGGCGGGCATTTTACCAATTTCCCCGATTTGGTGGAAGCCTTGGTCAAGGATGCCCCGATTGTGATTGCTTGGTTAGAGAGCTTGGGCGTCATGTTCGACAAGACACCCGATGGAGTGATGATGGAAGAACATGGCGGCGGCACCAGCATCAAGCGCATGCACTCCGCCCGCGATTACACCGGCGCTGAGATTATGCGCGTCTTGCGCGATGAAGTGCGCAATCGCCCCAACATTGATGTTATTGAGTTCTGTCCGGCGGTTGAGCTGGTTTTAGATGACCAGGGAGCGGTCTGCGGGGCAATCTTGATGAATCTGGAGACCGAACGGTATTTCTATGCCAAAGCCAAGGTTGTCATCTTGGCGACCGGCGGCAGCGGACGGCTGCACTATCAAGGTTTTCCAACCACCAATCATTATGGTGCAACGGGCGATGGGATTGTCTTGGCATATCGGGCCGGCGCCGAACTAGTTTTTTTGGATACCATGCAATATCATCCCACCGGCGCTGCTTACCCGGAACAAATTCTCGGTCAATTGGTCACCGAGAAAGTGCGTGGTTTAGGGGCGCAGCCACTTAACATCAAGGGTGAGCAATTTGTCTATCCGCTTGAGCCGCGCGATGTGGAGGCCGCCGCCTTCATTCGAGAATGCAAAGAGCGCAAGCTGGGCGTGATCACCCCCAGCGGCCAGCCGGCAGTTTGGCTGGATACCCCAATGATTGACCTGATCCATGGGCCGGGCACCATTGAAAAGGCGCTGCCAGCCATGGTGCGCCAGTTTAAGCGCTTTAATATCGACATGGTGCGGCAGCCGATTTTGGTCTATCCCACTTTACACTATCAAAACGGCGGTGTGAAGATTGATGCTGACTGCCGAACCACTGTGCCGGGCTTATTGGTAGCTGGAGAGACAAGCGGTGGCGTGCATGGACGCAACCGCCTGATGGGCAACAGTTTGCTGGATGTATGCGTCTTTGGGCGGCGAGCTGGGATCACGGCCGCAATGTTGGCAAAAGAGCGCCAACCCGGCAAGCCCACCCTCGCTCATCTTGAAAGCTGGAACCGAGCGCTCGACGAAATCGGCCTCAACGGTGCCGTGCGCTCCCCGATCCTGATTCCCAACTATGCTCGCAAGGGCTAACATCTCTCAGGCAAGAAAGCGGGCTTCAGCATGAGAAGCCCGCTTTTGCTCTAATTCAATGCTTGTCCATTTGCAGATTATTCGCGTCCATTGGCGTTCATTCGCGTCCATTTGCGGATCAAAACTCAACCTGAAGCCGACTGAGCGGTCCACAAAAGCCATATGGCGTTCATTCGCGTCCATTTGCGGATCAATACTCAACCCCCCTTAAACTCGGCCTCCGCCGGGGCGGTGAGGAGGAGACCCGGCGGAGGCGTTCGCCAAAGGAGGAAACAGCGATGAGCATCAGGAGAGTTTCCTGAATCCCATATCCTGCTTAAGGATACAACGCTTTAGGAATTTTGACGATAGCTTTCTGTCACCAATAATCTGTGATATTAATCACAAAAAGAATTATATTCGTTGGTAGGTTCACAAATAGGCTATGACGATAAGACTATTTGCCTGAGATAGGTTACAAATAAGGAGAGGTGCTCTTTTTCGTAGGTTGGCAAAAAGAACAAGCTCTGAAATGATTGACAAAAAAGGGAAAGATACTATAATAATTACAGTTATCAACGCCAAATTGCCCCTTAGAGTTTTCCATAAAAGTCAATAATTTTAGGGATAGACGGGACTCCATACGATTACAGGTGCGGAAGGAGATCTCCGTCTAAATCGGCAAAGAGATGGCTGAAACGTTTAGGGATCTCTTTGCCAGTTAGGTCAGCCGCCTGAAAATGGGGCTGCCTAGCAGGCGATGTTCAGGCAGGCACGGATGACGAGCCAGGTCGGTTTGCTTGGAAAGAGCAGAATCTGCCGTAGCAACTCGCCGAGTGCGTCGTGGGTCGCTTCAAATACCAGGCAGCGAGAGAGGTTCTTTTATAACTGGAGGCTGTCAAATGAAGGCAAGGTTTGGTGTGATTCTCTTCTCTTTTTGTGTCTTCCTCACGGCGCTGACCTGTGGGAAAACACCTGTTACACATCCGTCCCCTTCTCCTGAAATTGCAAGTGCCCTCCCGCTTGTGGGCGATTCGAAACATTTGCCGACGGTTGCTGGGCTGGAACGCTCCTATGTCCTGCACATTCCGCCGACTTATGAGCCATCCCGCTCCACGGCGATTGTGTTGGCCTTCCATGGTATCACCTTGGATGCTTATGAAATGGTGCGCATTAGCGGTTTCAACGCTCAGTCCGACGCCTCTGGGTTCATTGTCGTTTACCCCAACGCCTACGGCAAGCAGAGAGCATGGAACGGCGGTCACTGCTGCGGAGAGGCCGCCCGTGACAACATTGACGATATTGGCTTCGTGCGCGCCCTGATCGAGGAACTCGATACAACCTTGAACCTCGACCGCCACCGCATCTACGCCACTGGCTTCTCGAACGGTGCCATCTTGGTTTACCGCTTGGCATGTGAGATGGCAGACCAGATCGCTGCCATCGGACCAGTCAGCGCGACCCAAGAACTGGAGGACATACAGGCTTGCCAGCCATCGCGCCCGCTTCCTCTTATTCATTTTCATGGCACGGACGATGAGCCGAATCCTTACAATGGCGGGGTGAGTCCTGGCGGTGTCCAGTTTATTGCCGTGGACGAGCAAATTGCGTTCTGGACCGCCGCCAACGGCTGTCCTCTCGAAGCGGAACAAACAGTCACGGGTAGCATTATCCACGACTCTTATTCTCCCTGCCGAGATGATGCGTCCGTGGAACTGTACACCATCACGGGCGGGAAGCACGCCTGGCCGGGTGGCGAAGCCGTCAATCAGCGCATGGGCGAGCCAAATATGGAAATCTCTGCTACATCCCTCATCTGGGAATTCTTCCTGGCTCATCCTATGCCCTGAACCGTTGCCTATTGTTTAATTTTAGAAAGGAACCTGAAATGTCTCACAACCATTCAAATCTGTCCCGTCGTGATTTTCTCAAGCTAGCTGGAGCTGCCCTAGGAGGTGCAGCGCTGGCTTGCGGACGCAGCGTCGAGTTGACGGCTGTGCCGCCCTCAACAGTCTATGTTGCCCCAACTTTTCCCGCCGGCACAACTGCGGACCTTATCCTAGTCAACGGCAATGTAGTGGTCATGGATAGCGCCCGCACCATTGCCCAGGCAGTTGCCGTCAGCGGCAGTCAGGTCCTAGCGACTGGTTCAGATGAAGCCATGCGCGCCTTGGCAGCCCCGCAGGCCAGAGTAATTGATCTGATGGGGCGCACCGTAACCCCCGGCTTGAACGATGCTCACTGCCATCTGAGCGCCTGCGGCCTGTTGGGAACAGTCTACGTAGATGTCAGTTGGCCGGCTGTCAACACCGTTGAGCAGTTGCAGGCCAAGATTGCCGAGAAGGTTGCCTCCACGCCCAAAGGTGAATGGGTGGTTGGATCCGGCTGGGTCACTTTTGGTGGGCGTTATCCCACCAAGCATGACCTTGACCCGGTCTCGCCCAACCATCCGGTTATGCTCATTAATCAGGGCGGGCACATGGCGGTGGTCAACAGTTTGGCGTTAGATATGGCCGGTGTCAATGCCAATACGAAGGACCCTGGCAATGGCCGCTTTCTGCGCGAAGCCAACGGTGAGCCGAATGGGACAGTCATGAATCACCCAGCTATGGATGTCTTCCGCCGCCTATGGCCCGCAGACCTGCTGAATGTGGAGGCATACGAGACCAGCATCTTGAACCCGCAGGCAAAGTTTGCCTCCATGGGCGTCACCAGTTTCCAGGATGTCTATGCTCGCGACCTGGATCGTATGCAAGCCTATTTTAACATCGCACGGCGTGGTGAAATGACCATCCGCGGCCAGGTGATGAACGTCCTCGAATACATCCAGGAATTGGATGGGCGCATCCCTGCCATCGAAGCCATGCGCTATGAGAGCAATTACATGCACTTCGCCGGAGCAAAATTCCAGGTGGACGGCGCCCTGGAAGCCTCGTACACTCATGAACCGCACAACGGCATTGCCTGGAAAATTACCATTTGGAAGCCTAATGACTTGAAAGATGCGGTGCGCACTTTTCACGACGCTGGCTACCAGGTGGCATTGCACACTGGCGGCGACGCAGCGGTTGACCTAGCGTTGGATGCCATCGAGAACGCCATGAGAAAGAACCCCCGTCCAGACCCGCGCCACCGTCTCGAACATTCCGTATTGAATACCGATCAGGCTATACAGCGCCAGAAGGACCTCGGCGTGGTCATCTCAACACAGCCTACGCTTATTTGGGCATTTGGAGACGCAATGGAGAGGATTTGGGGCGAGGAGAGAGCGCAGCGCGTCATCCCGACCCGCACCTGGCTGGACATGGGCATTCCACTTGCGCTCAGCTCAGATGCCCCCTCCATGCCGAGGTGGGATCCCCAAGCCACCCTTTTTGCCAGTCTCGTGCGCGCCACCGTTTCGAAGAAGCCAGTCAGCCCCGAACAGGCGCTGACCATCGAAGAAGCCATGTACGCCCACACCATGGGCAGCGCCTATGCCGACTTTGCCGAGAACGTCAAAGGCTCCCTGGAACCGGGCAAGTTTGCCGACCTCGTCGTTTGGCACGACAGTCCGTACACGGTAGCCGACCCGGCCGATCTGCTCGAACTGAAGGTTGACTTGACCCTGGTCGGCGGGAAGGTTGTTTTCGAGCGTTCCTCGTAGCGCAAAGGCGTCTTGCCAGCCCTGCCGCAGCAGCTAAAACTTTCTGTCGGGCAGTGCATTATACGATAGGCTGATCAACCTGCGCTTGCGCCTGACGGCGTCTTGCTGCGCTCCGTTGTGGCTAGAGCAACATCTTCAGGCAGGCACCACTCTGGGCACACAACGGTACCATGAAGAAGGTCCATAACAACATGCAAGCAACTGCTGAGTGTCCACGCAAAAGTTGTAGGACAACTCATTGAGTTGTCCTACAAAGCAATGTTGCCAACAACTTTTGAGTGCACACTGGCTCTATTTGACCTTCACAGCCTTTCTGCTCCATGTTAAACTATCTTTTCGATTGTTTTTAAGCGGATGATGGGACGTTCTTTTCGGGTCTTCTTCTCTGGAGTGGTCTTGGCTTTACTCACGGTCATCTCGGTTCAGGGTCAGGATGCCAAAGCTATTGTGCCGCGCATCGAAATCCGCCAGCCACGCCCCGGTCAGGCATTACAAGGTAGCGTGCGCGTTATTGGCAGCACCAACATTCGCAATTTTGCCCACAGTGAGCTGGCATTTGCCTATCAGGAGAATCCGACCGACACGTGGTTTATCCTGGCTGAAAGTGAGCAAGGGGTGGTCAATGATGTGTTAGCCGTATGGGATACCACCGCCATTACCGATCGCATCTATCAGTTACGCCTAACCGTGACGACAAAGGAGAATCAGAAACATGTTTATATGGTCGAAAGATTACGGGTACGGAATTATACGGCGGTTGAGACCGACACGCCGCAACCCGATTGGCAGGCACAATCCGAGTCGATGACAACCCTCGAACCCACCCAACTGCCAAACACCCCTACTCCTTTGCCGACCAACCCGCTCACCTTGCGTCAAAGCGACCTTACCCAGAGCGCTTTGAAAGGGGCTGGCATCGTAGCTGTTTTCTTTTTGATCGGAACATTGATGGCGATTTTACGCAGTAAAACCGCTTAGGATTGAAGATGTCTGGAACAATCACTCCTTTGGAACGCCTGCCTTATATGATCGTCGGTCTAGGAAATCCGGGCAAGGAATATGCCCAAAGCCGCCACAACATTGGTTTTATGGTCTTAGACCGCTTAGCCGAGCGATTCGGTGTTTCGTTCACTCGGTATGAACAAAAAGCCTTGGTTGTAAAGGTAAATGCAGAGCAGAGGACGCTGATTTTAGCCAAACCGCAAACCTTTATGAATCTCTCCGGCCAATCCGTGGCACCTTTGGCGCGCTTCTATCAGGTTCCGTCTGACCAGTTAATGATCGTATACGATGATATTGACTTGCCTTTTGGCACGCTGCGAGTGCGAGCGAGCGGCAGCTCGGCCGGACATAAAGGGATGCAATCCATCCTTGACCGCTTGGGTCGGCAGGATGTGCCGCGGCTGCGCGTGGGCGTTGGCCGCCCCCACGGCGCAAAGGCTGCCGCTCAGTATGTCCTGCGTGAATTTAGCGCGCAGGAAAAGATCGATTTACCCCTGATTCTGGACAGAGCCGCCCAAGCCGTGCAGGATTGGGTCAATTTCGGAATCGTGGAAGCAATGAATCGTCACAATGTCAATCTCCTTGCCAATGAACCTTGATCCATCTTTTTGTTGAATATTAAGATGACATTTGATCCCCTTTTCCATCAAATAGGAGAAACGAGTCGAGAGTTGATTGCCGCCTTGCAAGGTCGTAACGGTCCGTTGCGCCTCTCTCTGCGCCGTTCGGCTCGCTTGCCGCTTGCCATTGCATTGCTCAGGTCCTTGCAGTCCTCGATTTTTTGGATTGTTGACCGCAACGATCGGGCTTTGGCGATGATGGAAGAGGTAAACCTATGGGACCCGCAATTGACGCATTACCTCTTTGCCGAACCGAGCGTTTTGTTTTATGAAAAAGCCCCATGGAGCGATGCCTCGCGTAAAGAACGCCTGACTGTGCTAACTTATTTTGCGACAACTCAGATACCCGCTGTGCGCAGGGAGGAGAAGGCGGTTCTGGTCATTGCCTCTACCCGCGCCGTGATGACTCGCACCATGCCGCGCCGCGAGTTCATCAGAGCCATCCGCACCTATAAGCCGGGTGCTGTGTACGCCATGGAGAGCATAATCCAACACTGGAGCGAACTGGGCTACGAACGGGTCAATACGGTGGTGGATGTCGGGCAATTTGCCCGCCGCGGCGGCCTTTTGGATATTTGGCCGCTTGCCTCTCCTTTTCCGGTTAGGTTGGATTTTTTTGGTGATCAAATCGAAACCATCCTTCCCTTCGATCCAACCAATCAACTGACCGATCGCAAGAATGGCAGCTTAACGAGTTTGATTGTCCCACCTGCTAGGGAATATCTGCTCAATCCATCCTTCTTGGAGCGAGTCGAATCACCGCAAGATATCTGTGAGTTTCACTTGCCTTATCTGCACCCTTACCCAGCCAGTATCTTGGATTATTTGCCCGAACGCAGTTTGGTCATTTTGGATGATTCCGATAGCATTCACCAGATGGCGGCCGAGATTGAAGATCAGGCTTTGGAATTGCGCCGATCGGCCCTCAAAGATGGTGTTATTCAAGAAGACAGCCCAACTCCGTATCTCTCATGGTCTGAGATCGAAGACCAATTATCCATGTGCCGCAGCCTTCGCTTCGGCTGGGATGAGGAAGAAACCCCAGAAGCTTTATGGGCGATCCAACAAGCTTTTCAAGTGCAACCGCGCTTTGCCGCAAGGCTTAAGCCGTTTATCCAACATCTGGAAGAACTTGAGGGAAAGAGCCGAGCAATCTGGATTGTCTCCCGCCAAGCACCCCGATTGGAGGAGCTATGGCGCGAGAACAAACGGACACCTCTAGAAAAACCTAGCTTGGTGCAATTTGTTCTCGGGAGTTTAGCCGAAGGTTTTAGCTTTCGGGCAAGGGATCAGGGTGAATTTCATGTTTTCTCTGATGGCGAAATTTTCGGCATCCGTCCGCCAGAGATCCGCCGACGCAAAAAACAGGTTGCTGCGAGCCCAGAGGCTCATTATGCAGATTTACAGCCCGGTGATTACGTCGTTCATGTCGATCATGGCATTGGCATCTTTGTTGGCTTAGTGACGCGCACTATTGATGAGGTAGAGCGGGAATATTTGTGCATTGAATACGCGAATCAAGCGCAATTGTTCGTGCCGGTTTATCAGGCTGATCGGGTCAGCCGTTATGTCGGAGCCGATCGGCGATCTCCGCCGTTGAGCCATTTGGGCACTGCAGAATGGCATACGGTCAAAGCGCATGTCCGCGAAGCTGTGGTCGAAGTCGCTCAAGACCTGCTCGATTTATATGCCAAACGAAGTGTGGTTGAGGGCCATCCTTTTTCTCCTGATACAGCTTGGCAGAGAGAACTAGAAGCCAGTTTTCCCTATGTAGAAACCGAAGACCAGATTCGCGTGTTGCAAGAAGTCAAAGCAGACATGGAATCGCCTCGCCCGATGGACCGCTTGATCTGTGGAGATGTGGGATATGGAAAGACCGAGGTGGCTCTGCGGGCGGCTTTTAAGTGCGTTGTGGATGGCAAACAGGTTGCTGTTTTGGTGCCGACCACGATCCTTGCTCAGCAGCATTATGAAACCTTTCGGCAGCGATTGGCCGCTTTTCCGGTGGAAGTGGAAATGTTATCCCGCTTTCGCACGCCGCAGCAACAGCAAGCGATCATCCATAGACTTGCCCAAGGAAAGATCGATATCATTGTCGGTACTCACCGCTTGCTTTCCAATGATGTCCGTTTCAAGGATTTGGGCCTCTTGATCATCGATGAAGAACAGCGCTTTGGCGTCATGCACAAGGAAAAGCTGAAAAAACTACGTGCTGAAGTGGATGTCTTGACCCTAACGGCAACACCCATTCCGCGCACGCTATACCTTGCCTTAACCGGCGTGCGCGATATTTCGACCATCAACACACCGCCCGAAGAGCGCGTCCCGATTTGGACTCATGTGGGTCCCTACTCGCCCGACTTAATCCGTAAGGCGATATTGCGGGAAATTGAGCGTGGTGGACAGGTCTTCTTTGTCCACAATCGAGTTCAAACCATCGAAGCAATGCGTCGCCATCTCGAAAAGCTGGTGCCCGAAGCGCGCATTGCCGTTGTGCATGGTCAAATGCCCGAAAAAGAGTTGGCCGAACGGATGCAACAATTCACTCGAGGCGAGGTGGATTTGCTTTTGACCACCTCAATTATCGAGTCAGGGCTGGATATTCCCAATGCAAACACGCTGATCGTTGATCGCGCCGATACCTTTGGCTTAGCTCAGCTCTATCAATTGCGCGGGCGAGTTGGCAGAGGCGCCCAGCGCGCTTACGCTTATTTTTTCCGCCACAAACGCCGCCTGCCAACGCCAGAGGGACAGCAACGCTTGGAAACCATTGCGGAAAACACGCAGTTGGGAGCCGGCTTCTCAATTGCCATGCGCGATTTGGAGATGCGCGGGGCAGGCGATATTTTAGGGACGCGCCAGTCGGGGCATGTCAATGCAGTTGGTTTGCATCTTTACACCCGCTTGCTAGCGGAAGCAATCCGTCGCCTGGGGAAAGAAGAGGGCTTATCTCTGGCGCACTGGCAATTCGATAGTGAAGGTGAGCTCGGAAGCGGCGTTACGGTTGACTTGCCGCTGCTAGCTACCATTCCCGCCGATTATGTGCCGGATAAACTGATGCGTTTGCAATTATATCGGCGCATTGCGGACTTAAAATCCTTAGCCGAGATTGAGAATCTATACACCGAGTTTCAAGATCGTTTTGGACCACTTCCTCAAGCGGTTGAAGATTTGCTCTTCCAAATGAAAGTAAAACTGCTCGCCAAGCGGGCGGGTTTATCTTCGATTAACTTGGAAAACCGTCAACTGGTGTTGCGATTTCCAGAAGGTCCCCAACCTCCTAATGGAAGATTTCTCCACCCGGCTGCTCGCTGGGGTAAGAGGGCGATTTGGTTTGCCTACAGTGCGGTGGAAAATTGGCGAGAAGCGCTATTAGAAATCCTGAGCGAACTTCAACACGAGCAGAGCTTGCCGGCCTTCACGGCAGAATAAGGGCTATAGATGAAGTCGGCTACTCATATCCCCATCACGAAACGGCTCTTTGATTTGATTATGAGCCTCTTTTTGCTCATCCTCCTCTCGCCCTTATTGCTCATCCTTGCTTTACTGGTGCGGATTGCGCATGGTTCACCGGTGCTCTTCCGCCAGCAGCGGCCCGGCTATCTGGGTAAACCGTTTGTTTGTTATAAATTCCGCACCATGAACGATCAGCGGGATGAAAACGGAAATTTACTGCCTGATGAGCAGCGTCTGACGCCGCTAGGTCGCTTCTTGCGCTCAACCAGCTTGGATGAATTGCCCGAATTGTTCAACGTCCTGCGCGGTGAAATGAGTTTGGTCGGACCGCGCCCGCTTCTAATGCAGTATCTTGACCGCTATACGCCGCAACAGGCGCGGCGGCACGAAGTGTTGCCGGGCATTACCGGATGGGCACAAGTTAACGGACGAAATGCCCTGAGCTGGGAGGAAAAGTTCCGCTTAGATGTGTGGTATGTGGATCATTGGTCGTTTTGGCTCGATCTGAAAATCCTTGCCCTAACCGCAATTAAGGTGCTGCGCCGCGAAGGGATTAGCAGCGAGGGTTATGCAACGGCGCCGGAATTCATGGGCAACTTAACCGAACGCGAACCAGAAGGCGAAGACGAGGCACAGAATGGAAGCTAAAGCGCTGTATCGCTGGATGTGTCGCATTCGTTTCTTTGAAGAGTTGGTGCTGGAGAAATTCCCGAGCGGTGTGTTTGTCGGCACTACCCATACCTATCTTGGGCAAGAAGCCAATGCGGTCGGGGTGATTGCGCATTTGCAAGCTGGAGACATTGTGTTCAGCAATCATCGTGGCCATGGGCATTTTCTTGCCTATGGGGGCGATCCGCGCGCTTTATTCGCCGAACTGATGGGCAAGCGGAGCGGGATTTGCGGTGGCCGAGGCGGCTCGCAACACTTGCATTGGCGCACCTTTTATTCCAATGGGGTGCAAGGGGGGATTGTGCCGATTGCTAGTGGGATGGCACTGGCTGAGAAGATCAAACAGAGCGGGGCGATTGCTGTGGCTTTTTTGGGCGATGGCACCTTGGGCGAAGGGGTGATTTACGAGGCGTTCAATATTGCCAGTAAGTGGCGTATTCCTGTTCTCTATGTATTGGAGAACAACCGCATCGCCCAAACCACGCCCATTGAATTGACTCTAGCCGGTTCGATCCCGGATCGCTTTCGCGCTTTTGGAATCGCCTGTGAGGAACTCGACAGCAGCGACGTAGTTGAGATTTACGAAGTGGCAGGCAGGTGGGTTAAAGAGGTGCGAGAAAGTCAATCTCCTAGAGCATTGATTCTGCATACGTATCGGTTTGGGCCGCATTCAAAAGGAGATGATACCCGTCCAGCCGAGGAGATAGCGCGCATCAAGGCAGCCTTTGACCCACTGAAGATCCATGCGCCACGTTTATCGCCAAAGGAGCGGGAGGAAATCGAAGCAGAAGAGCGGGAGAGAATCCGCCAAGCCTTTGAGGTGGCCTTGAAAGATGAATATCCTACGCCTGAGGGCGGGGAGGTGAGCCTCACCCTTGGACCCTCTCCCGGCAGGCGAGGGGAGGTGGATTCCCCTCTCCCATTGGCAGAGGGGTTAGGGGTGAGGGAGCAATCCTCTACCGTCCTTCAATCCCTCAACCGGGCTCTGCATCAGGCTCTGGCTGCCGATGAACGCGTCTATTTGCTTGGTCAAGATTTGCTCGATCCCTATGGGGGCGCCTTCAAGGTCACGCAGGGATGCTCAACGAAATTCCCCAATCGGGTTCTGCCAACGCCGATCTCTGAAGCCGCTCTAGTCGGGGTTGCAGCGGGCATGGCGCTCCGCGGCTTGTTACCGGTGGCGGAGATCATGTTTGGGGATTTTCTGACCCTGATTGCCGATCAGGTGATTAACCATATTGCTAAATTTCGGTGGATGTACAATGAGGCCGTCAAGGTGCCCTTGGTCATCCGCACGCCGGTGGGCGGTGGCCGCGGGTATGGACCAACCCATTCGCAATCGCTGGAAAAACTTTACCTCGGCGTGCCTGGCCTTCATGTGGTCGCCGTTACCCATTTCGGAGAGCCAGACCGTCTCTTGCTTCAAGCTCTCTTTCACGATGAGCAACCGCTGATTTTTATCGAGCACAAGAGTTTATATCCGCTAAGAGTGTACGAGGAGACCGATCAAGAGTTTGAGCGAGAGACCAATTGGACTTCTCTGGGTTACCCGGTCTATACCCTGCGCTTGAGGAACGCCCCTGAGCCAAGCCTGACCCTGATTGCATATAGCTATACAGCCGAATTGGCTAGACAGGCTCTGCTTCAGCTCGCTTATCAAGAGGAAATCTTTTGTGAATTGGTGGTGCCAACGCAGTTGAATCCGTTTGCCGGTGAAGAATTCCTTGACTCTGTTCGGCGCACCGGTCGAGCCCTCGTGATCGAAGAAGGAACCTTGACGTTGGGCTGGGGAGCGGAAGTTCTGGCTCGCTTGGCAGAACAAGCTTTCCCGAGGCCCTTGCGGCTTTGCCGTTTGGCGGCCGCCGAGCATCCGATCCCGGCTTCGCCACTTCTGGAAAGGGCGACTTTGCCTAATGTAGAAGCGATTCTTCAAAAGGCAAAGAACCTAGTGTAATCTGCATCCGTTTGCCTGAGAGGTGACTATGAGCGATCTAAGCAAGCCGATCCTCTTTCCCTTAATCAATCCGAATGAGCCTGAGATGACGCTGGTATCTATTGCCGTTCAGTCCGGTGATCGGGTTCAAGCAGGGCAGGTCTTGGCTGTTGTGGAGACGACCAAAGCGACGGCTGAGATAACGGCTGAGCGCGATGGATATATCTTTCTTGTCCATCACCGCGCTGGAGTGATGGTGCGCAGTGGGGAGTTATTCGGCTATCTATCGGAGCAGGCGCAGTTCGATCTTTCCAAGATTCAGGAAAAGGCGCAAACTTTTGAGAAGGACGAAGCCGCGCAAGCTCTGGTGAAGAGGGGGGAAATTACAGCTTTACGGATAACTGAGCCGGCGCGCCGTTTGGCAAAAGAAATGGGGATCGACTTAAGCCGCTTGCCCAAAGGTGAATGGATTACTGAGGAACGCCTGCGCCGCTGGATCGAGGAGGAGTATCTACACAGTGAGCAGCCGCCGCTTGGGGAGGTTGATCCTTCTGGGGTGTTGATCTTCGGTGGCGGAGGACATGGAAAATCACTCATCGAGTTGATCCGCGCCGGCGGTCAGTATTCTGTTGCGGGGGTGATTGACGATTATAAGCCGCAGGGCAGCCAGGTTTTAGGCGTGCCGGTGCTTGGAGGAAGTCAGGATTTACCGTGGTTGTTTCGCCGCGGTTACCGTTTGATGGTTAACGCTGTTGGAGGGATTGGAGATATTTCGCAACGGGTTGCCGTATTTGAGAAGGGCAAAGCGGCCGGCTTTTCCTTTCCGAAAGTGATTCATCCAACAGCCTTTATCGAGGAAAGCGCACAAGTGTCGGAGGGCGCTCAAGTGTTTCCCCACGCGTATGTCGGCAGCGATGCTTGCCTTGGCTTTGGCGTAATTGTCAACACGGCGGCTGTTGTCTCGCACGATTGTCAGCTTGGTGATTATGTCAATTTATCGCCTGGCGCAATTTTGGCGGGGGAGGTAAGCGTTGGCGAAGCGACTTTGATCGGGATGGGGGTGACAGTCAACTTGCGGGTGAAGATCGGCGCATACTGCCGCATAGGCAACGGGGCAACAGTCAAGCAGGACGTACCTGACCATACGATCGTGCGTGCTGGAGGGATTTGGCCGCCTTAGGAAGGCAGCCCATGGGTAAGCTTATGATTCCTAAATTGTGAACAGCCAACGAAATCAATCCCTACCCCATCATTTGCGAGTGCTCTTTTGGGATGGTTAGGTTTGAAGACCTTAGAGGGCAGCGGACTGAACTTTATGCCCGGTGGGAAACTAAGCCAGAAATTCCAACAGATTTCTTAGAATTGAGACCCAAAATGTTGGCTATAATCTTCCTGTCGGAGGTGTCATGATGAATGTCTCGATGTGGATGAAAGCGTTACAAATTATCCCGCATGTAGAGAAAGAAGAGTGGGAACGTTTAGATGTGATCTCCAAATGGTTGATTTCGACCCGCGCTGCGGTGTTGATTATGACCTTCCTGAGCGGAGCGATTGCCGGTATCCTAGCCTATCAACAGGGCGTTTTTACTTTTCTGCCCTGGTTTCTGGCCACCTTGGGGATTGTCCTTGCCCATGCGACCAATAATCTGCTCAACGATTATACCGATGCGGCTCGGGGGGTCGATCAAGAAAATTACTATCGTGCTCAATACGGACCGCAGCCTCTTTTGCATGGGTTAATGACCAAACGCCAGCATTTGACCTACTCGGCGGTGACCGGCGGGCTCGCTTTAGCGATTGGCATCTATCTGGTTCTCTATCGCGGAGGATTGACCTTGCCGCTTTTGCTGGCTGGAGCCTTTTTTGTCCTTTTTTACACTTGGCCATTGAAATATATTGCGTTGGGTGAAGTGGCGGTGCTAGTCGTTTGGGGACCGTTGATGATCGGTGGGGTTTACTATGTCGTTAGCGGGAATTGGGATTGGAATGTGATCTTGGCTAGCTTACCCTATGCTTTAGGCGTTACAGGGGTGATCTTTGGTAAACATATCGATAAATTGGAGATGGACAAAGCCAAACGTATCTATACCCTGCCGGTGCTGTTAGGCGATAAACTTGCCCGCTGGACGGTTTTGGGGATGCTGGTTGCCCAATACCTTTTGGTGGCTTATCTAGTGATGGTGGGTTTCTTTTCGCCGCTAATGTTGGTTGTTTTTCTCGCTCTTCCGGCTTTCTTGCGAGTGCTGCCGATCTTTCTGGCACCTAAGCCGCTTGAGAAGCCACTGGATTTTCCGCAGGTCTGGCCAAATTATTTTGTCGCCGCTGCCTTCTTTCATAACCGTCGTTTTGGGTTGTTTTACCTAGGCGGTTTGATCTTGAGCTTGTTGCTAAAATTCTAATTCGGAAAAACGACCTCTTCTCGACCGGAGAGACGTTCTTGGATACGTTCCACGACGATATTGAGGTGCTTGGGGCGATGAACATAATCCAAATCATCGGTGCGAATGGTCAGAACCGGGCAAACATCGAAGGTCTGCAGCCATTCGTCGTAGAAGCTTTCAAGCAGACGTAAATATTCCGCACTGATGCTGCTCTCAATATTCCGACCGCGTTGGCGGATGCGGTTGATCAGCACCTCCACCGGCGCTTGAAGGTAGATGAGCAGGTCCGGTGGAGGGAGCTGATTGACGATCAGATCGAACACTGTGCGGTAAGATTGGAAGTCTCGCTCGGTCAGGTTGCCCATCTGGTAAAGGGCGCGGGCAAAAATATAAGCATCTTCGTAAATACTTCGATCAATGATGACCGATTGGGGCATTTGCACCATTTGTAGATATTGTTGGGCGCGGTGACCGAGGAAAAAAATTTGCAAATGAAACGCCCAAGCGCGCATATCGGCGTAAAAGTCGGCAAGGTAGGGATTATCGGCGACCGACTCGAAGGCGGTATGCCAACCCAATCGGGCGCCGATTCGCTCCGCCAATGAGGTTTTCCCTGTGCCGATATTGCCCGCAACAACCACCAAGCGCTTGGTCATTGGTCAGCACTCGCTATAGCCACAGGCATAACACTTGCGGCAACCTTCCTCGTTGACCACGGCTGCTTGACCGCATTCTGGGCAAAGGTCGCCGATCTGATAACGATTTGTCTCCAGAGCGGGGTTTGATGGCAACCCGGAGTCGCTTCCATTGGTGCGTTCCAAATCTAACTCCAACTCCATCAGTGGCATTTGGGGATAAGGGGGATTTTCGAGGTTTTGTTTATTTTCAAGGTATTCTGCAAGAACTTGCGCCACGCCATCAGGCAAAGAGCGGACGCGGTTTGGTCCAAAGCCCATCGACCGCCCTCCACCAATGCCGCTTAATTGCCGCCACACCTCTTTCAGCCGTTCGCGCGGCGGTACCGGCGAAGCTAGGCGTAGGATATACGAGATTAGGCGACCGATGGCTTCCGAAACGGCTGCAGTATCTGAGCCGGCTTTCGCCGTGTTAATAAAGACCTCAAACGGTTGATTGCCGCCGTTTTCGTTAATTGTAATGAAAGCTTTCCCCAGAGGGGTGCTGATGCTGTAGGTGTATCCATGCAGGGCGCGAGGACGAGGTTTTTTCTGTTCTTGCCAGAGCGCGATCTGTTCAGCGCTTTCTGCGGTGGTTTCGCTTTTCTCTTTCTTCTTCGCAGTGGCTTTGGTTTCCAAGACGACCTTTTCGCGAGAGCCGGTCACATAAACGGTGATGCCCTTACAACCCAATTGCCAAGCCAGTTGATACGCGATCATCACATCTTGCACGGTTGCGTCGGCTGGGAAGTTGATGGTTTTGCTCATGCTGTTATCCACAAAGGCTTGCATAGCAGCCTGCATGCGGACGTGTTCTTCAGCGGTAACATCGGTAGAAACCACAAAGACGTCCCGAATTTCTTTGGGTACATCTTCTAACTCTTGACAGGTGCCATGCTCGATAACATAGTCAATGATTTTGGCGCGCCTTTCTTCGTCAATCCCTGCTTCGATCAGGGCTTTTTCAAAGAGGGGGCTGGCGTAGTGCAGTTGTAGATCTTTGCCGTTGTCGTTGACGTGACGGATATAGGCAAGGGCAAAAACCGGCTCACAGCCGTAGCCTTCACAACCGGCAACCGTGGCGATGGTTCCGGTTGGGGCAACGGTGGTTTGGGCAGCATTGCGGATGCCGAATTGTCGAATGCCATCCACAATTTCTTGCCAATTCAAAGCCGGTCGTTTCCAGTCGTGCGTATAGGGGAACAGCGGCAGCGGTGGTTTCCAACTCAGGTTTTCGGGGTCGTAAATGCTGCCTTTGATTGCCGGGAACGGCCCGCGCTCTTGGGCTAATTGAATACTGGTGCGCATGGCATGAAAACGGACAAATTCCATCACCTGTGAGGCAAATTCTTGCCCTTCAGGTGACCCATAGCGGACGCCAACATGGTACATCAGGTCGGCTAAACCCATAATTCCCAAGCCAATTCGGCGCGCTCTCAGGGCTGCTTCGCGCAGTTGGGGTACAGCCGGCACATAAGCATTGGCATCGACCACATCGTCTAAGAAACGAGTAGCCAGTTCCACGTTGCGGCGCAGTTTTTCCCAATCAACTTGTCGATCCGCAGCAAAATGCTGGGCGAGATTGATCGAACCTAAACAGCAGTTTTCGTAGGGCCCTAACCATTGTTCGCCACAGGGGTTGGTGGCTTCTAAAGGATAAAGGTGAGGGACGGGGTTGCTGCGGTTGGCAGTGTCGAGGAATAAAACGCCGGGTTCGCCGTTATGATGGGCTTGGCGCACAATTTTTTCAAACAATTCACGCGCTTTGACCACTTTATAGACCTTAATCGGGATGCCGGCTGCTTCAGCTTGTTCTAAGGTGCCGTCAAAATCTTTGTATTCGGGAGCATTGACATCCGGAAAGCGTAACTCCCAGTCTGCGCCTTGTATGACCGCTTTCATGAAAGCATCGGTAATTCCAACTGAGATGTTGAAATTGGTGATGGCATTTTCGTCGGTCTTGCAGGTGATAAATTCTTCGATGTCAGGGTGATCGACGCGCAAAACAGCCATATTGGCGCCCCGCCGCGTCCCGCCTTGAGCGACTTCACCAAAAGCCTTATCGTAAACCCTCAAGAAACCAACCGGACCGGTTGCTTGCCCAGCCGAGGACTTGACCAAAGCCCCTTTCGGTCTTAATCGGGAAAACGAAAAGCCATTACCACCCCCGGTTTGCTGGATCAGAGCGGCATCACGCAGGGTTTGAAAGATGCCTGTTGAACGGCGCCCCATATCATCGCTAATGGGCAGGACAAAGCAGGCCGCTAATTGCCCCAACGGTGTTCCTGCCCCGGTGAAGGTAGGCGAGTTCGGGAAGAAACAGCGCGAGGTCAACAGCTCGTAGAATTGGACTGCCGTCCCCATCACATCTTCTCCCCATTGCTTTTCGGCTTGAGCAACGGCATAAGCAACCCGCCAAAACATACCTTCAACGGTTTCTGCAGGGCTGCCATCTGGATTGCGGCGCACATATCGGCGCATGAGGACTTGCCGCGCATTTTCGGTAAGCTCGACTTTGGGTAACCCTTCGGGCATGGAAGGGATGCGGAGTAGGGTAGTAGGTTGTTTAGACTCGGTTATCATTGTAGCGACTCCTCTATAAAATAACGGTAATTAGGAAGGGTACCCCCTTCGACGTGGTCAATTTGCGATCAACTTTCAAGAAGAAGGTGATCGATTTCGTCTCGGATAGCTCTTAGGTCGGAAAGGCGAAGGTAAACGATGGCATAGCGGATGTAGGCGATTTGGTCTAATTCTTTTAGACCGGCGATTACCATATCCCCCACGACGCGCGAGGAAACCTCTGCTTTTCCCATTGCCTGAAGATTGGCTTCAATTTCCCCGACCAAGCGCTCGATGTCCGCAGCAGAGACCGGCCGTTTGGCACAGGCAATGCGAATGCCGCGTAACAACTTCTCGCGATCGAATTCCTCCCGTGTTCCATCTGCCTTGATGATTAAGGGAGTTGCCAAAATGGGGCGCTCGTAGGTGCTGAACCGTTGGCCGCATTTTTCACATTCACGCCGCCGGCGCACACCGCCGCGTGAATCATGCGAAGTATCGATAACCCGAGAAGTCGTGTTTTTACAGTAAGGGCATTGCATAATAAGAAATAAAATAGTAGAACAAATGTAGCCCCTATAGATGGGAGTATATTAAGGGGTATTGGTCATATATTGTGCTGTTTTGCATTTTAGCATAGGAAATCCAATAAAGCAAGAGTTAATCTGCATTAATAAGATTAAAGTTTTCGGGGTGGCAATTTAGCCACCCCGAATGCACCGTTTTCTCTCCACGCGAGGGCAAAGTATGGAGAGGAGCGGGCAGAAAACCCGAAGGGCTGCTGGGAGGAGGAGACCAGCAGCTTGTCGGGAAAAGAGGGGACTTCTTTTGGGCTTATTTCAACCGATCGCTGGTCGAACGGTTCCGCAAGAAGGTTGGAATGTCCAAATCTTCGGTGTTGAAGGCTCGCGGTTGAAAGTCACGCCGGGGGGGTGAAGTTGATGGCTTATTTTGTACCGCCCGGTCGGCTTTCGTTTCCCGCGATGCTACCTCGCTGTGAGAACGGGTTGCAGTGGAGCGTTCAAAACCCGTGGCGATCACCGTAATGCGCACCTCGTCTTTCATATTTGGGTCGATGACTGCGCCGAAAATCAAGTTGACATCCGGATGCGCAGTCGCTCGGATAATTTCGGCTGCTTCGTTGACGTCATAGAGCGTCAAATCGTTACCGCCGGTAATATTGAACAAAATACCTCTGGCTCCATCGATGGTGATATCCAGCAATTGGCTGGAGATCGCCTGCTCTGCTGCCATTCGGGCAGCTCCTTCGCCTTTGCCGGTGCCAACCGCCATCAAGGCTGCGCCGCCTTCAGACATAATGGTGCGTACATCGGCAAAATCTAGATTGATCAATCCGGGAACTGTGATCAACTCAGAGATCCCCTGAACGCCTTGACGCAATACATCGTCGGCGAGCTTAAAAGACTGTTGAATGTTGACGCGCCGATCGATGATTTCCAGAATTCGGTCATTGGGGATGACGATTAAGGTATCGGCTTGTTCTTTTAGTTTGCCAATCCCCTGTTCTGCGGTTTGGATGCGTTTGGGTCCTTCCCATGAAAAAGGTCGTGTGACAACACCGATGGTCAAGGCGCCACAATCCTTAGCAATCTGAGCTACGATCGGCGCAGCGCCGGTGCCCGTGCCTCCTCCCATGCCGGCAGTAACAAAGATCAGGTCAGCACCCTTGAGGATGTTGTAGAGATCTTCCGCAGATTCCTCCGCGGCCTTTCGCCCGGTTTCGGGATCGCCACCAGAGCCTAGACCACGGGTTAGTTTCTCGCCAATGCGCACCCGGATTGGGGCTTTTGAGCTGAGCAAGGCTTGGGCGTCGGTATTGATGCCGACAAATTCAACACCCTGCAATCCTTCATCGATCATGCGGTCGACGGCATTGCAACCGCCGCCGCCAACGCCAACGACCTTAATCTTGGCAAAAGATTCCAGTGAATTAGGAATTGGATTGGTACTCATAAAAAGATCCTCCTCTATTTTAAGTTTCGTCGTGTGTTATCGGCCTTCCCGTTAGGGAAGTAGCCGCCGTAACCATTCTTTCAATATCTCCCAGGCTTGATGATTCCCTGCTAAA
>CALFWB010000020.1 GCA_937928795.1 uncultured Anaerolineales bacterium
ACCAGAAGACCGTCGTGATGATTGTTATCCAAAATCCATAACAAGGAGAGAAAAAGATGACCCTTTCAGTTTCCGAAGCCATTCGAACCAAACGAGCCGTGCGCCACTTTGCGGATACACCACTCAAAGAAGAGGAAGTGCTTGCCATCCTAAACGCTGGCCGAAGAGCTCAATCTTCAAAAAATACCCAACCGTGGCACTTCATTGCCATTCGAGATCGAGAACGTCTGATTGCGCTTTCCAAATTAGGGGATTGGGCAGGTCATCTGGCCGGCGCAGCTCTTGGTGTGGCAATCTTGACCCGAGATCCCGCAGAACGCTTCTCGATCATGTTTGATGCCGGACAAGCGGCTGCCTATATGCAATTAGCCGCTTGGGAAATGGGAATTGGTTCGTGCTTGGCAACCATCTATCAACCCGAGGCAGCCAGAGAATTGCTTGCATTCCCGACCGAATTTCATCTCAGAATTGCCCTCTCGTTCGGCTACCCCCTAGACGAAGGTGTTTTGTCCGCTCCTCCCCGTAAAGGGGGGCGCAAGACCTTAGACGAAATCGTACACTGGGAAAAATGGTAAAAAAAAGTAGCTGTTTAGCCTGCCCCAAAGATCTATCCACAGATGACACAGGTGACACAGATACCGCAGATTTCGCAGAAATTTTCTAAAATTAGATGACGAGGAATGCAAACGAGCTTTTACCTCGCGTCTCTTAATTCGGCTAAATAGTTACAATCCCACTTACTCAGAGATTTCAGGACGATGGAGCGTTTTGCCCAACAGCGAAAGAATTTCAGAGGCTGCTTCCTCGATCGGCTTAAGGGAAACATCAACCAAGGGCCAATCTCGACGGCGATCGAAAATCTCGTAGGCATAAGCGAGCTCTTGGTGGATATAATCAAGGTCAGCATATCCTTGTGGAGGTGTTCCGAGCCGCTCTACTCTCGCCTGACGTAATTCTGCTAATCGCTGCGGCTTGATCATCAACCCCACCACGCGATGTTTAGGTAACTCAAACAGTTCTCTCGGAGGTTCAACGCCCAAAACAATCGGTATATTTGCCACTTTCCACCCCCGATAGGCAAGGTAAAAGCTTAAGGGTGTTTTGGACGTCCGTGAGACACCTACCAGAACAATTTCGGCTTGATACAACTCATGGGGGTTTTTCCCATCGTCGTGCCGTACCGTGTAATCAATCGCCTCGATTCGTTCGAGATAGCCGCGGTCAAAGGGAGTCATACCACCCGGTATGCCTTTCGGCTTCAACGCAAACATCTCGGATAAACGCACCAACAGGGGTCCCATAATATCGATGGTGGTTACGTCCATCATGCGACCCTCGGTTACCATCAGATGTCTCAATTCCTCGGAAACTAAGGTGTGAACGATAATGCCCTTGTTCTTAGCAGCTTCGGCAATCACCCAAGAAACCTGTTCTTTGGTGCGAATATCCCCAATGCGGATCACTTCCACATTCTCAGCATCAAATTGCACTAAAGCCGATTTCACAACCCGTTCAGCGGTTGTACCCGAGGCATCCGAGACCGTATAAATTCGGTGAACCATAGAAAAGAAGGCCTCCCTCAACCATTCCAAATGGGCAAATAGAGGCGAAAGAGACTACCGACGCCCACCTTGCTTTCCACTTCAATTTTTCCATTGTGGAGTTCAACAATTTCTTTGACAATTGCTAATCCCAAGCCAGTGCCATGCACTTTGGACTGACGCACCAACCGGCCGCGGTAGAAGCGCTCAAAGATATGCGGTAAATCTTCTTCGGCGATTCCAATCCCACTATCTTGAACTTCAATACAAACCCACTGATCGTTTTTCCAGTTCTTTATTTTTACCCACCCTTTTGGGGTATATTGAATGGCATTCCCAATCAGATTTTGAATCGCACGGGAGAGATAGTTGGCTTCTCCTCGCACGATTGCCTTCGAATCCATTTCCAATGACAACTCCAAGCCAGCTTGCTGAGCAGCCGGCATAGATGCCGTGACCGCTTGTTCAACCAACAAATTCAGGTCTACTGCTTCAAACTCAATCTTACGTGTCTTTCCGATTGCCAATCTCGAAAGATCTAAAATATCCTCAATAAGGCGACGCAATAGTTGGCTCTGTTCTTTTAGGACCTGAATATATTCTGCTCTCTTAGGCTCAGGTGCAGTTTCAAGCAATTCAAGGTATAGCCCAATATTGGTTGTAGGGGTTCGTAATTCATGCGAGACATCCGCAACAAAGATATCCTTCAACCGCTCCAGTTCTTTGCGATAGGTTATGTCCCGCTGGGTAGCTACGTAATTGATCACTTCTCCATTTTGATCTCTAACCGGCGCAATGGTCAAAAGAATATCATACGGTTCACCGTTCTTTTTTTGATGAACCAATTCTCCACTCCAAATATTCCCTTTGGCTAATGACGCTTGGATGCTCTCAATCGTTGTCAGCGGATTGTAAAGCGCTAGCCATTCAAAATAATTCCTCTGTAAAATTTCACTTTCTTGATATGCCGTCTGAACTTGCATTGCCTGATTGATCAGCTCAATCGTTCCATTTAGAGTGGTAACCACAACACCGTCACCAACGCTCGCCAAAATGGCTTCGACGCGTTTCTTTGCTTCAAAGAGTTCACGCGTCCGCTCTTGAACGCGCAGCTCTAACTCAGCCGCATCTTGGCGCAATTGAATCAGCAAGTGAATATTTTCAATGATTGGCCCAAGATTGCGCGAGACAACCCGCAAGATATCCATATCTTCGGCACTAAAAATATCTCCTCCATATTTTGGACCCAACGCGATTAAGCCCTTTACCTGTTGGTGACTGATGACCGGCACCCATAAATAGGTTTGAGTGCTGCCCAGTAATTGAAATTCTTCGGGCGAAAGCTTCGCCTGAGCAAGCGCTTTGGCAAGGGTTTGTCTTTCTTCATCCCCTACTCTCAAAAGGAAATCTAAACTGCTACGTGGCAAAATGGATGCATCAACATCTTTCGTGTACTCTTGCAGAACGGCTCCTTCAGGAGCAACAGCAACCACCGAAAAATCACCCCGAATATCGCTCAGAAAGATGCAGGCGTCTGCAATGCGCAGAGTCTTGACCAAACGTTCACTCACTTCCTTTGCTAAAGTCTTTAGATCATTGATCTGCTCTAGACCAGAAGTGATTTGGAGGATCGCTGAACGGTAATCATACCAACCACCGTAGAATAGCGTATCTACCAAATGTTGGACTCGACGCGAGATGGGTAAAATCGTTGCCGCAAGCACGAGGATAATCAACGTATTGAGCGCTGCATCCGTCAAATACCGCTCTGGTAAGAGGCGACTGATTAGGGAAAAGATTCCAAGATAGATACCCACCAAAATAAAGATAACCAGCAGGACCGTTACCCCACGGTTGATATGCCGCTCTATTTCAATGAGGCGATAGCGAAAGACAGCATATCCATAGGTCAAGGGCAAAGATGAAAGGAATAAAAATATCGCCGGCTCAGGTAATAACGGACGCTTGAGCAATGCTTCTGGCAGTAAATATGTTGTAATTAATGGCAAGGCCGCCAGCAATCCACCGAGGAAGACCAAACGGATCTTTGCCCGTGCTCCACTGCTTGTTGTATTTCGATAATTATAATAGAGCAAAAAGACGCAAATCAACAAATTGACTGCTAGGAATAGCCTTGAAAAGGGGATTAAGAAGCTCAGGTAAGAATGCTCCATCAGTTTCGTTGCCCCCCAAATCAGATTTGATAATCCTCCAAGAAAGCCGAGACCATATAATGCAAATAGACCCGCCTTTTTCCGGTGCTTTTCATTTTGCTGGGGGAAATGAAAGTGAAAATGCACCGAGATAGGCCCAACAATCCACCATAAAAAATAATAGAAGTTGAGAACCCAAAGGGGAGCCAAGCCAGAAGCCTGTCCAGCGGTAAGCAGCAAGCTTGAGGCAAGGAAAAACCAAAAAAACAACCGCGTGGTCGGAGAACGCGGGGCAAAGGCTTCAACAGCTAGAGCTACGCTCAAAAACACAACCGCTACAAAAAGCGGAATCAATCTTCTAAACAACTCTGTTGTTGGCGGCGAGTTTAACTCCACCTTGACGATTAATTGTTCTTCCCCTCTCTGGACGAGGAAATCAACTGTATCACCAGGATGTTTTCCCCAATACCGGGCGATCTCATCAGATACTGGTTTACCGTCAATGGCGATCAGGAGATCACCCACTTCTAAATTCGAATGGGATTTTCCCTCGTCTAGAGCAAGAACCTGATGAGAGGATGACAGGTTGCGTATTCCGTCATCTGGATAGCTCTGCATGAGGAGCGCTACCCAAAAAATCAAGGTAAACGCCAATAATCCAATCAAAAAAGGCGCACTGAGACGGACCCTTGAGGAGGGCTGAAGGGATACGATTTTCATCGGCTTTAGTTTACTATGTTATTGGATGGGTAGCAATAAGGATGCCATTTTTTGTAAAACCGCCCAGTTTTCGAAGCTACTGCTCAAATCTCATCTGCCAAGGTGGTCAGAATCGTCAGTAGGGCTTCTCTGGGTTCTTGAAGAAACAGGTCATTGTGCAGAGCTTTTCTCGCCGACTCCACTTCTTGTGCCAGGATAGTGAGGATAAACACCGCAGCTCCAGAACGATCAACCCATTCACTATAGGTCTGCCATTCTTCGGGAGAACGGTTTATTCTCTCTATGACTTTGCGGAGCAATTCTTTCTCTTCCGATGGCAAGACTTCAAGGGTATAAACCGTTGCGAGATTTTTACCCAAATCCATTTTTTGGAGAATTTGTTTGTCTCCCGCCTGTAATCGATGCCAATCCTCCAAATCATCCAAAATTTGGATCACGCAACCCAGATGGGTGCCAAAGTCCGATAGACCCTTTACGCACCCTGTCTCCTTGCTTGCCATCCTTGCTCCCGCATAACAAGCCAATGAGAAAAAGGAACCCGACTTTTTTCTCAGCATTTCGAGATAATCCGCCAACGACATCTCCTGCGCAGAGACATCCCGTTGTTGCCCTTCACACATCTCCAACAGCTTGTTTTGAAAGATCCGCAGCACGCTTTTGACCGACTCCAGGTCATAATCTTGGTATAGCATCTCTACCAGAAGGGCATTTGCAATGAAAAAAAAGCTCGAAGCCATATTCAACCATTCAGAGGATGAAAGCTGATTGAAGTCCGTAAGAAGCTGATCATCCTGATCCTGAAGACTGTCCATCAAATCAGCCGCAAGATAAAATAAATACCAGGCCGTGCTGATTTCAATTGGGAAAAGGGCTCCCCCCCTGCAAGCCTGATAGGACAAACGCGGCAAAAGAATTGTCAGGTTGCTTTTGGATAATTTTTCAGATTGTGGTGAGAGACGCGCCAAAAGTTCCCATATCGCATCCTTAAACGGATGCGATATGGGAGACCGCGTCAAATAGGATTGAACCGTTTGAGAGATTAAGTCAAATTCTCGGAGGGCGAGCGATTCGAGTTCGTCTACCGCCATCCGAGATACAGCGAGGCTACTTCCTGCATTGAAATCAGGCTTCCATCCGGCTGCGTTGAGCGGTGCAAACCTCGCGCTAAAAAGGCCTTTTCCTCATGGCTGAGTTTTAAACCCTTTTCTGCCAAAGCCCCATCCGGGTCCGCTTGCAAGCGGGCAGCAAATTCAGAATCGGTAGAGAGCTGGTAGACGACTTGGGCGAGTGTCATTTTTACCTTTCTCCTTGTAAAATGGGTATAATATGGTTGCAAATAACAATTAAAATTTACCATAAATAACATGGAATGTCAATAATTTTCCCTAAATATTGGGTTAAGAGTCAATTAACCCCAAGATATAGGGGTAAATAACAAAATTTTTTGAATTTTATAGACGGAGCAGAGAGATGTCTTTGGAACGCGTTTTCACGGTTGACTTGAACTTCTTCGACTTTCCAGGTGCTATTGCCTGCTATCTTGTGCGTCTTTCAGATCGTGCCGTTCTCATCGACCCGGGACCAGCTACAACCATTCCAACCTTGCAGAAGGTCTTAGCTGACCGGAATCTAACTCCCTCCGATGTGAGCGATGTCTTCATTACTCATATTCACCTTGACCATGCAGGAGCAGTCGGCTGGCTAGCTGAGCAAGGAGCAATGATTCATGTTCATCCAAAAGGCGCAGCCCACCTAGTTAACCCAGAAAAATTGATCCAAAGCGCCAGTCGCATCTACGGCGACCTCATGGATACCTTGTGGGGAGAATTCAAACCCGTTTCAGAAGAGAGGATCCATATCCCAGCCGACAATGAGCTTATCCCAATCAACGGCCATCAATTTCAGGTCTTAGATACGCCCGGACACTCAGATCATCATTTTGCTATCTTGTTCGAGGGAATCTTGTTCTCAGGTGACATCGGTGGCATTCGCGTTGGGAACTTCGATCACATCGAGCTGCCCACCCCTCCACCCGAGTTCAATCCACTGAAATGGCGGGAAAGCCTGAAGCGATTGAAGGAGCTAGACTTGCGAGCCATTGCCCCAACTCACTTCGGCATCTATACCGACGTCCAATATCATCTCGATCATCTCTTTAGTCAGCTTGAGCGGCTTGAAGAGTGGTTAGAAAAACAAATGGTGCGCCAACCAACCGTTGAAGAATTGAATGAGGCATTAGGGCAGTGGCTTGACCAACAAGGTCGCAACCAACTGCCCCAACAATATCAACCCTACTTTACTTATTTGAATCCGACTTGGATGAGCGCGGCTGGCATCTACCGTTACTGGCGCAAGGTGCGTCAGGCTTGAAACACCCGGTTTAGCTCCGCTAAGGTCTCTCTCGACGGTCTAAGTTGATCTTCCCTTAGGCGGTTTAGAGGAGTCTCGGTCAATTGATAGATATCCCACATCGAGGGCTGATTGGGATCAATATAGATCAAGCCGGTGATTAAGCAATGACAACGATTAGATTCCTCCAAAACCTTCATGGCTGCTTCGCGATTGGTTGGGTCATAATCTTGTCCGAGTTTCTTCAAGACAATCATCGAACCATCGTGCAACTCCACTTCGCGCACTTCACCCTCATCGTATTCGAGCAATATTTCCTCGGCGCGTGGCACGTAGGATAATTCATGCAGCGCAGTTTCGTGTTCTTTACCCCAAGCGTATGAATGGGTCGCATGGTCAACATTATTGAAGGTAACGCAAGGAGAAATGATATCCAGAACAGCCACACCATTGTGGTTGAGTGCAGCCTTGATTAATTCTTTCACCTGCTTTGGATCGCCAGCAAATGAGCGGGCGACAAAGGTTGCATGTCCGACCAGTGCCTCCCAAGCAATATCAATCGGCATATAGGGGTTGATCCCATGCGACTTTAGCTCTAATCCCTGATCCGCCGTGGCCGAGAATTGACCTTTGGTCAATCCATAAACGCCGTTATTCTCAACGATATAGACCAAGCGCATGTTGCGGCGCAATAAATGTTTGAACTGTCCCATCCCGATACTTGCCGTATCGCCATCGCCGCTGACCCCGATGCCGCGCAGGGTGTGGTCAGCAAACAGCGCCCCGGTGGCTAGGGATGGCATTCGACCATGTAATCCATTGAAGCCAAACGAACGGCTGAGAAAATAAAAAGGACTCTTGCTCGAACATCCAATCCCGCTAAATTTGACAATCTCCTCGGGCAATAGGTTTAACTCGTAACAAGCCGCAATGATCTGGCTTGAAATCGAGTTATGACCACACCCCTGGCAAAGGGTAGAGGGATTCCCGCGGTAATCGGCTTTGGTCAAGCCCACCGCATTGACAACCACTTTCACATCCGTGTGAGATACCCCGTTACTCATTCTATCTCTCCTCTGAAAGAACAAAATCGATAATTTGTTTCGCCGTTAGCGGCAAACCATCCGTATAAGCATAAGAAATCATCTTTGACGCGATCTCAGGATAATACATGCGCAACAGTTGATGTAATTGACCATCACGATTCATCTCGATGACATAATTTCGTTCATAACGCGAACAAATCTCCTTAACCCTATCCGTGAACGGGAAAGAACGGATACGCGTAAAGTCCGTTGCAATGCCTTCTTTTTGTAAAAGCGCTCGCGCTTCTTGAATAGCCGGTTCAGTAGAACCGAAACTGAGTAGGTTAATTTTTGCGCCTTCCATTCTTTCTTCAACCGGCTGAGGCAGGTAAGGTTTCAGGGTCTCAAACTTCTTCTTTAGGCGATTGAGCAGGGCGTGCCAATCCTCTGGTTCCTCAGAGTAATTGGCATACTCATCGTGTCCGGTACCCCGCGTAAAATAGGCCGCCTTGGGATGACGATTACCGATCAGGGTCCGATAAGGGATGCCGTCATCATCCACATCTCGATATCTAGCCCATTTGCCTTCTAACTTTTCCAAATCCTCTTCCCATAACACTTTTCCTCGGTTCATCGGTTGGTCGGGATACTCAAACGGTTTGCCCATCCATTGATTCATGCCAAAATCCAAATCGGATAAGACAATCACCGGAGTTTGGAACTGCTCAGCAAGGTCAAAGGCTTTCCAGGCAAACTCAAAGCATTCATTCACCGATCCGGGCATTAGGATAATATTTTGGGTGTCGCCATGCCCCATAAAGGCGACGAAGGTCAAGTCGCCTTGCGCCGTGCGGGTTGGCAAGCCGGTGCTGGGTCCAACCCGCTGAACATCCCACACCACAACCGGCACTTCCGAAAAGTAACCCAAACCCAGATATTCCGTCATCAGGCTCAAACCCGGCCCAGAAGTGGAACTCATCGCCCGCAAGCCTCCCCAGCCTGCCCCAATCGCCATACCAATCGCAGCAAGCTCATCCTCAGCTTGTACAACGACATAGGTGTTCTTGCCTGTCTGCGGGTCTTTCCGCAGTTTGGGCAGATATTGTTGGAGGTTCTCAGCTAAACTCGTGGCAGGCGTAATCGGATACCAGGAAACGAATTGCACTCCTCCATATATGGCTCCAAGTGCTGCCGCAGTATTGCCATCCGTCAAGATCAAACCCGCCGTGGCATCCATTGGTTCTAACAGATAGGGGTCTTTTTTCTCAAGATTTTCCCTCGCCCACGCAGCAGCTAGGCTAACCACGCCAAAATTGATCTCGACCGGTTTGGCTTTCCCCTTAAAGTGGAACTCTAAAGCTTGGCGGATCTTCTCAAGATCGATCCCAATCATTTGTGCCAAAATACCAACATAAACCATATTGGCAACGTAGTCTCGCAAATAGCTTGGAATATCAACTTGGCGGATTAATTGTTTGACTGGCATTGGATAAGCCACAACATCATCCCGCGTGATTGAGAGCCGAATATCATCTGCATAGAAAAAGGCCCCCCCAGGCACCAAAGACTCTAGGTCTTCGCTAAAGGTGGCAGGATTCATCGCTATCAGGATGTCGGCTTCCTTCTTGCGGGCTACAAACCCATCTTTATTGACCCGAATGGTATACCAGGTTGGCAAGCCCTGAATGTTCGATGGGAAGATATTCTTGCCGGACACCGGAATGCCCATCTTAAATATTGCCCGCAGGATCGCAGAATTTGAAGTCTGCGATCCGGAACCGTTCACTGTCGCCACTGTGATTGAAAAGTCATTGACAATCTTTGAGCTAAGTTTCATTTGCTCTTCTAAAGCGATTTGTGTTTCCATATACAACTCCTTGTTAACTAGAGACCCTACTTATTCGTAAAAGTAAGATGGTAACTCTTGGAGAGCCTGTCCCAGACGAGTTCCATACCAAAAAATCAATTGACCATTGACAAAATGAATCTTTCCCCGATGGACAGCGCTAACCTCGCGGAAGACTCTTTGAAGATAACCCAGATAACGCTGATCAAAAGGATAAGGTTCCGAAGGCAGCAGCATGATGTCCGGGTTTGCCGCAATGACTTGTTCTGTAGAAATTCTGTAGTAGCGGGGATCTCCTCCAGAAAAACCGCCTTCCGAAAGTGATTCTCCCCCGTTGTCAGCTTGGGTTTCCCGATTCCCAAAACAATTTTCAACGCCAAAAAGAGATAAAAGGTCAGCCGCGTAGGTTTGGTTGTCAAACACCATCCAAACGTCCTGATCCACCAATTTTTCGTGCCAAACCGGGCAAAAATAACGCATCTTGACGGGGTTGGCTTGCGTAGAGGATCGTAAATACGTCACAGAAACTTCTAGGGAGCGAACCATTTGAAAAGCTAGTTGTGATCGGAATCCCTCAGCCAATTGGTAAAGAAAAGAAAGGCTTTCACGAACCGTCCGTGGAAAAACCACCCAAAGTGGAAGCCCTGCCTCCTCTATCTCGATCAATTGCTTTGGATGATTTTCTTCCAAGCCAGCGATGACAAGGTCAGGAGATAGATGGATAATCCGCTCAATTTCCAAGTTTGCCGGTCCACCTACCCGTTGGATCAAGCTGTTTTCCTGCGGCGCCGCACAATAGGTCGTGACCCCGACCAGTGTGTCCGCCAATCCGAATTGGATGAGGCTATCTGTAATTGAGGGAACGAGAGACACAATCCTTGTTGGAGGAGCTTCTAAGGGCCACGCAAAAGAAGGTTGCAAAGCCTCTAAGATAGCTGTTGCTCTTCCCACTGAAAAACGCGGTTGCCCCGAGTCTTTCATCTTTATCCCAATCGGATACGTCGGAAAGCTTCCTCGTAACGAGGGTTCTCAGGGGAACTACCTTTAGCCAACCGATTCTTCATTCGCTCTCTCAAGGCGTTTTCATCGGGAATTTGACTCTTATGACAAAGGATGGCTTCAATTTTTCGTTCCCATAGCGTTGTCACATCCAGAAAGACGTTGGGTTCAACCGGCAAGCTAACCCAAACTTCTCGGACGATATGCGGCTCAAGCCCTTCCTCTAGCAATTCGGGAAAATAGAGGTGATCCCGCGCAGCGGGGAAGATCGCATCCACACAAGCCTGACCGGCGGCGCGATGATCGGGATGATTGATACGCTCATCCCCCACAAAGAGAAGCTGTGGATCGCAAGTGACCACAACATCGGGCTTTTCCTCGCGAATCACGCGGGTGATTGCCTTGCGCAATGCAAGGTCAGGCACCAAATAGCCATCTGGAAAATCCAAGAAGCGAACTCCCTTCACGCCTAATCGTTGTGCCGCTTGCTTTTGTTCTTCGTGGCGAATACTACAGAGCTTCTCGCCGCTTATCTGACGATCTCGGGTTCCCTTATCTCCACAAGTCAATAGGCAATAAGAGACCTGATGGCCTGCGTCTGTCCAGCGGGCAATGGTAGCGCCACAGAAGAATTCCGGATCGTCGGGATGGGCTAAGATGACCAGTATATTTTGAGCTGTATCCCACCCTTCAGGTTGAAGAATTTGGGCCATTACGTGAGCTTGTCTTTCAGAACGGCTTTGATGTTTTGCATTCATTTCCCACACAGGCAATCGCCATTCCCGTTCGCCTGGCAAGGGGTCTGGGCTTTCTTCTTGAGCGCTTGCAATTCCTCCCAGGGTTGCAATTGACTGACAGAGAACTCTTGCTGGACGCCGCTTGGGAATCCCACAACAACCGCCATTTTTAGAGGATAGACATCAACCACTTTTCCCTCCCCTTGGGGTGTCACGACCATCTTTCCGCGCTTGGGCAACTGCTTGCGGGCTTCAACATACTGTTCGTATTCATAAACCAAACAACAACGGAGTCGGCCGCACATCCCGGTGATCTCGGTAGGCGTGAGCGAAATCCCCTGCTCTTTTGCCATTTTGATTGAGATGGGGCTAAACTCGGTTAAGAATTGAGAGCAACAGCGGTTTTCTAGTCCACAGGCGCCTAAACCGCCCATCAATTTTGCCACATCTCTTGGACCGATCAGTCGCCATTCGATATTGACCTTTGGATAAAGGCGTTGAACCGCGTTACGCAACCGCTTTAGGTCGATTTTACCTTCAGCCTCACTGCTGTATAAGATGGATAATTTCTCACCGTCAAAACTGAACTCAGCCGCAACAATTTTTAAGCCTGGATAGCCTAATTCTTTCGCTCTCTCACGACAGATAATCACCGCTTCCAACTCTTTTTTCTGATAAATCTGTCGGAGAACCAAATCACGCGGGGTAGCTTTTCGCTGAATGGTCTTCCAAACACCATCCGGCGGCGGGGGAGGATCAGCGATAAAAGCAATCACCTCCCCTACCTGGCGGCCACGGCTTGTCTCAACGACAACAAAGTCTCCAATCCGAATATCTGGGCAGGTGCTGGCGTCAAAATGGTAAACTTTTCCCACTTTCTGAAAACGGATACCGACAATTATTTTCTGAGCTTCGACATCCATACCGTTAAGTTCCTAAGACCCAATTGTCGCTCCTTTTAGGGCTGCTACGCTGATCTTGGCTGCAATCTCCTCGCTAATTCGCACAAGAGCCTGAGCAACAACCGAATTAGGACGGGAAATCACCACGGGGACTCCATTGTCACCACTGATGCGCACCTCGGGATCAATTGGCACTGCCCCGAGAAAAGACACACCAGCTTGATCGGCCAACACCTTTCCACCCCCTGAACCAAAAACATCCATCTTGGTCCCATCGGGCAATTCGAGATAACTCATGTTTTCGATCACCCCCAAGACCGGCACGTCCAACTGACGGAACATCTCGATCCCGCGCCGCGCGTCATCCAAGGAAACCTGTTGCGGCAAGGTAACAATTACACCGCCGCTGAGCGGTAGGGATTGAGACAAACTCAACGCTGCATCGCCGGTGCCGGGCGGCAGATCGACAACCAGATAATCCAGTTCACCCCATTGAACATCGCTCAAAAATTGACGGATGGCAGAGTGCAACATCGGTCCACGCCAGATAAGCGGTTGATCGGAGCGAACCAAAAAGCCAATCGACATGAGTTTGACTTGATAGGCTTCCGCAGGCACAATCTTCTGTCCAGCTTGCGGTGGAAGGCGATTGACTCCCATCATGGTCGGAATGTTTGGCCCGTAAATATCGGCATCCAGCAATCCAACCCGAGCGCCACGTTGCGCTAGGCAAACAGCCAAGTTCACAGCAATGGTGCTCTTCCCAACGCCCCCCTTTCCTGACCCCACAGCCACTGCATTGCGAATGGGTAAGTCAAGCAGACTACGCACTCGTCCATCATTGGGAACATTGGAGGTCATCTCAACCTGCACTTCTTGAACACCATCCAAAGCCAACACGGCTTGACGGGCTTCTTGTTCAATTTTACCTCTTAGGGGACAGGCCGGAGTAGTAAGCTCTATCTTAAAACTCACGCGCTTCCCATCTATCTTAATGTCCCTAATCATATTCAAGCTGACTAAATCACGGTGCAACTCTGGCTCCTGAACGTGACTTAGAGCTTCCAAAACCATTTCTTTTGTGATGTTTTTTTCAGCCATATTTTTCCTTAAAAGTAAAAACTTAGATCAACTTTGCGAGCTGCCGTTCATTCCAAAAACAGATGCAAGAACAAATTCCAATATATCATTTTCTACCATTCCTCTCCAATTCTACACAAAAAGCAGTTTTCAATTCCTCCAAACACGCCTCATAAAGAGCAATCAAGTCGTCATCTGTGCTACGAAACTTGCGGATGGTTTGTTTGGCACAATTCTCACACCCTTGATGCGCCCGCCACGTGTCATTTTGACAATTAAGGCAGCCAGCTAGCCGCGCCATCAGTAATATAAAGGCTTTCCGTTCCAAATCACCGATCGGCTTCGTGCTAACCTTCTCGACCAAAGATTGCCAGCGTCCACCCCGCAGATTCGCCAAGACTGGGATTAGCCGTGGCGGAAATAATAGCTCTGTATGGGTCATCTTCATTTTAAGGTCAGATTATTTCCATCAGCCCTCAGCGGAAGCCTTTTTTGCCGCTTTAGCCGCTTCGGCCTCTGCCCGAATTGCCTCTTCACGCTGATAGTTGGTTGGACGAATTGAAGCATAATACGAGAGCGGCTTGCTTAGCTTTTCTTTGTTATAAATATTGTGGGTGTGGCGATCGTATACGGATAATTCATAATCGTGATCCATCTTAATGGCATCAAAGGGACAGTACTCCGCACAATAACCACAGTTCATGCAAATATCCACGTCAATATAGAACTCAGCCGGCTCGGGCACCGGTCGGCCAGTCTTAGGGTCTGTCGTGCGCACAATCCAGATACATTGCGGCGGGCACACCTTCGCACAAATGCCGCAAGAGGTACAGCGATGAAAAATGCTCCCATCTTCCTTCTCTTCATAAACCAAGAAGGGAATAAAACGAAATTCTTCAGGGACAGGGAGTTTCTCTTCTGGGTATTGAACCGTGAAAACTCCACTGGCATCTTTGCTCATCCGATGGCGAATGCCATCCTCAGTAAAATACCGCCTTCCGAGCCACTTAATATCATCAACATACGTCCCAACAAACCTGCGTAAGGTAACCCCTAGACCTTTGAGAATGCCTAATCCATCCATACCACAACTCCATTCCTGAATTAGCGATCCAATTCACCTAAAACAATGTCGATCGAACCGAGAATGGCAACCGAGTCAGCCACTTTGTTGCCTTTTGCCATTGTCTCTAAGGCTGTGATATTGACAAATGAGGGCGCCCGAACGTGATACCGCCAAGGGTTGGGCTTTCCGTTCGAAACGACATAGTACCCTAGTTCGCCTTTCGGGGCTTCCACCCGACCGTATGCTTCGCCGGCTGGAACGCGAACCTGATATTGCGGCTTTCCGCTTTGAATGGGACCCTCTGGCAAATCGCGAATAGCTTGCTGCAAAATGCGAATGCTCTGGCGGATCTCGTCCATGCGGATCAGATAGCGATCATAGACGTCCCCATGATAGCGAACAGCGACATCGAATTCAAAGCGATCATAAATGCTGTAGGGATCCGCACGGCGAATGTCATAGGGGACACCCGAGGCGCGCAACAATGGACCGCTAGCAGAAAAGGCTATGGCATCTTCCGCGGTCAAGACCCCAACGCCTTCGCAACGCGCTCGGATGATCTCATTATTGGTTAAATACAGGTCTAACTCATCAATCCGCCGTGGTAACCTCTCGTATGCCAAGTCTCTCATCTTCTCATAAACACCTTCAGGCAGATCGCGCGCGACTCCTCCAAAACGAAAGTAATTGCACATCATGCGCGAACCGGCTACCGCCTCGAAAATATCTAAGATCAATTCGCGTTCCTCGATAGCGTATAACATCGGAGTAAAGTAAGCCCCAAGGTCATTGAGCAAGGAGCCAATTGCAAACAGGTGATTGCTGATGCGGGTGAATTCCGCCATGATCACGCGCAGATATTCCGCCCTTTCTGGAGGCTGAATACCCATTAACTTTTCCACTGCCAAGGCGTAGCCAAAGTTGTTACTCATCGATGAAAGGTAGTCTAATCGATCGGTGAAGGGCATATTCATTAGAAAAGTGTTGCGTTCCCCAATTTTCTCATGGTTGCGATGCAAATACCCCATAACTGGCTTGAGTGCCCGAATGGTTTCCCCCTCCAAGAGAACCACCATGCGAAAAACACCGTGCGTTGAAGGATGCTGTGGACCCATGTTAACGATCACGGTGTCGGTTTTCAATCCAGAGTCCGATAAGGAAGACTGGATTTTCTTCAAACTAGCATACAGGGAAGCATCATTATCTGGCGCCCACTGATCGGGATCAAAATCGGCTGGATAATCCACATTTTTGTGAAAAGGATTCTTGTCTTCAATGCGATACACATGCCCATCGGGCCAACGGCTCTTGAAGGGTTTACCATCTTCCTCGTAGTAGGGTTCACGCCAATCTTTGCGCAAGGGATGACCAGCAAAACCTTCCCACATCAAAATCCGCCGCAGGTCTGGATGACCCTCATAACGGATGCCAAGCAAATCCCAAGCCTCTCTTTCTTGAAATTCTGCGCCTGGATAGAGAGGAACAAGAGAGGGAACAACCGCATTGTCGCGCGGGGTTTGCACTTTCAACACCAGCGCCGGACCACCAGTAGTTCGGTAGAAATGATAGACAGATTCGAGATAATTTTCCGGGAAATAGTCCACCCCAGTAACGGAAGAAAGATAATCATACCCCATCTCATCCCGCACGAATTGGGCAACTTGCAAGAAGGCATCGGCATCGACAAGATAACCCTCATACCCCTTGCGCTCATCCCGCTTGACTTTCTGGGGAAACTTCTCGGCTAAATCAACGTCTGTGAGAATTGCTTGTTCCATCATTTTTTATTGCTCCGTTCTTATACTGGATTTGACTCTCCCTCAAGCGCTTCGCTTACTGTGGTTGCGGACTTTTGTTGAGAATATTGGCGGATCAATTCATACTCGCGTGGGTCCATAATATCCGGTCCCAAAACAGGCACAGGGATTACTTCTGAAACATCTTTCTTGTACCAGCGTGCCTCGCGCAAAGTTTGGTTGTCGATCTTCTTCTGCAGGGTGATCAGCCCATGCAAGAGTGCCTGCGGAGTTGGAGGACAACCAGGGATGTAGACATCAACCGGGATATAGTTGTCAATACCCGAAACGACGTTATATCCTTCTTTAAAGGGGCCACCACCCGAGGCACAAGCCCCCATAGCAACCACATATTTGGGTTCAGGCATCTGATTGTATAAGCGCACAATTTGGGGCACCATCTTTTTCGTCACCGTGCCCGAAACAAGTAACAAATCCGCCTGACGCGGGCTGGGGCGCATGACCTCCATCCCAAAACGAGCAAAGTCAAAACGGCTAGCCGCAGTGCAGATCATTTCGATTGCGCAACAAGCCAAACCAAACATCATCGGCCAGATTGACGAGCGCCGACTCCAGTTATAAATGCGGTCAATGGTCGTAATGGCAACTTGGTTCTTGATCTCAGGGGGTATCTCATAACCCGGCTGATTGAGTTCATCGTTTGTCATATTGTTACCTCCTCATACCATGCGGTGAAAATTTGAATTAGGATCTCGTCATTAACGAGGGATGGATCATCATCAAAATTCGGCAAGGATACAATCCAATCCAACAAGGTGCCGAGGGAAAGCTCCTCAAACTTCACCTGCGGATATCTGCTCTTCAGGTTCTGAACAATCCCGAAGGTATCATCCCAATCAAGACGATTCTCTAAGACCATTAGGAACGATTATAATCCCTCTAAACCAATCGGTCAAGTTAGAATAAAGAAAATATATATTTGCACAAATAGATAGAATACCGTTATAATAACCCTAAATGGTGACCACCCGAAGCAAAATCCTAGCCTTTTTGGAAAAGCGAGGACAAGCCTCAGCCGTTGAACTCAGCCATGCCCTTAATCTAACCCCAGCCAATATCCGTCATCATCTTAGAGTCTTGCAAAACGAAGGGGTTATTGTCCCGATCCCCACTGAACGAACCAGCGCAAGAGGACGCCCGGCTTGCCTTTATGCCTTGAGCGACCAACAAAAAGCCCATAACTTCGATCGCCTATGTGCAGCCTTCTTGCAACAATTGCGCACAATTAAATCGGCTGATGAAAAAAAGGCTCTCCTTCGCTCAATCGCCCAACAACTCCTTGCAGACCGCTTCAGTCCGCAAAAGATAAGCTTAACCCAAAGGCTGATCTTTACCATTAGATTACTGAATGAAATGTCATACAAAGCGAGTTGGGAAGCTCATCGGGAAGCTCCAACGATCAAGTTTTCGCATTGTCCTTACGCCACACTTGTGGAAGACTTTCCCGAACTCTGCGCGATGGATGTTTTCCTCCTTGAGACCTTGATGGGTTGCCCTATCGAAGTCATCACCACCCACCAAATTTTGCCCTCTGGAGAAACTGTCTGCCGCTTCCGTTTGCATTCACCCTCTCCATGATGAAGAGCTTCGAGCGTCTTTCTTGCAACTTAGTGCCGAGCCGCAGTAAAGACTTCTTCTCGCTGCGCTCGAAGTAACATGCTAGGGTAGTAAGCCGATTCCGAACTCCGGGTAGGATTAAGCTTTTTAAAATGCTTCTACCTGAACAAACAGAGACTCTAATTTCTTGGTACAATCCAACTCAGCACTTACTTTATAAAAGATTATTCGACAGACAAAACCTTGATAAAAGAAGATGATGAGAATTCTATCCAACGCGCCAAATCTCCAGAAAAGGAACCTCCCCCGCACCGGCATTCTCTGTCTCGGCTGGATAGGGATTTCTTTAGCGCTTTCGGCTTGCGCATCTTCCGCCGATCTGCCCGCTCGTGTCATGGAAGAGTACTATCAGGCATTAAACAAAAAAGATTTGAACTCAATGATTGCGCTTACCTGTGCCGAATGGGAAGAACAAGCCCGCAATGAATTCAACTCCTTTGGAGCGGTGACCACTGAACTGCAAGCGCTGAAATGTGAAACTGTTTCACGAGATCAATCCAAAGCGATCGTGAGCTGTCGCGGCAAGATTATCGCCAATTACGGTAATGAGGTGTTAGAGATCGATTTATCCAAGCTAACCTTTCAACTTGTTCAACAGGGCGGGAACTGGCGCTTCTGTGGATACCCCTAAGAACACAATTGGGCATGATCCAAAGGGTTGTCACAATGTTTCAAAAACTCTTTTCAAAAGAAAATCTCTACGCCATTCTTTTTTGTCTCATGCTTGTCGCCCTTATCATACTAACCGCAGATACAGCCCCTGTGTGGATCTACCAGGGGTTTTAGATGTCTATCACACAAATCCTTCTCCTCGTCTTTATCGCAATCCTCTGCGGGGTGGTCAGGCATCCTCGCTACCGAAATACACTCTTAACTCTCTCAAGTTTGTTGTTTTACTATCATCTACAGCCAGCAACGCCAATCAGGTCGCTTGATTTTTGGCTTCCGACCTTTGCCATCCTGTTGGGTTTACTGGTGTGGATTGCAATTCAAAGCAACCCGAGAAGAGGGCTGCAAGAAAATTTCTCTGCCCTGCTGATCGTGCTGCTGAGCGTTATAGCCATCTCCGCCAATCGCTATTTGGTGATGTGTTGTCTTACCGCCACTCGTCCGCCTCAACTTGGGACAGTGGTATTGTTCCTGATCGTTTTTCTGACCTTATCAACTCTCATCCTTTCTAGGCTTGCGCTTCGTATCCGTCTCACTGCTCTCATTCTTATCCTCGTTGTAATTTTCATCTCTTTGAAAACACCCGAAATTTCAATCCTGATGAGCAAATTCCTCCGAACCCTGCAAGCCCAAGATCCGCGCTTCAGTGCAGCCGATGATCTCGCCTGGTTGGGCATCTCCTACATTCTTTTTCGACTCCTTCACATCCTTCTCGACATCCGCGCCGGAAGGTTGCAAGGAGCGAATTTGGCGGAAATCATTCCCTATCTCTTCTTTTTTCCGACTCTGCTAGCGGGTCCGATTGCGCGCTTTCCTCAATTTCGAGAGCAATTGAACGCCTACCCTCAAACACAAGACTTCATCGAAGGGATGCGGCGCGTCTTTGTTGGACTGTTTCGCAAATTCGTGCTTGCCGATAGCTTCGCTCTGCTCGCCCTTTCTCCCCAAAATGCCTCGCAAATACTTTCTCCAACCTACTTATGGATTGCTCTCTTTGCCTATTCCCTGAGAATTTACTTTGATTTCAGCGGCTATACCGACATTGCCATCGGGAGCGCGCGCTTGATGGGAATTCGCCTACCTGAGAACTTTAACGCCCCGTATCTTAAGACTAGCCTGATCCATTTTTGGAACAGTTGGCATATCACCCTTGCGGACTGGTTTCGGGCGTATGTTTTCAATCCGCTCACGCGCAAACTTCGCTCCTCGCCAACGCCCGAATGGCTCACGATTCTCCTCCCACAACTAACCACCATGTTGCTGATCGGATTATGGCACGGCATTACCTCAAACTTTCTCGTCTGGGGAGCATGGCATGGAATGGGTCTTTTCATCAATAATCGCTGGAACGCTTGGACCAGAACACGCCCAACCAAAATCCCCTTGCCCATTCGAAATGCCCTAGCTTGGACGTTGACATTTGGTTATGTGACGCTCGGATGGGTCTGGTTCTTGATGCCCACCTTTGGCAGTTCCTTAGCAGTTTTCCAAAAGCTTTTCGGATACGGTTTGTAGGAAGCTATGAACGAAAAGGTTCATTCTACGCCTATCTTCTGGATAAGAGCAGCAACAAAAGGACTGGTGCTTTTTATAGCCATCAATGTCCTCTTTGCTATTTCCAACCCAGAATATGGGAATCTTTCTCTCTATAACACCCTTTTCGCCGGCCGATTGCGCCTCCCCTATAGCGACCAGCCCTCTGAATCTTATAATGTGACCATAACCGATCTCAACGCCATGTTTGCCTCTCACGTTCTCGCCGCTTCACCAAAGTCCGCAAACGAATACCGCGTGCTGCTCATCGGTGATTCGGCAACTTGGGGTTACTTGCTTCCCCCTGATCAAACTTTGGCTGCCTTTCTAAATCGGGCAAACTTGCGCGCATCCCAGACCCAATCTATGACTTTCTACAATCTCGGTTATCCGGTCATGTCGCTCCTAAAGGATGCTCTGATCTTGGAACGCGGTTTGGATTATCAACCTGATTTAGTGCTGTGGCTTATCACTCTTGAGTCTTTTCCTCTAGAAAAACAACTTTACTCCCCTTTGCTTGAGAAAAATCCATCGGAGGTCCTTCAATTGATAGACACCCTAAAGCTGAGCGAGACTATCCCTCCTCCTCAAATCTCGCCGCCAAACTTGTGGCAGCGCTCGTTAATCGGGCAACGTAAACCATTAGCCGATTGGCTGCGCTTTCAACTCTACGGCTTCCTTTGGACGGCTACCCGAGTGGATCATCACATCCCAGATGAAATTCCCGAAAGACAAGCGGACTTAAGCGCTGAGATCAATTTTTATCGTCAGCAACCGCCGAAGCTGAATCCAAACCAACTAGCCTTTGAGGTGATTGAGGCTACAATTCGCCTGGCAAGCCCTACGCCAGTGATTTTGATTAATGAACCCATGTTCATTAGTTCCGGTCTGAACAGCGAGATTCGTTATAATTTCTACTACCCGCGTTGGGCTTATGACCAATATCGAGAAGCGCTGGCAAATTTCTGTCAAGCTCATTCGCTAACCTGCTGGGACATTTGGAATCTGATTCCGCCCAATGAATTTACAAACACCGCCATTCACATGACAGCACAGGGTACCGCTCAAACGGCACAGTGGATTGCAAGTGCTTTAGAAAATTGGTTTCAAAGTCGCTAAGCCTACGGGAGAGCTATGCCAAGTCGAACGATTGTTATCCTTGCTATCGTCCTAATCGGGTTTCTCAGTGCCTGTCAACCGCAAGGAGAACTGCCTTTGCCATCTCTAACTCCTTTTTCTGCCACCTTGCCCCCCTTCATGCCATCTGCAACGGTGAGCTATGAGCCCTATCCTTCGTCCGCCCAAGAGCAGCAAGCATCGCCCATATCTTCTCCAAACAAAGTCATTTTACCCACACAAATACCTGATGATCGTCCCCCTACCCTAACCCTTCAACCCACCTCCACTCCAACATTTAATCCCGAAAGGTGGACAGACCTGCCTATAGTTCCGCTTCTCTCTGAAAGAGTTAAGGAAATCTATCTTTTCGGCTTGGAAATAGGCAATCGCCCAAATGCCTTTTCCAAAGTGGGAGATTGCGGCAGCACACCTTCTTGGTTTTTAGGAGATTTTGACCGCGGACCTCGCTTTTATAACTTGGGCGAATATACTCACTTACAAACGGTGATCGACTATTATCGGGGATCGTTTGAGAGAACCAGTCTAGCTGCCTTAGCAGGCTATAACACCTCTTCGGTGTTAACCCCCCTTTGGTCTAACAAAGAATTCTGTAAGAACGACGAAGCTCCGCTGGCATGTGAATATCGGTTGCACCGCCCAAGTATCGCCTTGATCACTCTAGGCGCAAACGACGTTTACCATATCGATAGCTTTGAGCCACAACTGCGCAAAATCATCGAATATTCTATAGCGCAAGGGGTTATCCCCGTCCTCGCTACCAAACCAGATAACCTCGAGAAAGATCATCGCATCAACCGCATCACAGCTCAGTTAGCCATTGAGTATCAGATCCCACTGTGGAACTACTGGAAAGCCGTCCAGCCCTTACCGAACCATGCTCTCCAAGAAGACGGTGTCCATATTACCTTTGCCGCCAACGATTTTAGCAATCCTCTGAACATGCAAGCCGGCTGGCCTATTCGCAATCTCACTGCATTACAAGTTTTATATGCCTTGTATACCTATCTCAACACTCCCTGAGGTTATTATGAAAGACATCCTTGACGATCTAGCGAACTTCATTGCAAAGACCATTCTGCAGAATCCCTCTCGAATGATTGCTCCTGACGAAGCCTTGATTTCTAGCGGACTGTTAGATTCATTCCATTTGGTGGACCTTGCCCTCTATATAGAGGAGCGATTCGGCGTCAAAATCGAAGATACCGAACTGAATCGGCAAACTTTTGACAATTTGGAACAGCTAAGCGCCATCATCCAAAGTCGAAGACAAGGCAAATGAAAACCCTGCCCCACATCATCCGTCAAATTGCTTGGGAAGAGCCCGAGAAAATGGCGATCGTTTTCCAACAGCGCGGCACACCCGATCAATTGATTACCTACCAAAACCTTTATCAGAACGCCCTGCGAACCGCAAGGATCCTCCGAGAGAACGCAATTCGCCCCGATGAAGTGGTGATCATCGTCCTGCAGCACAGCCAAGAGCTAATTTATGCCTTCTTCGGAGCCATGTTTGCCGGCGCTATTCCCTCCATCATGCCTTTCCTAACAGAAAAGCTCTCTCCAGAGCATTACCGCAAATCTTTGCGGTCGCTGTTTGAAGTCATCCAACCCGCCGCAGTGATCACCTACGCCGAATTTGAGTCCGAAATTCAACAGGCTGCCAAAGGGAGTTCGGTGCGCAAAATCTTGATTAGTGAGAAAATCGCCGGTTCAGAACCGCTATCCGCAAACCTTGCTGGCTTAGAACGTTCCCCAACTTCGATTGTGTTGTTACAGCATTCCTCCGGGACAACTGGCTTACAAAAGGGAGTAGCTCTCTCCCATCAAGCGGTCATGAAACAACTCGATGCCTACCAAAAAGCGATTCGCCTCACTCCATCCGATGTAATCGTAAGCTGGCTGCCGCTCTACCATGATATGGGCTTGATCGCCGGCTTCCTAATGCCCATTTTGCTCAAAGTGCCTTTGATTCTCATGTCCCCTTTCGATTGGGTGCGTTCACCTGTCTTACTGATGCGCGCTATTCACGAATACCACGCCACCCTCACTTGGCTGCCAAATTTTGCCTATAACTTCTGCGCTCAAAAAATCCGTCCCTCGGATATGGAGGGAATTGATCTCTCCTCCATGAGGGCGGTAATCAACTGCTCGGAACCAATGATGCAAGCTAGCCACGAAATGTTCCTGAAACGCTTTCAACCTTATGGGCTAAAAGAAAGCGCGCTGGCGACTTGCTACGCAATGGCTGAAAACGTCTTTGCGGTTTCACAAGATGGCATCGAAAAACCGGTCACGCTGGATTGGATTGACCGTAAAGGGCTGTTGGTCGAAAAAGTCGCCCGACCTTCTCTCCAAAGTAGCGATGCGATTTGTATGGTCTCAGCTGGCAAGCCGATTGAAAATACACGCGTGCAAATCCTTGACGAGAAAGGTGAAAAATTGCCTGAACGGGTGATTGGAGAAATCGCCCTGCAAAGCGATTGCATGTTGACCGAATATTACAAGCGACCGGATTTGACCCAAAAAGCCTTCCTCGATGGCTGGTATCTTACCGGTGACCTCGGATATTTAGCTAACGGGGAAGTCTATATCACCGGGCGCAAGAAAGACCTGATCATTGTCGGCGGTAAAAATATTTACCCCCAAGACGTTGAAAGAATTGTGAACGAAGTTGAGGGGGTCTATCCCGGACGGGTGGTTGCTTTTGGGGTTTTCAATGAGGGGATGGGCACTGAAGAAGTCGTAGTAGTAGCTGAAACAGAAGTCCAAGACCCACAGCATCGACTTGAAATAGCTAATCAGATTTGCTATCAAGTCAACCGTTCCAGTGACATCGTTCTCCGAAAGGCAATTCTAGTGGATCGCGGTTGGCTGCTAAAGACTAGCAGCGGCAAAATTGCTCGCTCGGCCAATCGCGAGAAATATCTGCACGAATTTCAAGACATAGCGCCGTTTGCAGCCAACACAGAACAATAGAGAGCGATGATTTTCTTGGCAATGATATTCCACCCAAATCCCTTGGCAAACTCGGCCGCCTGCTTGCCCATTTTTGCGCGCAGCTCGGCGTCAGACAACAGTTTAGAGATCCGAGCAGCCAAAACTTGGGGATCATCGACCGGCACAGTAAAACCCGTTAGCCCATCCTGAACGAGGTATGCCAATCCTCCAACGTTAGAAGCCACTACAGGAGTTCCACAAGCCATTGCTTCTAGAGCAACCATGCCAAAAGATTCATAATGAGAGGGTACAACGACCATTTCGGCTGCAGAGTAATAATAGGGCAGTGTATCCTGACTTTTTTTGCCCAGAAAAGCCACCAAATCCGTTAGTCCGAATTCCTTTCTCATTGCCGATAGCCGCTCTTGTTCAGAGCCTTGAAAACTCAGATCGCCATCTTCATTGCCGCCGATAACCGCCAAACAAAATGGGTTTTGGTCCCATTGACCATTTTCCCGCATAATTGCAATCGCCTTCAGCAAGACATCTAAGCCCTTCAACGGTTCAATCCGCCCGACAAAAAGCAACATCCGATTACAAGGTGGAATCCCAATATATTCTTTTGCTTCGTCCATTGGAATAGGGTAAAAGCGACTTAGATCAACACCAGGTGGGATGATTTGAATTTTGGACACATCGGCTTGATAGAGCCATTGTAATTGGGCGAGTTCAGCAGGTGTTGCTGCCACCACTCGATCGGCTTCTTTCAAGATCCGAATTTCACCTGCTATTCGATATTCACCCTCAACTTCTTCATCACTTCGCGCTACCCGTTGTTTCATCTTTCCCAAGGTGTGAAACATGTGGACAATCGGAACTTTCCAAATTTTCCTTAAGTCCAATGCTGCAATGCCGGACATCCAATAATGGCTGTGGATTATGTCATAATTGCATCCCTTCTGGCTAGCAAACTCAACCACCCCACTGACAAACTGCTTAAGAAAGGTGGCTAATTTCTCCTTTGGAAGGGGGCTCTCTGGACCAGCCGGGATATGAACAACTCGATTACCAAAGCCTAATTCATGCAGGACATGCGGCACATGTTCATCTTGGGAGCGGGTAAAGACATCCACGTGAATCCCTTCAGCGCCAAGCTGATGGCTCAGGTCGCGAACATAGACATTCATTCCTCCCGTGTCCTTGCCACCCAGGGTCGCTAGAGGGCAGGTGTGGTACGATAGCATTGCAACTTTCATCCTGAACACCCTAATTTTTACCGACTTAACGTCGTGTGCACTCAAAAGTTGTTGGCAACATTGCTTTGTAGGACAACTCAATGAGTTGTCCTACAACTTTTGCGTGGACACTTAACGTCTCTTTCCTTGTCATTCTAGCACATCCTTTGTATAATCAAGGTTAGAATTTGCCACCGTAGCTCAGCAGGCAGAGCAAGCGTTTCGTAAACGTTAGGTCAAGGGTTCGAATCCCTTCGGTGGCTTTTTTTATTTCTGAAAGGGCTATCTTTCAGTATAATTGAGTCATGCCGATTCGACTCACTCCCCTCGTCATCGGGATAGCCGGTGGCTCCGGCTCGGGTAAAACGACCGTTGCGAACATGATCATTCAACACGTCGGCGCAGAAAAGATCGCCTACTTGCCCCATGATGCCTATTACAAAGACCTCAGCAACTTACCCGAACCCCAACGCCATCTGATCAATTTTGATCATCCCAATTCGCTCGAAACCTCCCTGCTGATCCAGCATGTCATCCAACTCAAAAAAGGTCAACCTATCGAATTACCCATTTATGACTTTCGCACGCATTGTCGCACCGGTCAAACCCAACGGATCGAGCCAAAAGCCGTGATTATTGTTGAGGGCATTCTCATTTTTGTTGAAGCAGCTTTGCGGGAATTGTTCGATGTAAAAATCTTCGTGGATACCGATCCGGACATCCGCTTCATCCGCCGTTTACAAAGAGACCTCCTAGAACGCGGCCGCTCAACCGAGTCTGTCATCCAGCAGTATTTGTCCACCGTCCGACCGATGCATTTGGAATTTGTTGAACCTTCTAAGAGATATGCTGATGTGATTATTCCCGAAGGTGGGTTAAATACGGTAGCGATCGATATGGTAGTGGCTCGGATCAATACCCTGCTCAAAGAAACTCAGCATGAATGAGCCAAACCCTTCTTTGGCAAAAAATCGCAAAACCTTTTACTTATGGCGCCTTCTGGCTTTGCTTTTTGTCCTTGCTCTTAGCCTCTATATCTTCAGTATTCGAGAAGATGCCGCCAAATTGGCTATTCTTGGCTATCCGGGCGTATTCCTCATTGCCTTTATGGCATATGCCACGGTCATCCTCCCTGCGCCGGGCTTGGCAATCATTTTCACCTTAGGAGGCGTACTCTCAAACCCTCTCGGCGTCGCCATTGCAGCCAGCCTAGGTGCGACCGCCGGGGAAATCAGCGGTTATTTGGCGGGATTTGGTGGGCAGGTGGTGGTTGAGCGACTGGACATCTATCAGAAGCTGACGCAATGGATGCAAACCCACGGTGGAGTCACCGTCTATGTTCTCTCAGCCATTCCAAATCCGTTTTTCGATCTTGCGGGCATGGCAGCCGGCGCTTTGAAGATGCCCTTGCATATCTTTCTCTTTTGGTGTTTTCTCGGTCAAACCACAAAGATGTTGATTTTTTCCTTTTTGGGGTCAGGGTTTTTGAGCCGCTTTTTTCAATAATGTAAAGGAATCCACATTTGAGTCTACTGCAAAAACGCAAAATCTTACCACCAAGACGCTAAGGCACAAACAATCTCAGGGTTTTGGTGTGCACTCAAAAGTTGTTGGCAACATTGCTTTGTAGGACAACTCAATGAGTTGTCCTACAACTCTGCAGTGAAGTCACATCTTTCATTTCGACGAGCGCAGCGAGGAGAAATCTTGCTTATTCGCTATCCCTTTCGGTCGAAACCGTAAAGACTTCTTGTCGCTTCGCTCGAAGTGGTCTGTAAGGGTGGTAAGCTCATCCCAAACTCGGGTAATTAAGCCTTTGAAAAGCCTTATTGAAAGAAGGCAAGAATAGCTCATTCCGATAAAAAACCGATATAATGAAGAACAATGGAATCACTGATTGCTCTTGACATTGAAACCACCGGCTCCGATCCTGAAAAGGATCGCATCATCGAAGTCGCAGCCATCCGCTTTAATTCTAGGCGAGTTGAAGCTGAATGGCATTCCCTAATTAATCCAGCCAAACCGCTTCCACCGGCAATCACCTTATTAACGGGGATTACCGACCAGATGTTAGTCAGCGCACCACCGATCCAAAAAGTGGCGCAGGAGTTGAACCGTTTCATCGGAAACAGCCCCATCGTTGGCCATTCGATCAACTTTGATCTTGCCTTTCTCAATCGTTTTGGAATTGCACCTCATAACCTGCTTATAGACACCTATGATATTGCCTCTGTCATCAATCCAACTTCAAGTCGTTACAACCTGACTGCTTTAGCTCAACAATACGGCATCCTTGTGCAAGGGAAACATCGTGCCCTGGAAGATGCTCGCACAACCCGTTCCCTTTATCTGAGACTTTATGAAGAATTGCTCAAATTACCCATCCGACTGCTGGCGGAAATCGTTCACCTAACCGAAGCAACCGACTGGGGAGGCTTTTGGGCGTTCCAAAGTGCATTAAAGGAGCGCACGCAAGAAATCGTGTCTCCAGAAGCTTCTGCAAGCCTCTTTAACGGGCCGCTTTTTCGGAATCCCGTCCCAATCCCTTTCTCTCTCCAACCAACGCCAACACCGACCCCTCTCGACGTCGAAGAGACTGCAGCCTTGCTAGAGCATGGCGGAGCCTTCGCCCGTTATTTCCCTAATTACGAATACCGCCCGCAACAAGTTGCCATGCTTCAAGCCGTCTGTGAGGCACTCTCCTATGGAAAACACATCTTAATCGAAGCTGGCACCGGGACCGGCAAATCGATGGCATACCTCATTCCAGCCTCTTTATGGTCACTTCAGAACCAAACCCGAGTGGTCATTTCCACAAACACGATTAACCTTCAGGATCAATTAATCAATAAAGATATTCCCGACCTGATCGCTGCCCTTGGGTTAGATTTACGGGCAGTTGTAGTAAAAGGCAGAAACAATTACTTATGTCTAAGACGCTTCGAGCACTTTTATCGTCGTGGACCGCAAAATGCCGATGAAGCCCGCCTACTAGCCAAGATTTTGGTTTGGTTACAGTTCACCGAGACAGGCGATCGATCCGAAATCAATTTGAACAACCCTGCTGAACGCGAAATTTGGGCATCGCTTTCTGCCGAGGATGAAGGCTGCACTATGGAAAATTGCTACCAGCGTACGGGAGGACGTTGTCCCTTCTATCGCATCCGTCAAGCCTCGCAAGGCGCCCATCTCGTTATTGTCAACCATGCTCTCCTTCTTTCAGATATTGCTAGCGGCAATCGAGTCCTCCCGGATTACGACTACCTGATTGTCGATGAAGCTCATCATCTGGAAGATGCGACAACCAATGCGCTCAGTTTTTCCATCACTCGGACAGATATTGAACGATTAATCCGCGAATTAGGAAGTTCCAGAAGCGGATTGCTTCACCGCGTGAAAGAGGTCTTCACCAAGATCTTTCAACCTGCCAACGGTACAAGTTCAGAAGTTCTCGTTGAAAGAGCAACCGATTTGTCCTTTCGCTTAGAAGAATTGAGCCGCCAATTCTTTACTGCCATCGATGAGTTTTTCTATGATTTACGCGAAGGTCGCGAGATCGGTCCTTACGCCCATCAAGAGCGCATTGTCCAAGCGCATCGCTCTCAGCCGGGCTGGTATAGCATCGAAGCCGCCTGGGAAGAAACGGAAGCGGTGTTTAATTCCCTCCTAGAAATCATACGCGCCATCCTAACCACCCTCTCTGAAAACATTGACAACGTCTTGGATTTGGATGAGGACCTTTATACGGACTTGAGCAATCTTGCCCGCCGTTATCAGGAGGTTTTGGATAACCTCCATGCCCTGGTCTTCAACCCGGCCCCCGATAAAATCTACTGGATTGAGGTGCGCAATCATTATGGCAACATTTCACTACACACTGCACCTTTGGAAATTGGCCCACTGATGAAAAAACATATCTGGAACGAAAAAACAGCCGTGGTGCTGACCTCTGCCACGCTGACAACTGCCGGAGAGTTTGAATATATTCGCAGCCGCTTGCAAGCCGAGGATGCTGAAGAATTACAGGTTGGCTCTCCCTTCGATTACGAGACTTCGACTTTGCTCTACATTGCCAATGACATTCCCGAGCCCACCGATCGCTTTGCTTACCAAAAAGCTGTCGAAACAGCCATCATCCAAACCAGCCTTGCCGCCGGCGGACGAACCTTAGTGTTGTTTACCTCTTATGATCAATTACGGCGCACCTCCCAAGCCATCGCCCGCATTCTAACCAAAAACGACATTATCATTTACGAGCAGGGCGAGGGAGCATCCCCTCACGCTCTGTTAGATAGTTTTCGCTCAACCAACCGGGCGGTTTTGCTCGGTACGCGTTCCTTCTGGGAGGGGGTTGACGTGCCCGGTGAAGCGTTATCCGTCCTCATGATTGCCAAGCTTCCTTTCGATGTCCCCTCAGATCCGATCGTCTCCGCCAGAGCAGAAACTTTTGAAGACCCTTTTAACCAATACTCTATCCCTGAGGCGGTCTTGAAGTTCCGCCAGGGGTTCGGCCGCCTAATTCGCACCAAACAAGATCGTGGCGTGGTTGTGATTTTGGATCGCCGTGTTCAAAGCAAACGCTACGGAAAGATCTTTATCGACTCGCTCCCAACCTGCACCACTCAAGTGGGCAGCCTAGCTAATTTGCCCCGCGCCGTACAACGCTGGCTAAATTTATAGGTTACCCGTGGCTACTTATGGAATTGTTTTCTAACTTAGGCTGTGACTTTTCAATCAATTCTTGCTTCAGGTTCCAGAGTTTCTGGGAAAGTGAAACATGGTAAATGTGGGGATACATCATGCGTCTAACCCCTGGGTCTAGCCTTTCAACATCCTTCTCCCGCTTGGCGCGGATCTCTTGCAAGGTTGGGAGGGTATAAACCAATTTACCTTCTTCAAGGATAGTTTCTAACAAAGGCTCAATTTCCGATATTTCATCTCTTCGAAGAGAGCGATATTTTGTGTGGTCGGTTGGATGCCGAAGGGTCAGGGATGTTTTCTGGCGAGGGTCTTCATCGGACAGGGCAATTAAATCGGCAGTCGCTTTTCCACGCTGATCATAAATGCGCCATACCTTTTTATTGCCCGGGTTGGGCGTCTTCTCAATTGATTCACTAATTTTGATAGCCGGTTTCCATTGGTTTTCATCATACACTGCCACCAGTTTATAAACCCCGCCAAGCGCCGGTTCACCCCATGAAGTGATCAGCCGCGTTCCCACTCCATAGACTAAACGACGGATTAGGCGGTCTGCATCTACACCGTAGCGTGGTGCCTCTTCGGTAATTTGAGTGATGATTTGCCAAATCACCATTTCATCCAGATTGTTTGAGAGGACAATGGAGACATCCTCAAAACCGGCTGCGTCTAACATTTTTGCCGCCTGGATGCTCAAAAAAGCTAGGTCACCCGAATCCAGGCGAATGCCCAGCGGTTTATGCCCTTTGCGGCGTAATTCCTCAAAAACCTTGATAGCGTTCGGGATACCACTTTCGAGAGTATCAATGGTATCCACTAGCAACAAACAATCATCAGGATAGACATCTGCATAGGCGCGAAAGGCGTCCAGTTCTGACATGCCTAATGCAATAAACAATTGCACCATGCTGTGCGCATGAGTGCCTTTTGGGGGCAATCCTAAGAGTGCTGAGACACCCACATTGGAAGTAAACATGGCGCCACCGATTAGAGCAGCTCTTGCCCCTGCATTGGCGCCAACATGTTGACCCCTCCGAAGGCCAAATTCCAAAATAACTTGTCCACGCCCGATCTCATGAATCCGAGCTGCTTTGGTCGCAATAAGAATCTGATAGTTGAGGTGATTCAAAAGAGAGGTCTCAAGAATTTGCGCCATCGCTAGGGGACCTTGCACAACGGTTATGGGCACGTTTGGATGCACCACTCTGCCCTCTGGTATGGCGTACATCGTGATCCCCTCAAAGTTCCCATAGCGGTATAACCAATTCAGAAAGTCCGTTTCAAAGAGAGGCTTTCCGCTGCGGGCGCGGTGTGTTTTTAGATAATCGATCTCGGTGATGCCAAATCGCGCTTGCGCCATCCAATTGAGCAGCCATTCCAGGCCAGCGTTGATACAATACCCAGCTTTGTGGGTTCCATAATCCGGATAGCTGCGAAAATAATGATCAAATTGAGCTCGTTTTTCATGATAGCCCATGCGGAAATACAATTGGGCCATGGTCAATTGGTATTGATCCGTAAATAAAATCCCCTCCGCCAGCGCCTTCTCCGCCAAATTCATCGAACAAACTCCGCCAAATAGTGTTATATTCCTATTCTACCGCAAATCCTGTTGAATAACTTTGGAACAGCATCTCAGGCCATGAATCAGTCTCTTGAGTCGTATAGCACAGCAATCAACGAATTCCATCGGGCGCGCAATCAAGCCCAATTAAGAGTGCTTTTAGCCAAGCTAAGAGGTGAGCCAACCGAATTATTGGATTTTGAGGAAGTACGGAAGCGGCTTAGAGCGCAAGGGATGATTGAAAGGGGTTTGAAGCAAATCCCGCTAAACGCAATTGTCGGTAGTTTAGGACGCTATCATGACTTTACGCGCGATTTTCTGCCCAAACAAGATCACATGAAAGACCGCTGGGCACGGGTGCGCATGGCTTTTACCGGACTGGAAGGTATTCCGCCCATTGAGGTCTACCAAATTGGGGAAGCCTACTTTGTCAAGGACGGGAATCATCGGGTATCCGTAGCTCGTCAGCTTGGTGCAACTCATATCCAAGCCTATGTGACCGAGGTCAAATCCCGAGTTCCCTTAACGGCGGATATCGATCCAGATACGTTGATCATCAAAGAAGAATATTTGGAATTTTTGGAAAAAACCCGCTTAGATCAGCTTTATCCCGATGCCGATTTGAGCGTATCCATTGCCGGTCAATACAAAATATTACTGGAGCATATAGAAGTTCATCGTTACTTCATGGGGATTGAACAAAAACGGGAAATATCCTTTGAAGAAGCCGCTGCCGATTGGTATAGCGGCTATTATCTTCCGATTATCAAACGCGTCGTAGAGTTGGGCATCTTGCGGAGTTATCCAAACCGAACACCAACCGATCTCTATCTATTTATGTCAGAAAACCGCGCAGCGATCGAAAAACAGTTGGGTTGGGAGCTTCGCACAGAGAAAGCCGTTCTAGCGCTGATGGATCGGGCGCAAAAAAACCTCCGTGAACGCGTGCGCTTGGCATTTGAGCACATTGACTTGCGTTTATTTGGAGGAAAATTCTCGGGCGGCCCACCCCCTGGTGAATGGCGCCAAAGAACCGTTGCTGTGGCTAGCCAATCTGCACTCATCCAAGACATTCTCGTTCCCATTGACGGGGAAAGCGGAGGATGGATCGCCATTCAACAAGCCATGAAGGTTGCTGAACGGGAGAATGCTTCCCTGCGGGCAATCCACGTTCTCGAAAATAGTTCTTCAGACATTGACTTGTCCGGCCTTCAACAGACCTTTGAAGAGAGATTGCAGGCTTCATCCATCCCACATGATCTCGTCATCGTTAAGGGAGATATTGCAGATACGATTTGCGATCGCTCGCAATATATTGACCTAGTCGTGATGAATGTGCGCTACCCACCGGGTCCTTTGCCAATTGACCGTTTGACCTCTGGTTTTCGAGAGTTGGTGCAGCGCTGCCCGCGACCGATCCTCGCCACCCCTCAGGTTGTTTCCCCGCTCTCGCACGGCTTACTTGCCTTTGATGGCAGTCCCAAAGCTCAAGAAGCACTTTATTTGGCCGTCTACTTAGCCAAAAAATGGTCGATTGGCCTAACCGTTCTTAGCGTTGATGAAAAAACAGCTCGGGCTCAGAAGTATCTGAACATTGCCCGCAAGCATCTAACCTATCGCAAGGTCAACGCTGAATATATTCACCGCCGCGGGCCAGTAACTGAGGCGATCTTATCCACAGCTTCTCAATCTGAGTGTGATTTTGTGATCGTTGGCGGTTACGGGTATGCTCCTCTCGTCCAAGTTTTGCTTGGAAGTGTGGTTGACGAGTTACTCAGAAACTCTACCCTGCCCTTGCTGATTTGTCGCTAGGGACGTCAATTTCTTGAAATCCGTAACAATTGAGGATTTGGGTTGAACCTAAAGTACTCACCTGACGTTGATTTCTGCCATACAGGTGGATATGGCCATGCAGATGATAAAGCGGTTGAAAGACCGTATCGAACCAACGAAAAGCCCGAATGCCTTGATGGGCGTAATCCGCCTGATCGTGAATGCCGAAGGGCGGGGCATGGGTAACAAAAACATCCAAATACCTCCCATGACGGATTTTATTCAACAATAAAGCCGGGATCAAACGGAAAACATGCAACCACATCTCGCTTTGTGAATACATAAAAGGACCGTCCTTATATCGAATACTTCCCTCTACGCCGGCAAGCAGTAATCCGGTGTGATTAACCGAACGGCGATGTAGATCAATTCCACCCAGCGGCGCCGGATGGGGTTGAAGCGGGTTCTGGGCAGCGCGATCATGATTGCCGCGGATAAAATACAACGAAGCGTTCAATAAACTGGTCAAATATTCAGGATACTCATAGGGGAGGTCTCCACAGCTAACCACCAGATCAACCTTTGGAAACCGAGAGCTGACCTGCGGGGAGTAAAGGGATTGGACTACCGTGTCACTTACGGCTAATATCTTCATAGAGAGTCGAACAATATATCCATCCCAATATCCTACTCACCCAACTGCTCCTTGCGCTAATTGTTCAATCCGAGCTATGCCCTCCCTTAGAACTCTTTCAATCTGAAAGGCAGTATAGCGATAATCCTCAAGCGTTCCACCCCCTGGGTCGTCCACCTCCCATTCCTCCCCCACCATTTCACTCAAGAGAAAGACTTTTGAGGCGAACTGTGGGAATTGGGATTGTAAGATGCTCTTGTGCCGCTGCTCCATGACCAAAATCAACGCAAATTGCTCCATGAGAGGATGATCGATTTGTCTGGCTCTATGAAAGGAGAGGTCAATTCCTCTTTCGGCTAAAATTTGGAGGGTTTTTTGGCTGGCAGGGCTACCATCCAAGGCAGCAACCCCGGCTGACTCCACTCGCCAGCCATCCAAATTACCAAGCTGGGCTTGAAACAAGCCCTGTGCCATTGGAGAACGGCACATATTTGCAGTACACACAAAGAGAACCGACTTCATCTTCCTACCTAACGTTGGATTTCTTCTAAAACCTGGGCAAGGTTTTCACAAACAAACTGGACTTCTTCAGCTTTCATTGGAGCAGAGAAAGGCAACGCCAAAATTGATTTCCCAGCCGCCTCTGAAATGGGGAAATCTCCCTCTTTATAGCCAAACCGCTCGCGATAAAAGGGCTGAAGATGGATGGGGGTGAAGTAGGGGCGAGCTGGAATACCGCGTTGAGCCAGTTTTTCCATTACCAAGTTGCGATCGATCGTCTCGTCAAAGCGCACCGGGTAGACAAACCAGCTCATGCGGGTCGTTGTGGGCACAATCGTCAGCGGAGATACGCCCGGTATTTTGACCAAATGTTTGCGATATTCTTCCGCCACTTCCTCACGCTTGCGCAATAGCGTATCCAAGCGGCGCATTTGCACCACCCCTACGGCAGCGTTCATCTCTGAGATGCGGTAGTTGTATCCTAAGCGAGAGTGATTGAGCCAGCCATCAAAAACATCTCGGCCCTGATTGCGCAAGCTGCGAAACAAATCGGCCCATTTTTCGTCGTTGGTGACCAGAACGGCACCCTCACCGGTGGTAATCTGTTTATTAGGGTAAAAGGCAAAGGCGCCAGCTTTGCCCAAAGCGCCAACCCGACGACCCTTATACTCTGCGCCGATGGCTTCGCACGCATCCTCGATCACAATCAAGCCATATCGCTCGGCAATCTCTAGGATTGGGTCCATATCGGCTGGCTGGCCGAAAATGTGAACGGGAAGGATGGCTTTGGTGCGCGGGGTAATAGCAGCTTCGATACGGTTCGGATCGATGTTCAGACTTACAGGATCAATATCGACAAAAACAGGTTTTGCGCCTTCGTAGAGCGCAACGTTGGCTGTTGCCACAAAACTAAATGGAGAAGTAATCACTTCATCACCCGATCCAATTCCGCCGGCGACGATACAGAGATGCAAAGCCGCCGTCCCATTAATCACCGCCACAGCGTGTTCCGCACGAGCTACTGAAGCAGCGTATTTCTCAAAGGCCATCGTCTGTGAGCCGATCGAGAGATTGCGCGATTGCATCACCCGTACTACCGCTTCGATCTCTTCGCCAGTGATATCCGGCAGTGCCATCGGTACCTTCAAGAGCGTGGAAGGTTGATCTTCCTCAACCTGCAGAAAGCTGCTGAGCGGGGGCATGGTGGAGTAAGGCAATTGAGCTTCGTGGCATAAGCTTTTGATGTTTTGAATCGTCTGCTGTGGTGCACTGGGGATGGCAATGATCACCGCTTCGGCTTGACGCTGGGCGGCTATTTTAGGTAGGTTGATAATCGGACCTTCTACAGGAAGCCCAAAGACCCTTTGCCCGATTTTGCGGGGATCATCATCCACAAAGCCAATGGCGCTCAAGCCTAATTGGGGGTTGGATTGAATTTCGCGCAACATTTGCACACCGGCATTGCCGGCTCCCACAATCAGCACTTTTCGAGCGGGGTCAAGTTTCACCCGCCGCCAAAGGATGTCTCCCGGATAGCGCTCAAATTGATGGAAGACAACTCGCAAACCGCCAAGCAAAATCAGACTCAAGGCAAACTCAATGCCTAATACGGAACGCGGCAGGGTATAAACGAAACGAGGATAAAGCGAAAAAGCAATAACGGAAATGATGATCGAACCCACTAAGACCGCCAGAGCAAGATGGAAAAAATCCCGAGTGCTGGCATACCGCCAAACGCGACGATATATGCCACCTACGGCAAATGTGATCGGTCGGATCATCACTCCCGCAATGATGACCGGTAGCATCGCCTGAAGAAAATAGTCGATGGCGTTGAATTCAAAACGCAACATCAGGGCGAGCAAGAAGGAGATCAAGGTCAGTAAGCCATCTAAGGCGAAGAGAAGATAAGGTCGCCGCATCTTATTTCCTTTTTCTCGAACGATAATCGCCTGCATTCGTCAGGCATCATCTCAATGGTCACTGTTTGTTAGTTCTTTTCCAAAAACTTAGAGAGGATTATATCTCAAATTGCCACTTGGCGTCCTTAATCTGGGATATAAAAAAGCTGGCAGGCGTTTGAAAACACCTGCCAGCTTAACTTGTTTCCAAGGTTGGCTTCATTCTCCGCCTGAAGGATCACCTCGATGGATCAACGGGAGAAATATATGGAAATTTAGCTGAACGGGCCGGGTTGTGGCGGTTGGCACCATGGTCATCGTGGGGGCTTCAGTGCGGGTCGGGGTTAAAGTACGGGTGGGCGTCGGTGTTCGGGTGGGCGTCATCGTGTGGGTGGGTGTGATCGTGCGTGTTGGTGTGGGCGTTCTAGTCTCGGTTGGGGAGGGGCTTGGCGTGCCGGTTGGCGATGGGGTCGGAGTGGGGAAGAAACCCATCGCAAGCATGAGCAAAAAAGCCTCACTTCCTCCCTGAAACGTGGTATCTGCTGCCAAAGTGGAAAGCAGGAGGTTATCCGATTCTGTTTGACCTACAATGTAGGGACGTGGATCGTTGCCCAGATCGATGCCATAACCGCGGTCAAGGCCATTGCCACCGAAGTAAGTGCTGTAGGACAATTCATTCCCTACCGAGCCTAACTTCACGATAAAGGCATCCTCACCACCGCGAGAGGTTCGATAAAGGGCTGACTGGGTCGTGGGAAAGTCTGAGGAGAAGGTATTACCCGTCACCAGCACTTCGCCGTCTGCGGTTACCGCAATTGCCCTCCCGATATCCAAAGCACCTCCGCCGAGATAAGTGCTGAAAGCTACTCCTGAAGAGGAGTTGAATTTCATTGCGAAAGCATCATATATTCCTCCAAAAGTCGAGTCATATGCCGAAGCCACAGGAAAGTCGTTTGAGGCGGTAAAGCCCGTTAAAAAAGAAAATTCCCCTTGATTTTGGATGTCCAGCACCTCATCCCAGCCGCTTCCGCCGATGTAGGAACTATATAAGAGGGGAGCTGAAAATTGGCTCATATCCAATTCAGCCAGAAAGCCATCCGCATGTCCTCCTCGATATTGTGCAGCATAAGCCCCTTCGGTTGTAGGAAAATTTTGCGAATTCGTTGAGCCACCCACTGTCACCCGATTGGCTGTGCCGAGATCAATCCCATAACAAACGTCATCCGCCGAGCCGCTGAGTAATCCCACCGATTGGAAAGCATCTCCCTCTGCTGAGAGCTTGAGCGCAAAGCAATCCTTACCGCCCAAATGTCCATAATCAATGGGAAAATCACCCGATGCCGTTTCGCCAGTGACGTAGATCGTTCCGTCTGCGGCACAAACCAAGTCATTGATAGCATCGAATTGGTTTCCCCCCATAACGCGGCTGAAATCCAATTGGTCGCCCTGAGCAGAAAGGCGCAATAAAAAACCATCCCCAATGCCGCCATAATTACCGTGTGTTTTTGGAAAACCACTTGAAGCGGTCACGCCGCCGATGACCGCTTTACCATCCTCACTAAGTGCCAAAGTATAAGCCCGATCAAGAGCTGATCCACCGATGTAGGTGCTGTAGATTAACTGGGTAGCATCGGGAGATAATTTGCTGACGAATACATCATGATCGCCGTTATGCTGAGGACCATAACTCTGGCTATTGATTCCCGGAAAATCCAATGAGGTCGTTGAACCTACCACATAGATATATCCCTGCGAATCCACCGCTACATCATAAGCGATTTCATTCCCGCTGCCTCCCAAGTAGGTGCTGAAGACCAATTCAGCGGCGTTATCTTGCCCAAAGGCTCTAGGCGGAGCAAGCATTGCTTGACTACTCCTATTCAAACTGGCTATGCGCAGTCCACCGCCTCCCGCTTGACTCCCTTCAACTCCATCCGCTTGGATTACGCTCACTTGCTCTTCGCCCTGCGGCGTCTCCCATCCGATCTCTAACTCCCGCGGCGATTGCGGTAGCGGAAGGCGGAGACTTCCGGCGGGTGTATGTATAGTGATCTGTTCTCCTTTCAATTCAACCGCCTCCAGACCTTCCAGCCTGAGCGTGGGCTTTGCGAAGGCTTGTTTGGTTTGCCTTCCTTGCTCGACAAAGCTCCATTCCAAGCCACGCCGACCGAACCCAATGACCAAGTCCAACCCAGCATATAACTCTTGGTAGACCAGTCGTGAGTAGGCTGGCACTTCGGTCACCCAACGGGCAGGATCGTTGCCCTTTAGAAAGTTGAACCTTGCCGCAAGCGGTGCATCGGCTGACAAGACAACTTGGGGGTTGCTCTTGACAAAGGAAAGCTTCCAATGGATTGTCTTGCTGGGCAAAGATAGAGGGGGAAACTTACTTGGCCGTTTATTGTCATCCTGGACTTGGGTTGGTTCAGAATAGACCAGCGAAAACCAGATCGCATTGGCGGTAAACCACAGCGTGAGACTTCCCTGCTGCGCCACAAAAAGAACCTCGGGCGGATATTGCCCGAGGTTGGGTAGAATGAGCGGCGGAGAGGAAATGGAAGTAATCCTTTTTGAGTTATCGAGCGATAAAACGGCGGTTGGCGCTTTGTGGTTAGGAAGTCTGCCGGGAAACAAGAAGCTAACCAAAACCAGAGTGAGCGAGAGCGCGATCCCCACCCACTTCAGCAAGCGACTTTCTTTCATGGACAACCCCTCCTGAATATGAATAAAAAAAGGGCACACTGAGCTTCTCAACATGTGCCCTTAGTTTATGATTTAATACCCTCCGCTCTACAAAGAAAACAGCTAGCTATTCAACCTAACGATTGCGAAAGACATAAGTTGGTCGCGAGAAGGTGATCGTG
>CALFWB010000021.1 GCA_937928795.1 uncultured Anaerolineales bacterium
ATCCAGCAGATGAGTCAGTTCGCTGCCACCTTTGCATTAGGTGACATTAGCCAATCACTCGATGTGAAAAGTAAAGACGAGATCGGTAAACTGGCCGACGCCTTCCGCACAGTCGCCGAGTACCAACGCAACGTTGCCCAAGTCGCTCAACATTTGGCTGCTAAAGACCTCACGGTATCCATCCAACCCAAATCCGAAAAGGACGTTCTCGGCCATAGCCTGGTCCAGATGCTAGCCATCTTGCGTCAGACGCTGGGCGAGATCGCCCACCAAGCCACAACCCTCCTCAGCGCATCCGATCAATTAGCCGCCTCCGCCGACCAATCTGGCCGCGCCACCAATCAGATCGCTGCCACCATCCAGCAGGTCGCCCGTGGCGCCTCCCAAGAAGCCGAATCCATCAACCAAACCGCCTCCTCAGTAGAACAGATGACCCGCGCCATCAACGGCGTTGCCCGCGGCGCTCAAGAACAAGCAGAAGCGGTTGGCAAAGCATCGCAAGTTGTTCATGAGATCACCTCGGCCATCCAACAAGTAGCCGCTAACGCCCAAAAAGTGAGCCAAGACTCCAGCACCGCCTCTCAAGCTGCTGAACAAGGCCGCAAAACTGTTGAACAAACCATTCAAGGCATGGAAAACATCAAACATAAAGTTGCCTTCTCGGCCGAAAAGGTGCAAAATATGGGCGAACGCTCCAATCAAATTGGCGCTATCGTTGAAACGATTGAAGATATCGCTTCTCAAACCAACCTTCTCGCTCTCAATGCTGCTATCGAAGCTGCCCGGGCCGGCGAACATGGCAAAGGTTTTGCGGTTGTTGCCGACGAAGTAAGAAAATTAGCCGAACGGGCTGCCCAAGCCACCAAGGAAATCGGCGCACTTATCAAGGATATCCAAGCCACGGTCGCCGAAGCTGTTACAGCCATGCAAGATAGTTCTTCCGAAGTGGAACAAGAAGCCGCCAGAGCCGGCAATGCCGGCTTTGCCCTCCAAGAAATTCAAAAATCTGTGCAATCCGTGGTCGAGCAAGCCAATCAAGCAGCCCAAGCTGCCCAAAAGATGGAAACCGCCGCCAATGAATTGGTGGATGCGATGGATGCCGTTTCGGCGGTTGTCGAAGAAAATACCGCTGCTACTGAAGAAATGGCTGCCAGCTCGACCCAAGTCACCCAAGCCATTGAGACCATCGCCAGCGTGAGCGAAGAAAACAGCGCTGCCATCGAAGAGGTTTCTGCCTCGTCGGAAGAAATGAGCGCTCAGGTCGAGGAAGTCAACGCCGCCGCCCAATCCCTAGCCGAAATGGCGCGCACCCTCCAACAAATCGTAGCGGAATTTCGCCTCGATGGTGATAATCGGTCCATAAATCATACAAACCATAAAGAGAAAGAGACCTTCAAAGTCAGCTAAGAAAATTGATCGAGCAGAATCCCTAAACCAACGCCTGCCCAACGAAAACAACACAAGGGCAGGCGTTTGGATCAGTTCAACACAATTTGTGCAAAATAACACAAGTTTTAGCATCTGCAAAGGTGAAACAGGCTGAAGCACCTGCTACAGAAAGCCGCTTCCACCTTGCTAAGAGCAAAACAATCTACAGATTTGGAATGGCTGGCTCTTGCCAGTCTCAGTTGACGGGAAGATTGCCCTCGAAATCCAGTATAATATTTAGTCCAACAATCGCTTGCGCCCAAATATATCTGTGGTGCAAATGAGCCCAAATTCATGAGTGAAGTCTCGGGTTTTTTAGAGTGCAATATCCGAGAATATGAGTGGTGTTCGGTTAGAGGAGGAGGCGTATGGTCAAGCTTTCTGACTTGATTCGGATTAGCGATTATGAATGGGAAATTCCCAAATCGGTCAATCCCAAAATGCAGGTGCCGGTGCGCATCTTTGCCACCCGCCGCTTATTGGAGATGGCAATGGTGGATGAATCGCTGCAACAGGCGGTCAATTCCGCCACCTTGCCCGGCTTGGTAGGACATGTCCTTGTCATGCCAGATATGCACCAGGGCTATGGGTTCCCAATTGGGGGTGTTGCCGCCACCCGCTATCCCGAAGGCGTGATCTCACCGGGCGGCATCGGCTATGACATCAATTGCGGGGTACGCTTACTGGCTTCCCAGATTGATGTAGATGAAGTGGCTCCTTTTCTTGAGGAACTGACTCAGGCTTTAGACCGCAATTGCCCTAGCGGGGTCGGCAAAGAAGGGCATCTTCGCCTAAGCGATAAAGAGTTGGATAACGTCTGCATCAACGGCAGTCGCTGGGCATTGAAAAATGGCTATGCCACGCAAGCCGATCTCGCCAGAACCGAGGAGGGTGGCTGTGTGGATGGCGCCGACCCGCAAACGATTAGCAAGCGTGCCCGAGAACGCGGCCGTGACCAATTAGGCACCCTCGGCGCAGGCAATCACTTCCTCGAAGTTGACCTGATCGAACAAATCTACGATTTGCAAGCGGCCGAGATCATGGGCTTAAGAGAGGGATGTATAGTGGTTCAAATCCACTGTGGCTCGCGCGGCTTTGGACATCAAATTTGCAGCGATTACGTTGATGAATTTCAGGCGGCCGTCAAGCGCTATGGCATCCAATTGCCTGACCGCGAGTTGGTCTGTGCGCCGCTGACCTCTCCCGAAGGACAACGTTATCTAAAAGCCATGCGTTGTGCGGCGAATTACGCCTTTGCCAACCGTCAAGTCCTTGCCCACTACACGCGGCGCGCCTTTGAAGAAGCCCTAGCCGGCAAGGTTGGGAATTGGCATTTGCATCAGGTTTATGATATTGCCCACAATATGGGGAAAATTGAAGTGCATGAGATCGACGGTGAAAAGATCAAAGTTTGTGTCCACCGCAAAGGGGCAACGCGCGCCTTCGGTCCGGGCTTTGAAGACCTGCCGCCCGAATACCGCCCGATTGGACAGCCGGTTTTGGTGCCGGGCAGTATGGGCACTGCCTCGTGGGTGTTGCTAGGCACAGAAGAAAGCACGCGGCGATCCTTTGCCTCTACCTGTCACGGCGCCGGCAGGACGATGAGCCGCGCCCAAGCCAAAAAGAAGATTTGGGGCGAGGAGTTGCGCGCTGCCTTGAAAAGCCGCGGCATTCACGTTCGAGCAGGGTCGATGGCCGGCTTAGCCGAAGAAGCACCCGAAGCCTATAAAGATGTGGACGATGTCGTCCAAACGGTTGTCGGAGCCGGCATCGCCCGCAAAGTCGCTCGCTTGGTGCCGCTTGCCGTCGTCAAAGGGTGAGCTCACTTCTGAATTGGTTAGTGGGTTAAAATCTGCGATAAGAAGAGTTTCGTTCGGTCGTGTTGCGGGTTGGAGAAGATCTCCTCCGGCGTGCCGCTTTCGACCACTTTGCCGTCATCGAAAAAGAACATCCGGTGCGCTACTGCTTTGGCAAAACCCATCTCATGCGTGACGACCATCATGGTCATGCCGCTGCGGGCTAACTCGATCATGACATCCAGCACCTCTTTGATCATCTCTGGGTCAAGGGCGGAAGTCGGTTCATCAAAAAGCATAATTTTCGGCTGCATCGCCAAGGCGCGGGCGATTGCCACCCGTTGTTGCTGCCCGCCGGAAAGTTGGGCTGGGTATTTATGGGCTTGTTCGGGAATGCCCACCCGTTGAAGCAGTTGCATCCCAATCTCTTCCGCTTTCTCCTTTTTCCATTTGCGCACCCAAATCGGAGCAAGGGTAATGTTTTGGAGCACGGTCAGGTGGGGAAAAAGGTTAAAGGATTGAAAGACCATGCCGGTTTCCATGCGCACCCGCTCGACATTGCGCATATCATTGGTCAATTCAATCCCATCAACGATGATTTGACCCTGTTGATGTTCTTCCAAACGGTTAATGGTGCGAATGAAGGTGGATTTTCCCGAACCCGACGGTCCAAAAATAACCACCACTTCGCCTTTGTAAACCTCCAGACTGATTCCCTTCAGGGCATGAAAATGCCCATACCATTTGTGGACGTCGCGAGTGACGATCATCGGATAGGATCGATCAACCGTGGTCGGATCGCTCATCGCCTGTTCCTCCAGCGTTTTTCTTAAGATGGCTGCAATCAGAGAAGGTCGCCTTGCTGACGGCAAGCTATTCGATATTCAACCAAATTATAACGGCAGTTTGGGAGAACGCAACTCACGAATTCTCGAGAAAGCGACCGCCATAGGGTATTTTTTTGAGTTCTTAAGCAACTAAACTATATGGTGCTGAAACAAAATTGACAAAAGGACAGGACTTAACAGCGCAAGGTTTGTTTTTCCTATGTGAACTTTGATTTTCTTTGGGTCTTAGCGGCTTCGTGTTAGAAGTTGAGGTTTTTGCAATGAACTCAGGGATTCTATTCCCACAAGATGCGGCGGATAATCGGGGCGAACTTTGCCTTGGTCAAATTGGCTAAGTCTTGCGGGGAGAGAGCGATCATTAAGCCTCGCTGCCCGCCGGAGATGATGATTTCCGGCAAAGTCTCTGCAGATGAGTCGATCACCATTTGAAAGCCACGGTTGAGTAGAGCCAGCGGGGAAATCCCGCCGGCTTGCAAGCCGGTGATCCGTTCGGCGTCCTTCTCGGTCGGGATATGGAGTTTTTTCTCGTTGAGGGCTGCTGCCAATGCCTTTAGGTCCACTTCCTGATCCCCCGGCACAATTGCCAAAATGTTCCTGCCTCGCTCCAAGCGAGTGACCACGATGGTCTTGTACACCAATGAGGGCGGCACGCCCAATAAAACGGCCGTTTCTACTGCGCCGCGTTTTTCGGGGGATAAATCAAAACGGCGAAAATTGACTTTGCGCTGTTCAAGGAAACGGATAACGTTATTGGCAGCTTTCATTTCCTGTTCGTTTAGCTGATTTTTCTCGCGGCTTTCGGCAAGGTGAGGGTAAAAATTGCACCTCCTTGTGGGGAGTTGGCAGCCTCCAGATGACCTCCATGAGCAAGGGCTAAATTGCGGGCGATCGCCAATCCGAGCCCGCTTCCGCCTTCGGATCGGCTTCGGGAGCGGTCAGCCCGGTAAAAACGCTCAAAAATATAGGGCAAATCTGCTTCAGGGATGCCGGGGCCGCTATCTTTGACCGTAATCTTAACCTGATCTTGGCTCTCTTCTAAACCGATCTCGATTCTACCCTCGGCCGGGGTGTACCTTAGGGCATTCGAGAGGAGATTGACCAAAATTTGCTCCAATCGAATCGGGTCGCCAAGCACTTGGAGTGTGGGGGTATGATTGCTGGATCGTTGTGGTAAAACGATCTCAATTTGCCGCTCTGCAGCCTGAGCGCCGAAATGATCGCAGACGCGCCGGATCAATTCGGCTATATCTAGGGTCGATCTTTCAAGGGTCAACTGCCCGCTATCGGCAAGCGCCAAGGTGCGTAAATCCTCTACCAGACGGGTAAGCAAGTGATTTTGCTCCAAAACAGTTTGCAAATTCTCGAGCGACAAAGGGTAGATTCCATCCATCAACGCCTCCAGGTGAGCCCGCTGAACGGCAAGGGGATTGCGGAGCTCATGGGCAATATCTGCAGTCATGTTACGGCGCGTTTGTTCTGCTTTTTCTAGGGCATCGGCCATTTGATTAAACGTCTCGGCAAGAATACCGATTTCATCGCGGCTGCGAACTTCTACCCTTTTGGAAAGATCACCGGCCCGAATTCGGCTAGCTGCTTGAGTGAGTTGACGAATAGGCCGCCCTAAGCTGTAGGAAAGCAAGATCGCAACCAGCAGCCCAATCCCACCGGCGATGGCTGCTGCAATGACCGCCACCCGATTCAACCGTTGCACCAAACGGCTTTCATCGGCGCGGCTGAAGTTCATTCCTCCTTCTATGAGAAGATAGCCAACCGTTTGCTTCCCAATGCGGATCGGGTCGGCAAAGGTTAGGGTCTGCGCATCCCATTTCGTCCTCAGACTACGCTCCCAACTATCGTAAACCACGATCCCCTGCGCATCGGCGATCTGAATGCGTTGGTTCATCATCATCCCATGCATCATCCCGCTCTCACCTTGCATTCCCCCACGGTTGCGCCAACCATATCCTCTTTCCCCCATGCCTCGCATGAACAAGGTCTCTACTCCTTCCCACGATCCATGGGACTGGAAGTACTCTGTTAAGGCCTGAACTATTTCTTCACGGCTGACCATGCCGCCGGGAAACATAAAGGCCCGTACTTCGCTGGCCGTGGTTTGGCGCGCAATCCAAATCATCATTCCGATAGAAAACAGGACAATACTGGCAAACGCCAAGATAAATTTTCTCGTCATGATTCACTTGTTCGCGTAAAGCGATAGCCAACTCCAAAGACCGTTTCAATATATTGAGGGTTTTTTGGATCTTTTTCTAACTTGGCGCGCAAATTCTTGATGTGAGCATCAATGGTGCGTTCATAGCCTTCGTAAGCCACCCCCTGAGAGGCTTCTAACAACTGCAAACGGCTAAAGACGCGTCCCGGTTGGCTTGCCATAACGACTAAGAGGTTAAATTCGGTCGGGGAGAGTTCAATTTCTTGATCACTGCGTCGTACGGCATGAGCCTCAATATCGATCTCAAGATCTGCCACGCGCATCACTTGTCCTTTCGACCGCTCGCCAGCCGCCCGCCGCAACAGCGCTCTGACCCGCGCCACCACCACCTTGGGAGAAAAAGGTTTGGTTACGTAATCGTCTGCGCCAATCTCCAGTCCGACAATCTGGTCAGTCTCCTCCACTCGCGCCGTTAGCATCAAGATGGGAGTGTCGCTTTTTTGGCGGATGTGGCGGGCGACATCCAGCCCATCCATGCCCGGCAAATTTAGGTCTAGGATGACCAGATCGGGTTTATGTTGTTCCCACAGCACCAGTCCTTTATCCCCGCGCAACGCCTCGATCACCTGATAGCCGCTCTGCTCAAGGTAAGAGCGTAGCACTTTGACTAATTCGACTTCATCTTCGATGATCAAGATTTTGGTCATTTACACATAACCCAATGCAACCGCAAGTTCGGCATTATAAATAGAGCCACCCGCAGCGCCACGGATGGTGTTATGCGAAAGAACCGTAAATTTCAAGCCGAAAATCGGGTCCGAGCGCACCCTCCCAACCGTTGTCACCATTCCATTGCCAAAATCCCGATCCAAACGGGGTTGTGGACGATCGATTTCTTCTAAGACGCGCATGACCGGGCGAGGTGTAGAAGGCAAGTCTGTGCATACCTTCGGCGGTTGGTAAGCGCTCATCACCTGTTTGGCTGCCTCAGGGGTTGTTGCCGATCGCAACTTCACACTGAGGCACACCGTATGCCCTTCGGTGACCGCAACCCGATTGGTGTGAGCCGAAATAACCAACGGCGCAAATTCAATTTTGGAGTCTCGCAAAGTCCCCAAGATCTTTAGCGGCTCCTGTTCCACTTTCTCATCCTCCCCGGCGATGTAGGGCAAAATGTTATCGTAGATATCCAGCGAAGCGACCCCCGGATAGCCTGACCCGGAGATGGCTTGCATAGACACCGCAAAGGCTTGCTCTACCCCAAAAGCATCGTTCAGGGCTTTTAGCGCAATGGTCATGCCGGTGCAGGTGCAATTGGCGTTGGTTAGAATACCCCCGCTCCAATCCCGCTGTTTTCGTTGATGCGCTAAGAGAGCGATGTGATCGGCGTTCACCTCAGGAAGCAAAAGGGGAACATCGGGCTCCATGCGATAGGCAGAGGCATTCGAGCAGACCAACACCCCGCTTTGTGCTAAACGCGCTTCGGCTTCCCAAGCAGATTGAGTGGGCAAAGCAGAGAAAGCAATCGGTGTCTGAACGCTGTGCGGATCGGTTTCCACAATCCGCATCTGCCTTGCCCATTCGGGCATTGGATTCGTCAAAACCCAATGGCAAGCTTCGGCGTAAGTCATTCCCACCGAGCGATCCGAACCGGTTAGCGTCACCACTTCAAACCACGGGTGCCCATCCAACAACTGGACAAAGCGTTGCCCGACCACACCGGTCGCTCCAAGGACAGAAACTGGAATCTTCTTCATACGGCTACCCTCAATCACAATTGTATAAGCTTAAATTATACCTGACGAGAAGATTGGCGGATTTTTATTTTATCCCGATGGCTTTACGGGTCTTAAGGTAAATATCGAGTGATTTGCTTTCCTCGAAGAGCAATCTAACTATATTTACAGGAAAAAACGCCGGCAATTCGGCCGGCGTTGCGTTTACCTCTTGACTCACTGACCCTAAAGGAGCTCGGGCGGGATAGGAACAGGCACTTTGTCAGGAAAGTTCATATGGAGAAGGCTAAGCACCTTGTAGGCAATTTGCTCATCAAACGTGTAAAGCCCTTCATACACGCGCTCGGTTATTTTTTGGCGGAGTTCTGTCTTTTTCTCTTCAGCCAGCAACGTCATGCTCACACCGGCTCCGTAAGCAATAACGAACCAATAATCCACAAATGGATGCCCTGCGAGATCAATAAAAGTCATCTTCTTCCAGTTAGGCAAGCGGTCATCTGAGACCGCATAAAGCCAAAGGCCTTCGAGCTTTGGCGTAAGCCCGCTATAGCGTTCGTACTGATCCTGAAGACGAGAAAGGTATTGAAAGCAAACATGAAGTTGGACCGGGCGTTGAGATTGGGCGGCTGCATCTTCGATCATGTGGCTGATCAGAATCATCGCATCCACCGAAAGGGTGTAGCGAAAACGATCCGACTTTAGTTTCTCGAGTTCGCTCCCGAAAACGGCTGCCTCAGCGCGAGAGGGGAAAAGAGGTAAACTTTTCTGAAAGAATTGTGCAAAGAGAGAGATAGCGTCTTGCGTCTGCATTGTCGTCCTCACCACCAATAACAATTTGTGCGATTTGACACAAAGATTATAACCCAAAATGGAAATTTTTGCATATAATAAATCCATGTTTGCACGAAAGAGTTTTGGAGGGCTGTTCTCTATTGGAAACCGGGAAAAGAAAAGAGCCAAAGGAAAGTGAGTTAGAAAGCAGAAATCCTCCTTCCAACCTTAGGCACGCAAAGCACCTTTGCCCCTAAAAGCTTCAATCATTCTGGGCATTAAGGACGTGTAGCACAACTCCAAAGAGTTGTGCTACAGCTTTTTATGTATGTACGGAAAAATGTGTATTTTTATTTATACGGTGGTTCACTTACTGTCTAAGGGTTGGGCGTTGGTGCCCAACGGTTGCGTGGGCCTGCCCAACTACCACCACAACCAAGCCCCATTCCGCCTCCAAAGCCGCGTCCGTTTTGGAACATCCTATTCATGCGTGAAAGCATCCAATCGGCTTGGGCTTGAGTGATCACGCCTTTGCCAACTAAGTTGGACAGGGCTTCCTTTTTGGCTTCCAGCCATAGGGTTTGGAACTCTGCAAAGGCAATTCCCTTCTCGGCAGCGATCTGCCAAAGGGTCTTTCCACCGGCCAGTTCCGCCTGAAGAGCCTCAACACTCATCCCCAATTTAGGCGCCATAGCTGCTAAGAATTCTTCGTGCATGAAACCGAACTGCTCGCTTTGATTCCCATACCTCATCATCCCGCTGCCATTCCAGCGTCCCATTCCACCAAAGGGCTGGTTATATGGAGCAAGGCCGGTGGGAGGCGTTTGGGTCTGTGCATAGGCGAGCCCGGCAGCGCCTAGAATTACGATTGCGATGACTGCACCCAGTGCCATTAACATCAGATTCTTAAGCATGTTCTACCTCCATGAGTGAAATTTTTGCTTGATCTGCGTAAAGGATAGCAATGAGATATGAAAAATTTGTGAAGAGGGGGTGAAGAAGGGATGTTAATCCGTGTCCCTAACCGCAGGTTTGCTTCTTCCGCAATGTTATAATCTTTTTATGCCCACCCCCAGCGTTGAACAGTTGATCCCGATTCTTCAAACCGCGGTCGGGCCGGTTATTTTGGTTTCTGGCGTCGGGTTATTGTTACTCACCATGACCAACCGTCTGGGACGGGTGATCGACCGCGGGCGCGGTCTTGCCCAAGAGTATCGCACCAATCCAAAGGCGGACCAAGAGCGAATTCTCCGTCAGTTGACCATTCTCAACCGTCGCGCTGCCTTGATCCGCCGCGCCATTACCCTTGCTGCGCTCAGTGTTCTACTGGCGGCCATTTTGGTCATCGTTATCTTTCTGACCGCCCTCTTTCATTGGGAAATTGCCGCCCTGCTGATTGCGCTTTTCATCGCTTGTATGCTTTCTCTAATCGGGTCTTTGACGGCGTTTATTCAAGACCTGAACGTTTCGCTGGATGCTTATCACTTCGATATCAAGGATGTACTCGAAAAAGAGCTCTGAGAAACCTCAACCGCCGATTTCGCTCATCACGCGATTGAGGGCAATCTCATTTTGCGCCAAACCATGCCCCCACGGTTTCTCCCACAAGCCGTCCAAAATCATTTTGCGCAATTCTTCTTCGCTCGCCCCGTGCCGCAGAGGAGTCAGCAAATCGACCTCTCCTTCGCGCAGCAGGCACAAGCGCAGTTTGCCATCAGCGGTTAGCCTTGCCCGTGTGCACAAAGCACAGAAGGGTTTGGTCACCGAGGCAATAAACCCCACTTCCCCTTGTGCGCCGGGAATGCGATAAACGCGCGCCTCGCCATCCAGCTCGCCATCGTGCAGGGTCTCTAGCGTTCCAAAGGCGGCTTCTACCATCCCAAAGACTTCATCCATGGTGACCAATTGCTGTTGTTGAAATTCGGTGGCGCCGCCAAGAGGCATCATCTCGATAAAGCGCACTTGCCACGGATGGTCAAGGGTCAGGCGAGCGATCTCTACCACATCTTCCTCGTTGTAGTTGCGCACGACAACGGCGTTGATTTTCACCGGGGTCAAGCCGGCTTCTTCTGCGGCGCGGATGCCTGCCCAGACATCCGCTAACTTTCCCCAACGGGTAAGGGTCTGAAATTTATCTGCTTGGAGGGTATCCAAACTGATGTTCACGCGGTGTAGGCCGGCCTCTTTTAGCTTGCGCGCTAATTTGGGCAAGAGGATACCGTTCGTGGTCATCGTTAGCGTCTTCAGACCCTCGATGGCGGCAATTTCGCGCACGAGCTCGACCACATTCATCCTCACGGTTGGTTCGCCGCCTGTCAGGCGGATTTTGTCAAAACCCAAACGCACAAACAACTTGGCTAACCGGAGCACTTCTTCGTCCTGCATCAATTCATGATTGGGACGAAAGGCCATCTCTTCGGGCATGCAGTAAACGCAGCGCAGATTACAATGGTCAGTTAGGCTGATGCGGAGGTAATGGAGTTTACGGCCGAAACGATCGAATGCCATGTGTCGCCACCTTTATTTGGATAGGTACACTCTGTATTATACCGCAGAAAAGCCGTTTCATCAGAAAGGCTAGAGCTATGGAGCTATCTATTGAGGAATTGAGAGGGCTTCCGCCCTTTTGCTAGAGCGATTGGATTAGCGTGCTCAATTTGCCCACTACCTCGTTAAAGCTCTCAGGCGGCAAATGGCAAATAAGCCCAGCTTTTCTCGCCCGCCAATCTAGGCTCTTTACTTGATCAGATAATATCACTCCCTGCACCCCCAAACCTTCTGGGATGATGACCTCGAAAGGATATCCCTTGGTTTGCTTGGTAATTGGGCAAAACAATGCCAAGCCCACCTTCTGGTTATATTCCTTGGGAGAGAGAACCAAAGCTGGTCGCCAGACGGCTTGCTCATGCCCGACTTGTGGATTGAAGTGCAGCCACACAATATCTGCTCTCTGCGGAACATAGAGGTTTTCCTCACCAGACTTCATTGCCAACCGCCTTGCCTGTATCCATTTCACTGTGCAAATTTTCTACGGTTATCCCTGCTAACAAGTCCTCTAGCTTGTACTGTGGGTGTAGCAAGGGCGAGACAACGATCTTCCCATCGACAATGTGAATTTCGACCTGGCTCTCTTCAGCTAGGTTTGCTTCAATTGCGATCATCTTAGGAATGCGAAGGGCAAGGCTGTTTCCCCATTTTTGAATTTTTGCCAGCATCTTAATCAACCTCCGAATCGTCATTATTTCTACAATGAAGATACATCGATTTTTGCATCTTGTCAAGCAAATTTTCTGGTATCTAAAAACGGAATGGCAGACGATAATGCGACCGGCAATTCTAAGTTCGCACATTTGTTCGTCTTTGAGCAAGAAAGAGCAAAGTTTCGTAACATGGGCTTCAGCCCGTCATGGCACAGGCTAAAGC